>JBMNUE010000024.1:0-17736 GCA_050946095.1 Christensenellales bacterium
GTTGTGCTTTACGGGGGTTGGCAAATCGCCTGTAATAACTTCGCTTGAATCGTGGTAAAGCGCAAGCGCCATTATATGCTCCGCATCGTAATTTCTGTTATAGCGTTCATTGCCTATTACAGCTATAGCATGGGCGAACATGGCCGCCTGCATGGAATGCTCCATATCGTTTTCGGGCAGCGTGTTGCGCATAAGCCCCCAGCGCGTTATATATTTCATTCTTGAAAGATATGCAAAAAAATGGTGTGTCATATTATTTATCCTTTTGTTTTTTAATGTTTTTTTCAAAGCCTAATTTGCCGGGAGTATAGTACACGGTATCTTCAAAGCCTTCGGGCATATAGTTTTGCTTTACATAGTGGTTTTCAAAGTCGTGCGGGTAGAGGTAGCCTTCGCCCGCGCCTGTTTTTTCAGCGCCTTTATAATGCGTGTCGCGAAGGTGCATAGGCACTGCGCCCAAATCGCCTTTTTGCGCATCGGCTTCAGCCTTTCCCATAGCTACAACCACGCTGTTTGATTTTGGGCTCTCGCATACGGCTATTATAGCCTGGGTAAGGCTAAGCCTTGCTTCCGGCATGCCAATAATTTTTAATGCCTGCGCTGCACACACCGCCTGCACCATAGCATCGGGGTTAGCAAGGCCTACATCTTCGCTTGCGTGGGCTATTATGCGCCTGGCTAACAGCATTGGGTCGCAGCCTGCGTATAAAAGGCGCGAAAACCATAAAAGCGCAGCGTCGCTATCCGAACCGCGAAGCGATTTGCAAAACGCGGAAAGCATATCGTAGTACAGGTTGTCGTCCATGCGCAATACGGGTTTTTGTATGCTCTCCTGCGCTATGTTAAGGGTGATTAAAATCTTGCCTTTTACGGTAGGCGTTGTAAGCGCCGCTAATTCCAGTGCGTTAAGCGCCATGCGCGCGTCCCCGTTGGACACGAACACCAAATGCCTAAGCGCGTCTTCTTCTATTTCTATGTTCAATTTGCCAAGGCCGCGCTCGCTGTCTTTAATAGCGAAAAGCAAGATGTTTTCTATGTCTTTCTGGTTTAGCGGTTTAAACTCAAACAGCCTGCAGCGGGAAACTATGGCAGGCGTCATGGATACCATAGGGTTTTCCGTTGTAGAGCCTATAAATTTTATTATTCCCTGCTCTATTGCGGGCAGTATGCTGTCAGACTGCGCCTTGCTCCAGCGGTGGCATTCGTCAAGCAAAAGATAGGTGGACCTGCCATACATTTTTTGCCTGTCTTTAGCCTGCTTTAACACTTCGCGCACATCTGCAACGCCGCTTGTAACGGCGTTCATCCTTACAAAGGCGGATTTGGTAAGCTGTGCTATCACATTTGCAAGCGTTGTTTTTCCGGTGCCCGGAGGACCCCAGAATATGCTGCTTGTAAGCCTGTCTATTTCTATTGCTCGGCGAAGCAGCCGCCCCTTGCCTACTATATGCTCCTGCCCGAAAAATTCGTCCAAATTGCGCGGGCGCATGCGGTCTGCAAGCGGACGGTTTTTGCTGTCGTCTCTTTCGGCAAAGTCAAACAAAGTCATTAATCGTCTCCTACAAAAAAGTCGCAGCAGTTTGATTTAATATCTATAAAACAGCGGTGCTTTATGCTGTTTAAGCTGCAAATAGCGTGCAGGCAGGCAATACCTGCATCGAGGCTGTTTATCTTTTTAAACTGAATGCGAAGCGTGTTCCCCGTAAAATCAAAGCGCCAGGGCTGCCTGTTCATAGCTGAAGGCGCACGGCGCACGGCTTCTGCCGCGTTGTAAGCCCACAAAGGCCAAGTGCTTGGGTTATCCCTGCAAAGCGCGTTAAGGCTTTTCCTATCCTTGCTCTTATTGCTGCCTAAGGGCGCCCCAAAGGGCATTATGGCGATAAGTTTTTCTTCTTCTCTCAATTTTATTTCGCAGGCGCTTCTTTTAAAGTTTCCGCTCATCCAGCATGAGTTGAGCCCTAAGCTTGTCGCTTCAAGCGCCATGGCTTCGCCCGCAATTCCCGCGTAAAAAGCGCTTAAAGGCATGGTAGCGTCTGCTATCACAGCAATATAGTAATAAACATTTTCAAACGCGGGAAAAAACGGCAGCGGTATTATTATATCCTTAGGGCCGTCGTTTTTAGCTATCTGTAGGCGAACGCCTTCAAAATGCATGCGCGCAAGCTTATATTCAAGCGTGCTTACGGCATCGGAAGGAGTATTCTCCGTAAAATGTCTTAAGCTTATGCGCTTTGGTATGCTTTTAAGCCAAAGGTATAAATCCTTTTTATCAAAAATATCGTTAAGTTCAGTTCTTGCCATATCTTCCTCCCGGCTTGCGCATTTGCGCAAGTGCCTGCAAGCAAAGTTTATCACAAGATAGGCAGAAGTTTCAAGCCGTGCGATATGCCGCAGACAGCGTTTATTATAAAGGTAGAAATTAAAAAGCCGCGATTCCCGATGGTTTACAAAAAACGAAAACCGTGGTATAGTGTTCACGCGGTTTGAACCGGAACGCCGGGCTGCGATTCTCCAACGCGCGCGGCAGTTCTTGGAGATAATAGGGCTGCCGCCCCAATATTAGGAGGATTATTATGGATAAAGAAATCAAAGCGCAGATTATCAAAGAGTATGGACGCCACGAGAACGACACTGGTTCGCCCGATGTGCAGATAGCACTGCTTACGCATAGGATAAACCATCTTAACGAGCATTTAAAGGAAAACAAGAACGACCATCATTCAAGGCGCGGGCTTTTGCTTATGGTCGGTCAGCGGCGCGGTTTGCTCGACTACCTTATGCGTACGGATATTGAACGCTACCGTGAACTAATCGCAAAGCTGGGGCTGCGCAAATAAAACTAAAATTAACCGGAGAACGCCCTGTTGTCCGGTTTTCTTTTTATGAGTAAGGTGTTAGGCGCGCTGCGAGTGCGCCGGAGAGGAAGAGAATGGAACATAAAAAATATACTATGGATTTTGCCGGCAGGGAAATAACCCTGGAGTTCGGCAAATACGCACAGCAGGCAAACGGCACAGTGCTTGTACACTACGGAGATACGGTTATTATGGTAAACGTAACCGCATCAGAAGAACCGCGCGAGGGGACGGACTTTTTCCCGCTCACGGTTGATTTTGAAGAAAAGCTTTATTCGGTGGGCAAAATACCAGGCGGCTTTATACGCAGAGAAGGAAGACCCAGCGAAAAAGGCATACTTACATGCCGCCTTATAGACAGGCCCCTGCGCCCGCTTTTCCCCAAAGGCATGAGAAACGATGTGCAGGTTATAGCTACGGCGCTGTCGGTTGACCAGGATGTGCCGCCGGATATCCCCGCAATGATAGGTTCCTCCGCTGCAATAGCGGTTAGCGATATACCGTGGAACGGCCCTATAGGCGCTGTTGAAGTAGGGCTCGTAGACGGCCAGTTTGTTATAAACCCTGATGAATTGGAACGCCAAAATAGCATATTGCATTTAACGGTTGCAGGAACTGAAGACGCCATAATGATGGTTGAAGGCGGAGCGGAAGAAATATCCGAAGATGTGCTGCTTGACGCAATATTATTAGGGCATGAAAGCATAAAAGAAATATGCGCCTTCCAAAAGAAAATAGCAGAAGAAATAGGCAAGCCCAAAAAGGAGTTTCCGCTTGCTCTTACAGGCGAAGATATAAAAGAAGCCGTTAGAGAGTTTGCGCTTTCTAAAGTGCAGTGGGCTTTTGACACCTTCGACCGAAAGGAGAGGCAGGCGAGGGAAAAGCAGATCGCTCAGGAAGTTCAGGAGCATTTTGCCGAAAGCTTTGAAGGAAGAGAACAAGAAATTGCGGACGCTCTTTATGACCTTAACAAAGAAGTTATGCGCCGCAAAATAGTAGACCAGGGCATACGCCCGGACGGAAGAACCGTTAAAGAAGTGCGCCCCATATGGTGCGAAACGGGGATTTTGCCGCGCACCCACGGGAGCGCCGTATTTACCCGCGGGCAAACCCAGGCGCTTACCGTTACAACGCTTGGCACGCTAAGAGAAGCGCAGATGCTTGACGGCCTTTCCAATGAGGACACAAAGCGCTATATACACCACTACAATTTCCCGCCGTACTGCACAGGCGAGACCGGAAGGCTCAGATCTCCCGGCAGGCGTGAAATAGGGCACGGCGCGCTGGCTGAAAGGGCATTGCTTCCCGTAATACCTAGCGAAGAAGAATTCCCATACGCTATCCGCCTTGTAAGCGAAATTTTATCGAGCAACGGCTCTTCATCCATGGCTTCCGTATGCGGCAGCACGCTGTCTCTTATGGATGCGGGCGTGCAGATAAAAGCTCCTGTTGCGGGCGTTGCAATGGGCCTTATTAAGGACGAACAAACGGGCAAAGTCGTAGTGCTTACAGATATCCAAGGCCTTGAAGACTTTTTAGGCGATATGGACTTTAAAGTAGCCGGCACGCAAAACGGCATAACGGCCGTGCAGATGGATATTAAAATTTCAGGCATCGACAAGACCATATTAAAAACAGCGCTTGAACAGGCCCTGCAGGGCAGGCTTCATATCTTAAAAATAATGCTTGAAGCAAAGCCTGAACCCAGCAAGCATTTAAGCCCCTATGCGCCAAAGATTATTACATTTACGATTAACCCCGACAAGATAAGAGATGTAATAGGCTCCGGCGGCAAAGTAATAAACAAGATAATAGAAGAAACCGGCGTCAAGATAGATATAGAAGACGACGGGCGTGTTGCCATTGCAACAAACGATGAGGCTGCAGGCCTGCGCGCCAAGAGCATAGTCGAAGGCATAGCAAAAGACATAGAAGTCGGCGAAGTGTATATGGGCAAAGTTGTAAGGATACTTAGCAACATGGGCGCCTTTATAGAACTTTTGCCGGGCAAAGACGGTCTGCTGCATATAAGCAAGCTTTCAAACGAACATGTCAATAAGGTTGAAGATGTGCTAAATATTGGCGACACCATAGAAGTAAAGGTATCCGAAATAGACTCACAAGGCAGGATAAACCTTCTTCGCAACGATATGGAGTACAAGCCGCGCAAATCGCGCGGAGGTTCGGAACGCCGCCGCCCGCCGCGCAGAGACGGCCAAAGCCGCGACAGAAACAACTAAAGCAACAGATAATTTAAAACAACGCCTGCGGTTTTCGCAGGTCTTGTTTATTTGGAAAGGTATAGATGATAGAACGCTACAAACTTCCAAACGGTCTTGGAGTAATATTGGAGCTTGACAAAAACAGCTATTCCGCTGCCGCAAGCGTATGGGTTAAAGCAGGGTCAATGCTTGAAAGCAAAGAAGAAAATGGCCTTTCGCACTTTATGGAACATATGGCGTTTAAGGGCACCTTTACAAGGGATGCAAAACAGCTCGCCAAGCAGATGGACGCCTTGGGCGGGCAGGTGAACGCCGCCACAGACCGCACAAGCACCATGTATTACGCAAGGGTTTTGCCAGACGAAATAGATCCGTGCCTTGAGCTCTTAGCGGACATTGTGCTAAATTCTGCCTTAGATGACGAATCGTTTCAAAAAGAAAAGCGCGTAATAGCTGAAGAAATAGCCATGGTTGAAGACTCTCCGGAAGAAAACATATTCGACCTTATAAATAAGGCGCTGTACGAAGGAAGCTTGTCTGAAACCATATTAGGCGAAAAGGAAACGCTGCTTAACTGCGAAAAGCATAGGCTGAAGGCATTTAGAAAAAAATACTATGTGGCAAATAATGCGCTTGTAATTGTCGCAGGCAATTTTAACAAAGAAAAGGTTAAAGCAAAAATAGAGCAATGCTTTTCTTCTTGGGATAAAGGCTGCGAAGCGGTTTATCCAAAAAATAAATTTTTGTTGGAACCTAAAAAGATTTATGTAAAAAAAGAAATGGAACAGGCGCATATATGCTTGGGCTTTCGCGGCGTAGCTGAAGGAGATAAGAAAATATACGCAATGTCCATGCTTTCAACCATACTTGGCGGAGGGCTGTCCTCAAGGCTTTTCCAGAGCATAAGGGAAGAACACGCTTTAGCTTATCAGGTGTATTCAAGCTACACTACTTATCCCCACATTGGAGATTTTATAGTTTATGCTGCATGCAAACCTGAAAATTTAGAAAAAGTCGAAAATGAAATATATGAGCAGATTGAAAAATTAAAAGCAAAAGGCATAAAACACGAAGAACTTGATTATGCAAAAATACAGGTGAAAACATCTGCTGTAACAGCCAGCGAAAGCCTTATGTACCGCATGCACGACTTAGGGGAACAGGAAATAAATCTTAAAAGATATATAAGTCTGTCTGAAACGCTTAGTAAAATTGATGCGGTTACTGAATATGATGTGCAAAAAGTGTCGGAGCTGCTTCGCATGCCTTGTGCAAAGGCGCTTATTGGCCCTGCTGAAAAGTAGCAGACTATATCTTTTATGTGTAATAATATATAAACATTGCGTATTAAACTTGAAACAATTCATGGTTTAAGCTACAATATTTGCAGGAGGGCTTGCCATGAAGACAATAAAACGCCTAAGCATAATACTCGTTGCGCTTCTTATGCCGGCAGCGGCCTTTGCGCAAACGCCTGTTGAAGGGGAGCTAAATATAGCTTCGCCTTTAATCGAAGCTGCTGAAAGCACAGCAGCTAATATTCAAACGCAAATTGAATTTATAGAGGAAATATCCGGCAATGTAAAGCTGCAGTACCCTAAGCTGAAAGGGCTTGAAAATACTGATGTAGAGCAAAAAATAAATGACACAATAAAGCAGGCAGCCAATGTGGATAATTTTATTGCCATCGGCAAGCATGAGCATGGGAGCGGCACTAAAATATCAAGCGAAGCCTGCATATTGACTTCTGAAGGCGTTCCGTATATTTTTAGCGCGCTTATTTCAGTTGAAGGAAGGCTTATATCCGGCATGCGCGGGCATGAATATATTCCGCTTATGTTTTTTTTAGAAACAGGAGAGCCGGTTGAAACTAACGATATATTTAATTCATGCGCACAGAAAAAGATAGACGAATGGCTTGATGACGAACTCGACAATATGTCTTTTTACGATATTTCAGAAGCATTTCCTGTTCCTATAAATAGGTCGGTGCTTACAAAAAACGGCATAACAATAAGCTATCCTCAAAACAGCTTCAAGTTTTTGTCGGATAGGTCAGCTGCATTTTCATTTTATTATTATGAATTAGGAGATATGCTTAACTTAAGCGATGGCAGCCTTTTATCAAAACTCGATGTATTTAATTTAGATAACTCTGAACTTGATAAAGAAAATTTATCTAAGGGCGAGCTTCCAAATGTTCCAAATATATTAGGAAAGCCCATACAGGAAGTGCTTGAAAACTACAAAGAGCTTACAGACCCTGAACGCTTTGTTTCTGCTGAACGCTATGTGCTTGAAGCACCGGAATTCAGAAGCATATATCCTATTGTAAATGACGGCGATACGGCTGTAAGCGGCATTCTCGCAAAAAGAATGGCTATTGCAGGATGCGTAATAGATATTTCGAAAAAACGAGATATAATTAAATCCTTCGGCGAACCTATTGCAGTGCTGCCGCTTGAAGGAGTTGCCGCTGAACAGTATTTTGTACCCGAAGGGGAAGGTTTAATGTATAATTTTAACGGCTTTAGCGTTATGATAACCATAGATAAACAGGATGTATTTACAGCGCTGCTTATACAGAAAGAAGGGGCATAGTGAGCACAAGAAGCAAAGCACAGCAAAATATCCGTTCTACGGACAGGGGAGGGGTTTTTACTCTTTGCCTGGCTGTTGTTTTTATAACCGTAGGCGTTTGCTTTTTGCTTGGCATTTCTGCGCCTACCACAACCCGTTCGCTTGCTTTTTTTAAAAGCCTTGTCATAAGCCTTGCGGGAAATTTTCATGTTCCTCTGCCATTTCTCTTGATAGCCCTTGGTGCCGCGCTTGCAGTGTCATCAAAAAGGCGCGCATCGCTTAAGCCTGCTTTGCTAAGCCTGTTTTTATACATTTGCATTTTAGCGTTTATTACGCTAATAAGCAGCGTTACAGGCTATGGAACGCTTATGGATTTCACCCTTAACTTAAACATCCACTATATGAAACACAACAATCCTACAAGCTATGGCGCATATTTAAACGCGGCATTTGCGCAGTTTGGCGGGCGGGCAACACCGCTGCCCGGCGGCGGCTGGATAGGCATGCTTATAGCGTTTCCGCTATGGAAGCTGCTTGGCAAGGCAGGCGGTATAATGCTTATAGCGATTGTTGCATCGGTATTATTTTTTGCGTTAATAAAATTCAACCCTATTATTTACATACAAAAATTAAACGATAAAAAACGCATGCAAGCCATGCAGAGTATTGAGCAAAACCGTTCGCCTGAAAACAATATGCAGGAGAATGCGGGTAAAAAAAGCCCCGAAACGCAGTTTTCTTATAATACTGCTCAAGAAACAAATGAAAATATTTTAAATCAGCAAGCCATGTGGGATGCTCCGCCTGTGCAGGAATCCCTTTTTAGAGCGCCGGCTATTGACCCCAATGCCTTTTACAATGCAGATACGGATGAGCAGCTTGGCTTTAAACCTGTTAAAGACAATATGGATAATTTTTACAGCTTAACCGGTGAAAAAACGGCGAATAGCGTAAAAAATCAGACGGCAGCTGCGCAAAGCTATTCAAAACCCAATTTTGTCGCTAAGCAACCCGAACCAAATGCGCAGCAGCAAATTGCGCAGCAGGGCATTTTAGACGAGCAGCAATCCAATGCGGAATTTGTAAAGCAAAATGCCAATCAAAACATTAAAAACGCAAGTCCTGTAAACGCTGCGCCGGATTTAGAAAACAAGTTAAACACTACAGCGAAAACCTTTAATGATACGGCTTATTCTGCAAGTGACAAGCAGGAAAATATTGATAATGTCAAACCTATAGAAGAAAAAAATATACAGGAAATAAAAAACAGCAAAGAATCCTATGTTCAAAAACCGAAAGCTGAAAGCGCAAGCTCTAAATTTAAAACCGAGCAAAAAACAAGCAAAAGCAGGAATGCAAAATCAGACGGCGAGCAGCTGTCATTCGTTCCTGAATACTACGATAAACCGCCGGAGAGATTACTGTCTTCACCGTCTGCAGGAAGCAGGGAAGATACGAGCGAGGAAGATATCAAACGCGCTGAGAAGCTTGTGCAAACCTTGGATTCCTTTAATATCCCAGCAACCGTTCAGCAGATAGTGCATGGGCCCGCTATAACACGCTTTGCCATACGCTTAGGCGAAGGCGTAAATGTAAACAAAATAAGAAATGTTTTGGATAACCTTTCTCTTGAATTGCTTGCAAGGGCCCCTGTACGCGCGGAAATACCAATTCCCGGCACGCCGCTTGTAGGCATAGAAGTTGCAAACGACAAGTCGGAAACGGTGTTTTTGAATGAAGTCTTATTTTCGCAAAAGCTTTTAAACAACAATTCGCCAACAACCATAGCGCTTGGCAAAGACATAACCGGTACTCCAATAATTTGCGATCTGAGCAATATGCCGCACTTGCTTATAGCGGGCGCCACAGGTTCAGGAAAATCTGTATGCATTAATTCGATTATTACAAGCCTTTTGTACCGTGCAAGGCCGGATGAGGTTAGGCTGATGCTCGTCGACCCTAAATTTGTGGAACTGCAGCCTTATAACGCCTGCCCGCATCTGCTCGTGCCGGTAATTACAGATGTTAACGACGCTGCCGCTGCTTTAGAATGGCTGTGCGATGAAATGGACGATCGTTATCTGCGCATGCAAAAGAACGGGGCGCGCAATATAAAAGGCTATAACAAGCGCCTTAGCCCGGGCGAAGAAAAAATGCCATATATAGTTGTAATCATAGACGAAATGGCTGATTTGATTTTGATGAGCGGCAAAGAAGTCGAAGAATACATAAAACGCATTACCGCAAAGGCGAGAGCTGCAGGCATATGCCTTATTTTAGCCACACAGCGTCCGTCGGTAAATGTAATCACGGGGGTAATAAAAGCCAATATTCCAAGCCGCATAGCCTTTCAGGTTACATCTCAAGTCGACAGCAGGACCATATTGGATTCTGTGGGCGCCGAAAAACTATTGGGCTATGGCGATATGCTGTACATGCCGCGCACAGCTCCGGCGCCATTCCGCGTGCAGGGCTGCTTTATATCGGATAAAGATGTAGAGTCCGTCACAGAATATGTAAAGAGCCGAAACCAAACGGAATATAATATGGACCTTATGGAACACATAGAAGACTCTAAAAAGCAGGAGAATAAAGGCGCGGGCTATTATTCGTCCGACAGCAATGAAAGTTTTGACGAACTCTTGCCGGATGCCATTGAAATGGCGGTTGAATCCGGGCAAACTTCAATAAGCATGCTGCAGCGCGTACTGCGTGTAGGCTACGGCAGAGCCGGCAGGCTTGTCGATGAAATGGAACGCCGCGGCATAATAGGCCCAAGCGAAGGCACCAAGCCCCGCGTAGCTATTATGACGCGCGAAGAATACAACCGCCTTGTAGAAGCTGGGGACGAAAGAATAAAATAGGGTATAGATAGGCAATGCGCAATTTGTAAAAAACGCAGAAATAAAGAGCCTAAAAAAATGTCGGTAAAGTATTCAGAAGACACCTTGCCGACATTTTTTTTTGATAAATTAAGCATAATCAAAAAAACTTTATTGTGTTCTAATATAAAAAACTTTGCTCGTAAATATCTTGCACTTTTATTTGCCGCCGCGCGATCTAAGCCTTAGAAAGCGATAATATTAATAGCGGCTTTGTCGATTCATAATGTATAAAAAATGTCTGCGGACGTTTTGCCTTGTGTCCTTTCGCTTTAAAGCCTTGTATTGCGGGCAGCGAAAATGCAGAGAACGAACAGTTTTTCAATACTCTTGCGACTTTAGCGCTGCTTTAAGACACGATCACAATAAAGGGGCTCTATTGAACCTTTTAAAAAGGATCTTATTTACGGTCTGTTGCTGTTTTGCCTCTTAATGATAATTTGCCTTTATATTTATCTGTTTTTATTAATTTTCGATGATATTTGTTATTGGCTTCATTTTAAGATAGGAATGATCCGCAACCATTTGAAATTCCGATGCAAGCTTTGCCGTTTTGTTCACTTCTTCTGCCGGCTTATATGTAGGGACGATTTGCATCATAAGCGAGCGTACGGCATCGTTTTCCTTTAGGATATCTACTTGGTTGCGCAATCCGCGCAATAAAGCGTTGATATGCTCTCTATCAAAGCCGCCTTCCGGTTCTATAAATATACGCTGGTCCTCGGTTCGCAGACATCTCTTAGTATCTATCAGCGTTTCTTCATAGAGCTTTTCGCCGGGGCGAAGGCCTATTTCTTTTATTTCTATATCTTTATAAGGCTTAAGCCCGGAAAGAACAATAAGGTTTTCTGCCAAGTCGATTATTTTAATCGGCTTGCCCATATCCAGTACATAAATCTTCGCTTGCTCTTTCATCATTCCGGCCCTTAAAACCAGCTGCACTGCTTCAGGTATCAGCATAAAGTAGCGGATAATTCTCTTGTCGGTTATGGTAACAGGCCCGCCTTCGTCTATCTGGCGCTTAAAAAGCGGCACAACGGAACCGTTTGAGCCAAGCACATTGCCAAAGCGCACAGCGACAAACTGGGTTTTGCTGTCCTTGCGAGATTGTATTATCATTTCGCACATGCGCTTTGTAGCTCCCATTATGTTGGTTGGATTTACAGCTTTATCAGTAGAAATCATAACAAAGCGCTTTACATGCGCCTTTTCTGCGGAATTTACCACATTATATGTGCCGAATACATTGTTGCGCACAGCTTCAGCGCAGCTTTCTTCCATAAGCGGCACATGCTTATGCGCAGCAGCATGGAAAACTATGTCGGGCTTATAAGCTTGGAAAATGTAGTCCATCTGCACGGCATCGGTAATAGTTGCAATTATAACCTTCAAATTGAGTTCATCGCCATATTTGCGCAGCAGTTCCTGCTGCAAATCATATACTCCGTTTTCGTATATATCAAGCAGAATAAGCTGCTTAGGTTTGCAGGCGGCTATCTGGCGCGCAAGCTCGCTGCCTATTGTGCCGCCTCCTCCGGTAATCAAAACTATTTTGTTGTTATACGCTTGCGTTGTGCTTTCATCTGTGAAAGTAAGCGCATTTCGGAAAAGCAAATCTTCAATTTTTACATCGCGTATAACGCGCTTGTTGTTATCGCTCTTTTTGTCGTTTAAAGGAAAATCGTATATTCTTACACTGCAGCCTGTATTTTGATAAAATTCAAAAAAGGCTTGCTGCTTTTCCTGACTTAAGTCCGGCAGTGCGATAACAATGGTCTTAACCGGAATGCTCGGCAACCGCGAAATAAACTTGTCCGGACTAAATACCGGCATACCTTCTATAAATGTGCCTATTTTTCTTTCGTCTTTATCTATAAAGCAATAAGGAAGATAGTGAGAGCTTTCGCTTATTAAAAGCTCCCTTGCAAGCGAAACGCCCAATTGGCCTGCGCCTACTATTGCAACCTGCTCTTTAGGCCGATTGTTAGGTTTTTTATCGTGCTCCAACCATTCAGGATGATTCCTAAACACCTGGTAAGCAAAACGTATAGAAAGCGATGCTGTAAGCCCAACGCACATAGCAGCTACTGCATTTGTAAAAGGCACATGGACGCTAAAAAAAACGCGGTCTATAACAAGATATAGCCAGCCTGCAAGAAAATCTGCTAAAATCATATACAAAAAAACGCCTGCTGAAGCATAACGCCACATGGTTCTCTGGAGCCTAAAAGCAAAGCGCATTATAAATGTGCATAAAAGCATCATGAGCGCTGATGTGACAATATCGCCTGAAGGTAAGATGTTTGAGTTAAATTTGGTGCGCTGCAAAATAAGAACATAGGATAGAAGCAACACAGCCGCATCTACTGCCATAAGTATTAAAACACGCTTTTTTCCCCGCATCAATTCATGTATTTTATAATATGAACTACTCATAACATATCTCCTCTATATGATAGAAACTAACGGCGACACACATAAGCAGCTAAGCCGCTTTTTCATTACATGCAGCCCAATAATTATAATACAGGCTTTTGCTTATGTCAAAAATGCGGCAGTTTAGTTTTATTTTTAAAGAATAAAATGAATATTAATTCTATAAAAAACTGAAGCAGTGATTGCTATTGCAAGACTAACTTATAATTAGCATTCTTTTTCTGTAGCTTTTTGACAGCTTGTAAAGCTCAAGAGTTTTTGAGATGATTATCTATAAAGGAGGCGAGACCTTTGATAATCGGTATAGATATGGGCGGAACCAATATCGACGGAGTCGCTGTACAGAAAGGCCGAATTACAAGGAAAATCAAACGGCCTATGGATAGGAATAATTACTTTAACAGCATTTGGAGCTGCATTAAAGAGCTTCTTAACGGAGTAAACAAAGAAGATATACATAGAATTCAGCTAAGCACCACTGTATCTACCAATGCCATAGTAGAAAATAAGATTTCCAAAGTTGGGGTTATATTGCAGAGGGGTCCGGGCTTAAACTGGCAATTTGAAAATTTAGGTAAAAATGTAGCAGAGGTTGCGGGAAGCGTGGACCACAGGGGAATACCGGTCAGCAACGAACACGCGGAGGAATTGTTAAATATCAAAGAAAATTTCCTAAATCATGATGTAGATGCCGTTGCGATTGTCGGGAAATTTTCAATTCGAAATCCTGATTTTGAGAAACGGGCAGCTGAATATATGCGAGATGATTTTCAGGATATCACCATGGGTCATACTATTTCCGGAAAATTAAATTTTCCGAGGAGAGTTCGCACAGCCTATCTGAATGCCGCTGTTCACTCCACTTTTAAAGCATTTGCAGAAAACATAGAAGAAGCGTTGAAACGCGAAGGAATCAGAGCACCGGTATATATTCTAAAGGCTGACGGAGGAACCATCAGCTTGGAAGGCGCAAAAGCAAAACCCGTAGAGACTATACTTTCAGGCCCTGCGGCCAGCCTTATGGGTATGACAGCGCTTTTGAAAGAAACAAAAACGGACTGCTGCCTGCTTGACATCGGCGGAACCACAACGGATTTGTTTTTTATGGTGGATGGGGAATCGGTTTTTGAGCCGTCTGGCATTGAAATCGGCGGTCAAAAAACACTGGTGCGTGCCATTTACAGCACATCTGTTGGTTTGGGCGGCGACAGTTATGTTCGCATAGAAAAAGGAAAACTGAAAATCGGCCCGGAGCGAAAGGATCACGCTATCGCCTTTGGCGGGAAATACCTTACCCCTACCGATGCTTTAGTCTATCTTGGGGACATGGAAGCCGAACAAAAAAGCGATAGCGCCAAGGCGCTGGAAGCCATGGCAAAAGAAATGCAAGTATCTCCTAAGGAATTTGCCTATATGATTATTGATGCGTTTTGCCGATCCATAAGGGAAACCGTTGAAAACACTCTCGAAAAAATTAATTCGCGTCCCGTATATACAATAAAAGAATTGCTGGATAGCAAAACCGTTGCACCTAAGTCAGCTGGCGTGATAGGGGGACCGGCAAAAGCCCTCTCCAAGTACCTGGCAAGGGAACTTAATATGCCTGTAGAAATTCCCAGGCATCACGATATAGCAAACGCAATAGGCGCTGCCTTGGCAAGGCCCACGGTAGAAATCAACCTTCTTGCCGACACCGACAGAGGAATTTTATCCATACCGGAGATAGACGTATATGAAAAAATCGACAAATCTTATAATTTGAAAAAGGCAAAAGACCGTGCTTTAAAGGAAGCGGAGCGGACCGGTGAGATGATGGGCATTTCATCAGAAAACTCAGAAGCTGAAATTACCGAGGCGAGCAGTTTCAATATGATAAAAGGATTTATGTCTGATAAAAACATAAGGGTGAAAGCCCAAATCAGGCCTGGACTTGTTATAAACGAAAAAGAGGGAAGATGATGAAAGCAAAAAACAAACTTGGGCTGATACTTTTTCCTGCATTCGACTGGGCAATCTCGCCCACCCATCCGGAAAGAGAAGAAAGGCTGCTCTACACGCAGGATCAATTGCTTGAGGAAGGGATAGAGGATGTAGGGGGCATTAATTTTTTTAATCCCTTGGTCGCAACAAAAAAAGACATTGACCGAGTTCATTTTTGTTACCCTAACACTGAAGGAGTGCTTACGGAGTCCCATCTTATTGCAGCAGGCGGAGTAATGCGGGCGTTTGATGCGGTTCTTAGCAAAGAAACGGATAAGTCTTTTGCGCTGGTCAGGCCGCCAGGACACCATGCGCAGCGTGTAGTGTATGGCGACAGAGGTTTTTGCATCGTCAATACCGAAGCCGTTGGGCTTGCATATGCGAGGCGAAAATACGGCGATATGAGAGTCGCCGTCGTCGATACCGACTGCCATCACGGTGACGGCACAGAAGACATATATTGGAACGACCCCGATACCCTTTACATTTCCTTTCATCAGGATGGAAGAACACTCTATCCAGGAACAGGGCCGATCGAAGACCTTGGCGGGCCGTCTGCCTTTGGCTACAATGTAAATATACCGCTCCCGCCGAACACCGGAGACGAAGGGTTTCAATATGTTCTGGAGAATGCCGTATTGCCTATTTTAGAGGAATACAAACCGGATCTCATAATCAACTCGGCGGGGCAGGACAATCATTATACGGATCCTCTAACCAATATGAATTTTTCCGCTCAAGGATATGCCAAATTGAACAGCCGCCTGAATCCCGATATCGCTGTTCTCGAAGGCGGGTATTCAATCCAAGGCGCGCTGCCCTATGTGAATACCGGAATTATTCTGGCTATGGCGGGACTTGACTATTCAGGCGTTGTAGAACCCGATTATCATTTGGGAAAATGGAAGCAATCCAAAAGGGTTACGGAAGAAGTGAAGAGAATTTCACAAGAAGTCCTAAAGATTTGGCAACACAAAGAAACCCTTTTTAAAAAGTTTTTTAAGGATAAATCCATAGCGACTAGAAATCGCCGGGTTTACTACGACACCGCCGGGATTATGGAGTCGCAGGTGCAGCAGTATAGACTATGCCCGCATTGCCCGGGAGTTGACACTATCCGCTCTAAAAACGATAGGGGAGCGTCGCTTATTGGAATTACCATTCCTAGAAAAGCCTGCTCCGCCTGTCAGAAAGAGGGTTACAATCTTTTTGAACAAGCGAAAGGACTGGATGTAAAAAAGATATTCCTTCAGGATCTCAAACAAGACGAGTTTTTCTCTGAATAAAACAGTATATGATGATAGAAAAACACAACATATTACGCCATCAGCTGTATGGCTGCATACGCAAGTGTTTAATGCTCAATTAGGATAATGCTTTTTCAAAAGCGAATGCTTGCTCTTCAGCTCTTTATTGTTATAAAATTTATGCTAATTATCCATTTGAATTTAATGAATCTAAAAATTCATATGGTTTCCAAAATCTTGACAAACTTATAAGTGGAATATATGTTGTTTTCCTTTGCAAGTTCTAGCAAATATTCAATATATTAATCGTGAATCGATATTATTTAAGATAGTGTCAATAGTTTTGTGTAACCTTTCATGTAAGTCCTTTGTTAAGCCATTGGGTTCTTCCCTCTAGAGGGAAGCGATTTTTTCAAACATTTCGTTTAATTCAGCTTGAACTTTAGCAAATCCTTTGTGGATTCTTGAACCGAAACGTTCATTGTAAATCATCGAGATTGTGCATGCGCAGCGGTCAAATGCGTTTTCATTGGGAAACTGTTCTTTTACCTTCGTCTGTTTCTTAACACGTTTGTTGAAGTTTTCAATCTTATTGTTGGTGTAAAGGCTTCTCTGAATGGCTTTGGGAAACTCCAAAAAGGTAACCAGGTTATCATGCTTATTCAGCAAGGCAATCACTTTAAGGTATTTGAAGCCCCATTTCTTACAGAAATACTCATACCTAGCCTGTGCTTCTTTCAAGTTTTCGGCTTGTTGAATATGTCACAGATCATCTACAACCTCTAGCTTATCGCTTGCTCGTATACGATTCATCACATTACGTGCGATATGCGTCCAGCAAGCCTGATGCTTTGCATTGGGAAACTCTTCCAGGACCGCATCTTGTAAACCAGTCAACTCGTCACTGACAAACAAAAGAACATCTTTTAGACCGCGGCTTTTCAAGGATTGCAGCAAACTCCGGTAATTTTATTTTGATTCAGATGGAAAAAGGCTATAATCCAATACTTCCTTGTGCCCTTTTTCATCGATGCCGATTAAAGTATGCATAGCTTCTTTTTGTACACTGTCGCGCCGAACCGATAGAAAAGTAGCGTCACAATAGATGACAACATATCTCTCTTTGACGGGACTATTGTGGAAGGCTTTCACATCTTCGTCAACAAGCTTTGTGATATTTGAAATGGCAGCCGGCGAGTAATGATGACCATACATTTTCTCGATTAAATCAGCAACTTCCCTGGTCGTGATCCCTTTCTTGCAGAGCTGGACAACCGTGGTTTCCAAGTCGTTTCCCGTTTGTTTGTAGGAGGGTATAAGCTGCTGTACAAACTCACCCATTCGGTCTCGGAGAACGGTGATGTTCCATAGGTCGTTTTCAGTTGACGCTGGTAGTAACCGTTTCTGGAATTACCGGAATTATAACCAATCGGGTCGTAAGGTTCGTAGTCCAAGAAAACAGTAAGTTCATACTTCAATAGTTGATTTAAAGCGTTTTCAAGCTGCCGGCGAAAAACTTCTTTGATATCTTCCC
>JBMNUE010000025.1:0-17632 GCA_050946095.1 Christensenellales bacterium
GGATGTTTTAATAAAGCGCTCGCGCCTGCTTTTTGGAAGATAGCGCATAAGCTGCTTGCAAACATTGCCCGTTATAAACCCCATAACAAGGCCTGCAAGCATCAGTATTGCCATATAATAAAGAAGCTTTGAAGTTCTAAGCATCAGCATTGCGACAGCTATCTGCCCGATATTGTGCAAAACCGCGCCCGTTATAGCGGCGCCTACGGGGCTTACGCCCTTCATAACGTATACTGTTAATATCATGCCGAGCATGGACAGAACGCCCCCTGCAAAGCTGTAAAGCATGGCGTTGGGGTTGGAAAACAAAAAACCGCTCAATAGAACCTTGGCGCACATAAGCCCAAACGAAAAGGGTATGCCAAGCCAGTATAAGGAAAGCAGAAGAACGCTGTTTGCAAGCCCTAACTTTATGCCGGGTATGCCTAAGGGGATAAGGGATTCTATATAGCCGAGCACCAGCATTACAGCTAAAAACATAGCGCCCAGGGCGATACGGTTTGACTTATGCATGAAAATCCTCCTTAACAGTACTTAAGCATATTAACACAGCACGGAATATTATTGCAATATCAAAGCATGCTTGACTGTATAGTTTTGTGCCGGACAAATCAAAAATTTTAACGATAATAATTTAGAAATCGGGAAAGAAAAGCGAAATGCGCGCAAAGCGAAAATGAATTTTGTGTAAAATAAAATGCAAAAAAACGATAAAAAAACATTTAAAATACCGTTTTTATGCATGAAAATAAAAATAATATTTAAAAAACGCGTTTTTGCTATTGCGGAGACGTCCCGAAATATGCTATACTGTTAGCGTCTTATATTAAGTTTTGCAATAAGGCAAAACAAACAGGAGGTAAGCATATGAAAAAACTACTCAGTATTCTCCTTATTGCAGCTATGATGCTGTCAATTGCAAGCTTTGCCGCAGCAGAGGACAATTGGAAGATTGCCGTTGTTACAGGCACAGTTTCTCAAGGCGAAGAAGAATTCCGCGCGGCAGAACAGGTATTAGAAAAATATGGGCCGGAACACATAGTGCTTGGCACCTATCCGGATAACTTTATGTCCGAGATGGAAACCACAGTGTCGGAGCTTGTTTCGTTTGCTTCAGATCCTGAAGTAAAAGCGATTGTTATGTGCCAGGCAGTCCCGGGCGCCAAAGCGGGCTTTGAAAAAATACGCGAAATGGGCAGGGACGATATTCTTCTAATCGCAGGAACGGCCCAGGAAGACCCTGCGGATATATCCGCCGCGTCCGATATTGTGCTTTACGCCGATGAAGCTATGCAGGGCGACCTTATAATGGAAAAACTCGCAGAGTGGGGCGTAGATGTGTTTATTCACTACTCATTCCCGCGCCATATGGCCATGGAAATGATAGTTGCAAGACATAATCTGCTTAAAGCAAACGCAGACGCTCTCGGCATTGAGATGGTTGATGTAACAGCTCCGGACCCAACTGCAGAAGCGGGCCTATCCGCATCGCAGCAGTTCATACTTGAAGATGTGCCGCAGCAGATGGCAAAGTACGAAGGCAAAAAAGTAGGCTTCTTTACAACAAATTGCGGCATGCAGCCATCGCTTCAGGCGGCTGTTCTTAAAGAGCCCAACGCATACTATCCGCTGCCTTGCTGCCCGAGCCCCTACCACGCCTTCCCGGCAACACTGGGCTTAGAGCTTAAGGTCGGCTCAGACAATGAAGAAGCGCTCAGACAGATTGCTAAAAAGCTGAATGAAAAAGGCGCTGTCGATAGATTCTCAACCTGGGCAGAACCTGTAAACATGACAATAATAAACGTAGGCGTAGATTACGCAATAAAATTCATTAAAGGCGAAATCTCTGAAAGAAACAATGAAGAAATGCTTAACAGCATACTTTCCGAAAAAGCGCAAGGCGCGAAATTTATCAAATTTGTAAACGCTGAAGGCATTGAGTTTGACAACTACTACGTTGTAGCGCTTCCTATGGTAAACTTTGCAGATTATCTGTAATGCATTGAAGATGCAGAGCGGCAATGTCTTATAGCATTGCTAAATATTATAGCCCGCCCCTGATGTGGGCGGGCTATTTTTTTACGAGGGAGGTATGTTTTGAAAGCAGAAAATATACTTAGCATGCAGAGTATAACCAAGCGCTATGGAGAAAACACGGTGCTTGAAGATGTGAATTTATCCGTTAGACCCGGGGAAATTCATGCTTTGCTTGGCGAAAACGGCGCCGGTAAATCCACATTGATGAATGTGCTGTTTGGCATGCCCGTCATACATAGCACCGGCGGTTTTGATGGTCAGGTTTTTTTGGACGGTGAAAAAGTAAACATAGCTTCGCCGCACGATGCCATGGAAAAAGGCATAGGCATGGTGCACCAAGAATTTATGCTGCTGCCTGAATTTACCATAGCAGAAAACATAAAACTGAACCGTGAAATAACAAACCCGAACCTGTTCAGCCGCACTATGAGCAAGCGCTTAGAAACGCTGGATATGCCTAAAATAGCGAGAGATGCCAGAAAAGCTCTGAACGATGTCGGCATGGGCATAGATGAATATACCCGGGTTGCAGGCCTGCCGATAGGCTATATGCAGTTTATAGAAATAGCGAGAGAAATAGACAAAACAGGCGTAAAATTGCTTGTTTTTGACGAACCTACGGCAGTGCTTACCGAATCCGAAGCAGACAAGCTTATATCCGTAATGAAAAAAATCGCCGCAAACGGCATTTCTATTATTTTTATTACTCACAGGCTTGATGAAGTTATAGCGGCATCCGATGTCATAACCATACTGCGCGATGGGAAAACGGTTGCAAACATAGAAACAAAGGACGCAACCGTGCATAAGCTTGCAGAGCTTATGGTTGGCAGACGGAGCGAAAGCATAGTAACTGCTGATAAACGTACCATTAACAAAGACGCTCCTGTAGCCCTTTCCGTGCGCAATCTTTATGTTGATATGCCTGGAGAAGAAGTGAAAGGCATAGACTTTGATGTGTATAAAGGAGAGATATTCGGCATAGGCGGGCTTGCGGGGCAGGGAAAGATAGGCATACCCAACGGCATAATGGGTCTATACGATGCTGTCGGCGATGTAAAGTTTTTTGGCGAGCCGCTAAAGATAGGCGACCCTAAAAAGGTGCTTTCCGCCGGTATTTCCATGGTTTCAGAGGACAGGAAAGGCGTAGGCCTAATGCTTGATCAATCCATACAAGACAATATTGTCTTTAACGCTATGCAGATTAAGAACGAATACCTTAGAAAAATACTGTTTTTTACCCAGAAGAAAAACAGCGATATCGAAAAACAGGCAAACACCATGATAAAAGAGCTTGATATACGCTGCTTCGGGCCGCAGCAGCCTGTCGGCACGCTTTCCGGAGGGAACCAGCAAAAGGTATGCATAGCAAAGGCGCTTACCATGAAGCCTAAATTTCTGTTTGTTTCAGAACCCACGCGCGGCATAGACATAGGCGCTAAGAGGCTTGTGCTGAAAACGCTTGTAAGGCTAAGCCGCGAAGAAGGCATAACAATAGTTATGGTTTCATCGGAGCTTCAGGAGCTTAGATCTATTTCCGACAGGATTGCCATAGTATCGGAAGGAAAAATAGTGGATATTCTTTCGCCGGATGCTTCAAATACGGCTTTTGGCCTTGCCATGAGCGGCATAAAACCTGACGAAAAAACAGAAAAGGAGGCCGAAGCGTGAAAAACTGGAGAAGGATAACAGCGATTATAATGCTTGTAGCAGGCGCTGCGCTGATTGTTATAGGCGCTGTAAACCTGCCAAACAGAAAAAACGAAATGGGACTTGCCATAATAGAAAAGCTAAGGGTACGCTCCCTGCTTTCTGCGGTGGGAGACGGCGTTGTGGAATCCTATGTGGATATTGCAAAGCAGCAGGCCACCGAAGAAGTTAAGGCAAAGGGCGGTTCGTTAAGCGATTTGCGCAAAGCTATAAAAGAAGCGGAAGAAAATGTGCGAGCAAACTATAAGGGCACAACTACAGATTATTCCAGCAAGGATATGACAGGCGTTTATGCAGCCCTAAACGAGTATGACGCTTCGCTTGCTAAATACGCTAATGAAAAAGCGCTTGCCGAAAAAGAGTACTATGACGCCCATTTTGCTGAAGCCGAGGCTCTGGCGGAGCAAAAACGCGAGGAAGCCTTGGCAAAAGGCGAAGACGTCACTGCGGAAATAAATGTAACTGTGGATATGTCAGGCTTTGCTCCTACAGAAAACATGCTTTCTCTGCGTGGGCAAGTAGACGAAAAATATAAGCTTTTGGGCGCAGAACTTATGCTGGTTGAGCCGGCTCTTACAGAAAATGCCCTTGAGGCGCTTCAAGGAAATGTGGACAATGTGCTTTACAGCGAGCGCAGGGACTTTGCATCGCTGTACGATAACTATGCGTCATATGCAGGCACTGAAGTGCTTGATAACCAGCGCCGGGCATTTATAATTCGATATGCGGACGACTTAATTACAATTGGCATAGGCATAATAATATTAGCGCTTGCCATATATTTTTATGCAGGCATAGTTAAAACGCTTGGCGTGCCGCTCCTTATTATAGGCTTATTTTTTATAATACTTTGCTTAGCTGCTCTGGTGCTCGATTTAAACCTTGCGGCGCTGTTGAGCAACTCCATAGTGCGCATGGGCATGAACTCCATAATGGTTCTGGCTATGGTTCCCGGAATACAATGCGGAATAAGCCTAAACTTAGGCTTGCCCATAGGCCTTGTAGCAGGGCTTTTAGGCGGCCTTTTGACAATAGAATATGAAATCCCGGGCATTGCGGGTTTTGATTTTGCGCTCTTAATAGGCATGCTTATAGCGGCTGTTGCAGGGTACTTTTATGCTATGCTTTTAAACCGCTTAAAAGGTTCTGAAATGTCCGTTACTACTTATGTGGGCTTTTCCGTTGTATCCCTTATGAGCATAGCCTGGCTTATGCTGCCGTTTCAGTCGCTTAAACTGCGCTGGCCGCTTGGCACGGGGCTGCGCAACACCATAGGCCTTGACAAAAGCAACTTCTGGAGGATTCTAGACCGCTTCCTTGCATTTAAAATTGGGGATTTTATGGTTCCTACGGGGCTTCTTCTGTTCATGGCTTTTGCATGCTTTATTGTGTGGCTTTTCGGACGCTCCAAAACCGGCATTGCCATGCAGGCGGTAGGCAACAACAGGCGCTTTGCTCAGGCCACCGGAATAAATGTAGACAAAATGCGCACCATAGGTACGGTGCTTTCAACGGTTTTGGGCGCAGTAGGCATACTTGTGTATTCGCAAAGCTACGGCTTTATGCAGCTTTATACGGCGCCAAGGCAGATGGGCTTTGTCGCAGCTTCCGCTATACTTATAGGCGGCGCCAGCACTACAAGAGCCAAAATAAGCAACGTTATAATAGGCACATTTCTGTTTCAGGGAGTGCTGACTTTAGGAATGCCCGTTGCGAATGAACTTGTGCCGGGATCCACTATTTCAGAAACAATGAGAATACTTATTTCAAACGGCATAATTCTATATGCACTTACCAAGTCGGGAGGGGACACGCGTGGATAATTCAAAAGATATTCGCACCATAATGCGGGACAATGCCGTTACGATTATGTTCGTAATACTGTGCATTATAGGCTTGGTGTTTTCGGGGCAGTCCGTATCCTTTGTCCTTTACGAGCTTGTCGGAAGAATAAGCCGCAATGCCTTTTTAGTGCTTGCGCTTATAATACCCATAGTAGCCGGCATGGGCATAAACTTTGCCGTAACCATAGGCGCTATGGCAGCGCAGATATCCGCCCTTTGGATAACAGAATGGCAGATACCGGGCCTTGGCGGCTTTTTGCTGGCTGCGCTTATGACGCTTCCCATAGCTTCTTTATTTGGTTTTCTTATAGGTAAACTTCTAAACAAAATGAAAGGGCAGGAGATGATAGGCGGTCTTATATTAGGCTACTTCGCCAACGGGCTTTACCAGCTCCTTTTCCTGTTTATTTTCGGAAACATTATACCGCTCAACACAAAAGGCCTTGTAATACAGGGCTCGACAGGCGTTGCAAATACAATAAACCTAAGCGGAGAAGGCGGCATAAAGTACGCGCTTGACGGCATAATTAGATTATCCATGCATGAAACCGTATTTTGGTTTTGCGGCATAGGCGCAGCAATAACCGCAATAATGTTTTTGCGTAAAAGGATAGAAGCAAAGAAAGCCGTACGCATTTTAATTTCGTTGGCGGTATCATCGGCCCTGTTCTTTATACCTGCTGTGCGCAGCCTTTTTGAGCTTGCAAATGTGCCTGTAATTACCATGCTTGTAATATTCCTTCTGTGCTTGTTTAATGATGCGCTTCTTAAAACAAAGCTTGGCCAGCAGTTTAGGGCAGTAGGGCAAAACAGGGTGGTCGCCAATGCGGCAGGAATAAATGTCGATAGAATACGAGTTATAGCAATAATGATTTCAACCGTGCTTGCAGGCTGGGGACAGCTTATATTCGTGCAGAACATGGGTTCTTTCCAAACCTACGGTGCGCATGAACAAGTGGGCTTGTACGCAGGAGCTGCAATACTCGTAGGCGGCGCTTCGATTAAGCGCGCGACAAACAGCCAGGCCTTGCTTGGAACCATACTGTTCCACCTGCTTTTCATAGTAGCGCCGTCTGCCGGAAAAAATATATTCGGAGATGCTGCTGTGGGCGAATACTTTAGAGTATTCATTTCTTACGGCGTTATCGCTATGGCGCTTGTTATGCACACCTGGAGAGGCGTTCCGCAAAAGAAAAAACTTGGAGAGCAGGAACTGTCCGAGGTCAAAAAAGGATAATAAGCTATTGACGCTTTGTCGAATAGCATTTTCGCTTGGCCGTTTTTGCTCCAGGACAGCAAAAGGGAATGACATGCTTGGCCATATTCCCCGCGACCACCGCTCACGATTACACTCATGGGGCTTTGCTCCCTGAAACCCCTAAATAGTACTATACTCTTAGTACATCTCTTTTGGAGGTGTACTTTTTTTATATTTGTCGTATAATAAACCGGAAGGGGGAGAACCATGGAAGACGAAAAGGATATGCGAAGGCTTAAAATAATTGAGCTGCAAAACGATATAATACGCCAGATGACGGAGCGCAATCTGCGCGATGTGGGCGAAGACCTTTGGGGAATCAGAGATACGCCCCCTGAAGGCTATCCTAAAGTGCCGGATGTTTTTTCAAGAAATAAAAAGAACGAAAGTTCAAAAGACACAAAGGACAGCAGCAAAAAAGAAACCGAAATCCCCAAAGAAAATATAGAAGACCTTAAAAAAGAACTAAACGAATATATTGGACTTGATTCCGTTAAAAAAGAAGTGAACAGTCTAATAAATTTAGTCAGCATATATAAATTAAGAAAAGAGCACTCGCTTCCTGCGGAAGAACTCTCCCTGCATATGGTTTTTACGGGAAACCCGGGCACTGGCAAAACTATGGTTGCGCGTCTTATGAGCCGCATATATCATTCCCTGGGGCTACTATCTAAAGGCCACCTTTTGGAAGTGGACAGAAGCGGCCTTGTTGCAGGCTATGTAGGTCAAACCGCAATAAAGACGCAGGAAGTTATAAGCAAGGCGCTTGGAGGCGTGCTGTTTATAGACGAAGCCTATGCTTTAACAAGCCGCGGCCCGCAGGACTATGGACAGGAAGCGGTCGAAACGCTGCTTAAGGCCATGGAAGACAATAGAGATAACCTTATTGTAATAGTGGCGGGATATACAGACCTTATGGAAGACTTTATAAACTCCAACCCTGGGCTTGAATCCCGCTTTAACCGCTTTATAAATTTCCCGGACTACAGCGTAGATGAAATGATGGATATATTTTCTCTGCGCATGAAAAAAGCGGGCTATGAATTATCAGCTGACGCAGAAGATGCCCTTAGACAAACCATTGCAGAAAAAAGCAAGGATGTAACAAGCTTTGGCAACGCAAGAGGCGTGCGAAACCTGTTTGAAAGGGCGGTAGCGCGCCAGGCGGACAGGCTTGCAGCCAAGCAAAATATAACAAGGGAAGAACTTATGCTGCTAACAAAAGATGATATACTTGAAACAGATGTTTTAAAGGAAACGCCGCAAAAAGAAAGTTTGGATAGATAAACAATTAACGAAAATGGAGAAACTGTAAGGATAGAATTATGCGTTGGATAGAAGTAACGGTAGAAAGCAATGCGCAAGGGGCTGACATAATAACGGAACAGTTCCATGCTTTGGGCGCGCAGGGAGCGCAAGTGATAGACGGGAGCGACATACCTACCAAGCAGGAAGCGCTTAAAAATTTTGAGCTGTTAGATGAAAATATAAAGCGCCCGCCTGAAGGCGTTGTGCTTGTTAGAGCGTGGCTTCACGATGAAAAACAGCTTGAAGATATAAAAACAAGTCTAAAAAAATTGCCTGAAATAACGGGCTTGAATTTAGGGAGCCTAAAAGTAAAAACAAAATCCGTTGTTGATGACGAATGGAAAGACAAATGGAAAGAGGACTTTAAAACGCTGCACATAGGCAGGCGCTTTGTTATAAAGCCGAGCTGGGAAACATATGCAGAAAAGAAAAATGAAATAGTAATTGAAATAGACCCAGGGCTTGCGTTTGGCACAGGCCTGCATGAGACTACGGATATGTGCCTTACACTGCTTGAAGAAAACCTGCAGGGTGGGACATTGCTAGACATAGGCACGGGCAGCGGAATACTGTCCATTGCCGCTGCAAAGTTAGGCGCAGAATATGCGCTTGGAATTGACAGAGATTCTCTTGCTGTTGAAGCCGCGCAAAACAACGTTAAAATAAATAACGTGGAAAGCGCTGTTAAAATAAGCTTAGGCGACTTGGCGGACGGCATAGATAAAAGCTTTGATACGGTAGTATCCAACATTTTGGCGGAAGCCATAGTGCAGCTTGCGCCATCGCTTAACGATATATTAAATAAAAACGGCGTTTTTATAGCTTCCGGCATAGTTAGAGATAAAGAGGATTCTGTAATTCAGGCCCTGGAAAAATACGGGTTCAAAGTTCAAGAAATCAGGCACAAGGCGGATTGGACGGCAATTTTAGCAAAAAAAGGGGAATAACTTGCATAGTTTTTATGTAGACAATATAAAAAATAAAAGAGCGTTTTTAAGCGAAGCGGATGCTCACCACGCAAACCGCGTATTAAGGCTTAAAGACAATGAAGAAATAGCGGTTATTTTTAACGGAACCCGCTATATTGCAAAATATTCGGAAAAAGACTCGTCAGCAAATATTTTCGGGACTCTGCCTTCAACAGAACCCGATGTCAATATAACGCTTTACCAAGGCTTTGCCAAGGGCGACAGGATGGATTACATAGTGCAAAAATGTACGGAAATAGGCGTGAATTCCATTGTGCCTGTGTATTTTTCGCGCTGCATAGTTAAAGATGCGGATAAAAAAATACCGCGTTTCAACAGGATAGCCAGGGAAGCGGCAATGCAGTCGCAAAGAAGCAGAATCCCAAAGGTGCATGGTGCAATAGATGTGCAAAGCTTGGCTCAATTATTGCCTCGGCACGAGCAGGCTTTGCTGCCTTGTGAAGAAGCGAAAGGCAAGGGCATTATGCAAGTCTACAAAGGCGCTAAGGATATAGCTATAATAATAGGCCCTGAAGGCGGAATAACGCAAGAGGAAGTAAATATGCTGCCTGCGGAAACTATAACTCTTGGCAAAAGAATACTGCGCACAGAAACTGCGGGGCTTGTAGCTGCTGCCGGAATAATGATGCTGTCGGGGAATTTGGAATGAAAACAGTTGCATTTTACACGCTTGGCTGCAAAGTAAACCAGTACGACAGCGAAGCCATGCTCGATGAATTTATAAAAGACGGCTTTGCACAGGTGGCTCCAACGGGAAAAGCCGATGTGTATGTAATAAACACATGCATAGTTACAAACACGGGTGAAAGAAAAAGCCTTCAAATGGCGAGGCGGTGCAAAAAGCTTAACCCGGAAGCCTTTATCATAATAGCGGGCTGCCTTGCGCAAAGAGAAGCGGATAACTTAATATCAAAAGGCGCAGACCTTGTCATAGGCAACAGCCGCAGGAAAGATATAGTAAAGCTTTATAAGCAGGCGCTTACGCAAAGAGAAGGCATTTCCGCCGTTGAAAACATTAAAAAAACAAGCTTTGAACCGCTGAGCGTTGAAACATACCAGCATAAAACGAGGGCGATTCTCAAAATACAAGAAGGCTGCGACAGGTTTTGCACCTACTGCATTATTCCCTATGTTCGAGGCGGTATAAGAAGCAGAAGCATTCCAAGCATACAAAAAGAAGCGGCAAGGTTTATAGAACACGGGTATAAAGAAATTGTGCTGACTGGCATACACTTAACGAGCTATGGCAAGGACCTTGAAAACGCAAGCCTTGTAGATGCAATAAATGCAGCGGCGCAGGAAGGCTTAATAAGGCTTAGGCTGGGTTCTTTAGAACCTGTAATAATCACAGAAAACTTTGTTAAAAAAATAAGCAAAATACCCTCGTTATGCCCTCAGTTCCACTTGTCCTTGCAGTCGGGAGCAGACAGCGTGCTAAAACGCATGGGCAGGCGCTATAATACAAAAGAATTTGCAAACGCGCTTGCGCTTTTGCGCAAGTACTTTAAAAACCCTGCCATCACTACGGATGTAATATGCGGCTTCCCCGGCGAAACAGACGAAGAGCATGGGGAAAGCCTTGAATTTGTAAAGAAAATGCAGTTTGCTAAAGTGCATGTTTTTCCATACAGCAGAAGAAAAGGCACCAAGGCTGCAACGATGCCAGGACAAATAAAAAAAGAAGCGAAAAGTGCCCGCTCCCATGAAATGCTTGAAATAGCAAAACTATCGCAGCAGCATTATTCAGAAAAGTTCTTAAACAAAACCATGCAGGTCCTATATGAAGAAGAGCATAAAGACGGCGCCGCAGGCTATACTGAGAACTATTTAAGGGTAGAAACTTTGGGCGCCAAACCAAATCATATTGCGCATACAAAACTTACGGCTTACAAAGACGGCGTCTTTACAGGGACGCTTGTAGATAATAAGGAGGATAATTTATGAAAGACTGTATATTTTGCAAAATAGCATCGGGCGAACTGCCTTCCACCAAGTACTACGAAGACGAATACTGCTTCGCATTTGCGGATTTAAACCCGCAGGCGCCTTTCCACGCGCTCATAGTGCCAAAACAGCATGCTGATTCTTTGGCGGATTTAGGCCATTTGAGCGATGCCGCTTTAGCCGCCTGCTTAAGGGCCGCTGAAAAAATAGCCGCTTCGCAAAACCTGCAGGGAGGCTACCGGCTTATATCCAACTGCGGCGAAAACGCTTGCCAAAGCGTTAATCACCTTCATTTCCATGTATTAGGCGGCGAAAAAATGCCTGCAAAGATGGTGTAATATCTACTATAACTTCCATAAGTCACATAAAATAATACTTAAAATTTATATAAAACAACATTTAAAAATACAAAAGCAAATAATAAAACGGCTGCCATAGTTAAATGTGGCAGCTGTTTTATTAAATATATTTTTAGATTATTCGGATTTAATAAACTTACATTAACAAACGCCTAATTCTTACCACTCTATGCCTTCGCGCGCCTGTATTCCTTCGTTGAAGGGGTGCTTTACGGCCTTTATTTCGCTTACATAGTCGGCTTTTTCTATGAATGAAGCTGGGGCGTAGCGGCCTGTTACTATGCATTCTCCGTATTTTAAGGCGGCGTCTATAAGCTTAAGCGCCTGCTCTTCTTCTATAAGTTTAAGGCCGACTGCGACGCAGAGTTCGTCAAAAACGGATAGAGATGGCTTAAAGCCGTTTATGGCTTCTATCATGCCGTTAATTGCGTTTTGCATGTCAGCGCTTGCTTGCTTTAATTCGTCTTCATTCATTTGGTATGTAAACTTGTTAATCTGCGGAGCGGGGTATATGTTTACTCCAAGCTTTTTTAATGGCGCCAGTTCCCCTGAATTGTCAGACTTCATAAACTGAACCAAAAAAACCTTGCCGTTATGGCCCACCATGCGGAGTACCGCCCCCATTGAAGCTGTCGTTTTGCCTTTGCCATCGCCTGTGTAAACCTGTAAAAGATGTTCCATATATGCCTCCTACTATCTTATGGGTTTTATGATAACACGGCACTCTGCTTACGGCAAGCCTTGACGAAAACCAGTATATTGCATATAATCACATTAACTGAATACGGTTTTGCAGCTTTGCGCTACGCGCCGGCATCCGCCGAGGGAACGCGAATGAAAATTTCGGACTATCCCAGTAACCGTGACGCTGACAGACGGACAATATGCCACTGCTAAAGCGGGAAGGCGTCCGCGAGGATGAAGCCAAGTCGGGAGACCTGCTGCTGCGATATTCCCTGGGTTTGGAAGAAGCCTGCTTTTACTGCCGCTCCTTCTTTAATCGGGGCGGCTTTATGCCGAAACCTATTCAAAAATATTTTAGGAGGCATATATGAAAAAAAGAACAGCAATTCTTCTTATCCTTGTTGCGGCTATGCTCATGGGAAGCGCCATGGCAGAAAGCCTGACTGTTAAGGATTTTGAAGAAAGAGAAATCACACTTTCAAAACCTGCAGAGCGCATAGTAGTGCTTATGCCTGCGGACTGCGAAATACTGTACGCTATAGGCGCGGGAGATAAAATAGTGGGCCGCGGCGAATTCTGCAACTACCCTGAAGAAATATTAGAGGTTGAAGCGGTAAAATCTGGCCAGGAGATGAACCTTGAACAGGTGCTCGCTTTAAAGCCGGACCTGGTAATAGCGACCAAAATGGCGCACAGCAAGGAAAATATCGAAGCCCTTGAAAAAGCGGGCGTGCCAAGCCTTGTAATAGATGCGCAGAACATAGAAGGCGTATACAAAGCAATAGAAACAATAGGCAAGGTGGTTGGCAAGGAAAATGAAGCTTCTGACCTTATTGCCGATATGAAAAAAGGCTTTGAAGAAGTAATTAAAAAAGTCGGCGGCAAAAAATTAGGCACCGTTTACTACGAAGTATCGCCTCTGCAATGGGGACTTTGGGCTGCCGGAGGCGGAACGTTTTTAGACGAAATAGGCAATATGCTCGGCCTTGAAAACATATTTGCAGATCAGGACGCCTGGGCGCAGGTATCGGAAGAGCAGGTAATAAATTTGAACCCGGATTACATAGTTACAACTAGCATGTATTTTGGCGAAGGGCCAAAGCCCGATGAAGAGATACTTTCCCGCAAAGGCTGGGAAGACATTGCAGCCGTTAAGAACAATGAAATATACAATGCCGATAACGACATGATAACAAGGCCGGGCCCAAGGCTGGTAGACGCTGCGAATGACTTTTATAATTTCCTTTATGGAAACGAAGCGGCAGATAAAGCCGCATGAACATACTTTCCGGCTGCACTTTAAAGTGCAGCCGGTATAGTTTATGGAAAAACTTACTTTAAAACAGCATATATTATTTTTTTTGCTGCTTATATTTTGCTTTTTTCTGTGCTTATGCGTAGGGTCCGTACCTATAGCTTTTAAAGATAGCATGGATATATTGCGCAATGCATTGAAAGGCATTAATCAAAACAGCGCGAATGCCAGCATACTTATTCATGTGCGCTTGCCGCGCGTCTTAAGCACGGGCTTAGTGGGTGCTGCTCTTGCAATAAGCGGCGCCGCTATGCAGGGGCTTTTGCAAAACCCATTGGCGGACGGCGGCACGCTCGGCACAAGCTCAGGCGCAGCCTTAGGCGCGGTGCTGTCCATAGCTTTAGGGCTTACATTTCCAGGCTTTCCGCTTGCAGGCACAGCGATAATGGCGATATTATTTAGTTTTATATCTTTAATAATAGTTATGTTTGTTTCCTTCAGCGTTGACAGGAATTTTTCCAACAACACTATAATACTTATGGGCGTTATATTTTCTATGTTTGCAGGCAGCCTTATAAGCTTAATAATGGCTTTTTCAGGGGAAAAGCTGCGCTCCATTGCGTTTTGGACCATGGGTTCTCTGGCTGGCTCGGGTTTTCCTAATGTAGCGCTTATGCTTGTAGCGCTTGTGCCTGCGTCTTTTGTTTTAATGCTTCATGCAAGAGAGATAAATGCGTTCTCACTCGGAGAAAATGAAGCTCTGCACATAGGTGTAAATGTTAAAAAGGTCAAAATTGCCATCCTAATTGCTGTAAGCTGCTTAATAGGAACGGCAGTTTCTATAGGCGGCAGCATAGGCTTTGTTGGGCTTATTGTGCCGCATGCGCTAAGGATAAGACATTCCGGCAACTATAAAAAGCTTTTGCCTATGTGCCTTTATTCAGGGGCGATTTTTCTAATGCTTGCAGACCTATTGGCAAGGACTGTTCTAAGCCCCGTGGAGCTTCCCATAGGCGTTGTTACCTCTTTTGTAGGTGCTATTGCTTTTGTTATTATATATGCGGGTAGGAAAAAAATTGCTTAGTGTAAACAATGTGTCTGCTTCTTATGAAAACAAGAAAGCGCTGAACAATATATCCTTTGATGTAGAAAAAGGCGAATGGCTTATGCTGCTTGGGGCAAACGGCGCAGGCAAAACAAGCCTTATTAGAGCGCTGTGCAAGGAACTAAGCTATACTGGGGAAATTATCCTATTAGGCAAAAACATACGGGAATACAAGCATAAAGAGTACGCAAAAAAATTAGGCGTGCTGAGCCAGCTGCATAATAACTTTACAGACCTAAGCGTTAAAGAAGTCGTAAGTTTAGGCCGCTACAGCTATACGGGCGTTTTTAAGCCTTTGAGCGATGAAGACATCTATTATATAGATAACGCAATAAATACAGCGGGTTTGCGCGGGTATGAAAACCGCCCTATGCATACTTTGTCCGGCGGAGAGCAGCAGCGCGCTTATTTGGCGCAGGTGTTTGCGCAGAACCCGCAGGTGCTTTTGCTTGATGAACCTGTAAACTCTCTTGACTTGTATTATACGGTATGCTTGCTTGACTCTGTTAAGCTTTGGCTTTCCAAAGGGGAGCGCTGCGTAATATCCGCCGTGCATGATGTAAGCATTGCCGCACAATATGGAAGAAAATGCCTTTTATTAAAAGATGGCTGTATTGCAATGCATGGGGCTTGCAAAGATGTGCTTTTCAGCAGCCAGATAAATGAAGCCTATAATCTCGATGTGCGCAAAATTATGCAGGAGCAGGCGAAGTTTTGGCTGTGAAAATAAGTGTTAAAGAATTACGCTCGCAAAATGAGCGCTTATTTTTTATTCTTGAATTGTCAAGTCAACTGCAACTCTGTTGAATGATATACTTCGTACGGCTTTTTTTACAACTATTTTACTTGAACTAAACAAGTTTTATATATACAATAGGAACGGTAGAAATTAAGGAGGCTAATATGAAAAAAATCTTTGCGGTATTACTGTGCACAGCATTGCTGGTGCCTTTTTTTGTAAGCGCTCAGGATAATCTTTTTACGAATCCGTGGGATGAGCGTTTTAATAATGCCTTGAGAAAATACCGCACCGTGGGCGGCGCTGTGGCAATAGTTAAGAACGGCAAGGTTGTTTACGAATATTATTACGGCAGGCAGGGCAAACGAGATACGTTAGTGAATGCTCAAACAAAATTTCATACCGCTTCCGTAGCCAAAATGGTCACCGCAATAGGCGTTATGCGCCTTGTGGAACAAGGGTTTATTGATCTGGATACAGATTTAAGCCAGTATTTTAAATTTCCCGTGGGAAACCCTCGCCATAAATCTACGCCGGTAACATTAAGACAGGTTATGAGCCACACTTCTTCTATATCGGGTGACAGCAACTTCGGTTCTAAAAAGCACGATTTAGAGTGGCTGCTAACGCCGGATAGAAACACAAACAAACAATGGAATGAATATGCGCCGGGGACAAAATACCAATACGCCAACTTAAACGGCGGATTATTAGGGGCCATAATAGAATGTTTAAGCGGAATGAGCGTAGACCAATTTATGAAACAGCAGGTTTTTGACCCGCTTGATATAGAGGCCGCTTATAATGCGTCCTTAATAAAAGACTTAAATACCGTAAGCTGGCGCTTTAAGAAAGATGGTAGCACAATTATGTCCGCGGAGAATATGAAAAGAAATTCCGGTTATTATCAGGATACGTGCGATTATAAAAACCATTACTATAAAACAGTGGGTGGCTTATTTATTTCTGCAAGGGACCTAGCGCGCCTTGCCTATGTGCTTTGCAAAGACGGAGTTGTGGACAATGTGAGACTTTTAAAACCGGAAACAATAAAGCTTATGCGCGCAAACCAGGCTTCAATTCCCAATTCTTCTGTTGTTACGGACAAAAGCAGCTACGGCCTTAATGTGGATATATCCATAGACGATATGACGCCCGTAAAATGGTACGGCCATCAGGGCATGATAGAAGAATTGATATGCAATGCCTATTTTTGCCCGGAGCTTGACGCTTCAGTTGTGCTGCTTACAAACGGCTGCTCAAAAAAAAGGACTAACCGTGTAGGCAATATAAGCCGTGCCGTGATGGACATTGCATATGATTTTTTGACTGAAAGCGGATTTTAAAATATAATCTGTTCTATAAATATTAAGGGGGAATATTATGAAATGCCCATTTTGCGGCGGAGAGGACAGCCGTGTCGTGGACTCTCGTCCCACGGAGGATAGGACAAGCATAAGGCGCAGGAGGGAATGCACAAGCTGCGGAAAGAGATTTACAACTTATGAAAAATTAGAACATATGCAGCTGCTTGTAATAAAAAAAGACAACACGAGAGAGCTTTTTATGCCGGATAAAATAAGAGCCGGAATTATACACGCCTGCCATAAAAGGCCGGTAACTGCAAAGCAAATAGACGACATAGTGTCCAAGGTGGAGCAGATGGCGTACAACAGCTTAAAGCAGGAAGTAACCACAAAGCAAATAGGGGAAATGGTTATGGATGAGCTGCGAGAGCTGGATGAGGTCGCCTATGTGCGTTTTGCATCCGTATACAGGCAGTTTACTGATATTCCAAGCTTTATGGACGAACTGCGGCATATGATGGAAAACAAAAAATAAAAGCGCTTGTTTTTTGCAAGTGCGTCACAGCGTCGACAAAGTGCCTACGGGCGCTTTGTCGCGAATTTTTGCTTAATCGCAAAAAGTTACCTAAAGCTAAAAACTTAGGGAATGCATAGGCTTTCAATAGCCTTGCGACTGCAGTTCTGAAAGCTTTTCTCCATTGCGCATGGGACTTTGTCCCCTAAAAATTCTAAATATTAATTGTCTGCAGTTTAACGCGCCTTTTTTTAAGCGCGTGTTCGTTTTACTTGGATATTTGATCAAGCGTCATTGCAAAGCCCGGAACGAATTCATCCATAAAGTCTTTCACTTCGGGCAGCTCTATTGTGTGTATGGAGCTTAAAATACCGCGCTCGGCCTCTGCAAACTCTCTGTTGCCGGCTACTTTTTCTTCAAGGCATTTTACATATGCGCATATTCGGTCCGCGGCCTTTACTATGCGCCACTCTGGCGTATCGGTGTCGGCTGCTATAAGAGGCTTATAGTGCTTTACTAAATCCTGCGGCAGCATGGACAAAAGGCGCTGTATGGCAACTTCTTCTATTTTATTGTATT
>JBMNUE010000026.1:0-17375 GCA_050946095.1 Christensenellales bacterium
CCCTTCGCATATTCGATGAAACCCGCGATGCGCTAAACAGCAAAGGGTACGACCTTAAACCGGAAGACATGGAAATAATAACCGCTTACATAATACGCACAGATTTTTGAGCTTGCTTGCAATGCGGCAGGGAATATACCGGATTGCCGCATCTTCGTCAATATTTAACTACGCATCGAGCGTCCCTAATATAGAGCGCTGCTTACATTAAAAAGAAAACCCCTTTGCTAAGAAGATTTTAAAACGGTATCGTCACAATTTTTTTGTAACCTTTCATGTAATAGCTTGTCAAGCCATTGAGTTCTTACCTCTGGAGGGAGGCGCCAGATAACTAACAAACTATTTACAAGGATGGTTACACAAAACTATTGACACCACCCATAAATGTTTGGCTTCAGCAAAAAAATTAAAAAATTTTTATGTATAAACTGTACATTCGTCAATGATGTGAGACCGAATTTAATATAAAACGATGGTTTGTTTAGTGTGCCATCTAACAGGGGGAAAGGCGTAGCCCGACCCCTGTTAGATAGAATCGGCTTTTTGAAGCAATTCTGCTTGACGGCACATAGGAGATTTCCAGTTTAATACACTCATAGGAATTTTATTTGAACGGCGCAGATAATCTTTCATCTGTTTTTGTAAATCATTGTAAGAGTAGAATCTTAAATAATTATAAAAACGTTCCTGGTCGCTTCGATGGCTGCGTTCTACTTTACCGTTATGCCATGGTGTCCTTGGGCGTATCAGCTGATGAATGATATGTTTTGATTTGCAAAACACATCAAATATATGTGTTCTTTTGGTTTTAACAATGTTTGTAAACTCTGCTCCATTATCTGTTTGAATGATCTTAGGCTGATAGCCAAAAAATTCTATCGCTTCATGGACAAATTCAACTGTTGAATAACCGCTTTGTTCTTTGTATGCTTTAATATATCGCAACCTGCTCGCCTCTTCTAGCATTGTGTATTGGTAGAACTTTTCACCATCGTGTCCCGCATAACATGCTCGTGGTACATATTTTACATCCATTTGCCATTTGATGCCTAAATCTTCCGGTGTGTCGTAATGTCCTAAATGCTTAGATTTTTTCTTTGTAGACTCTGTTTCTTTCCTATACCCTAATCGTACGAAAACACGATACAAAGAGCCTGGATGCCGTTTACATCCTTTCTCAAGCAGTTTTCCATACATTTCGTTAATACTTATGTTTGGATTCCTTCTGTGAAGGTTTTGTATCCATCTAAGCTCTTCATCCGTATGCGCGTTAGGATGCCTACTGTGAGGGCGGTGACTATGATTCCTAGGAAATTTTCAGCTGCCATCATATCTCTTATAAGTGATGCTTTAGATATATGATATCGTCTGCATACAAAGTTGATATCTTTCGTTTTACGATATAGTTCCACCGAATGAACTCGTGTTTTTAATTCATGTGGCAAATACCTTTTATTATGTGTTATACTTTCCATGGCGATTGAGTCCTTTCTGTTAAATATTTTAACTTTAATTATTTTACCAGACTCAATCGCTTTTTTCTTGCCTTTCAGTCTCACATCTATTGTAAGGGTACAAAAATTAAAAAATTTTATGTATAAAAATACTTGACATACTGAATGTTATGATGTATTATAGTCATAACAAGCTGGTTAAAGTAAACTTCTAGAATATACTTCCAAGCGTTGTATAAAGATTGGTATTAAGTTCCTGATAGCTTTACAGTGTTAGTGTTTTAGTTAGTTAGTTGGTTGGTTAGTTAGTTTGTTTGTTTGTTTGTTTGTTTTTTCCATGAAATATGTAGAATGTTTATTAATAGCTGGATTCACTAACTTATATGGTTAAGTTAATTATTTTATTTAAAAACGGGTGATTTAAAGTGTTTGAACAACAATATGGTCGCAATAAATCTTTTTTTAAGCAACATTGCGCGCTTATTACTGCCGAAGAAATTTTACAGCAGCCAGTACTGTGGCGAGAATTGGCGGTTTTGTTAATAAACCAGAATGGCGAAATTAATCAGTTTATCAAGAAACTTTCACCTATGGATCATCTACGCATTGTCTTAACAGGCGCTGGTTCTTCCGCATTTATAGGAGAGAGTCTGCAAGCTATGCTTCAAAGATTTGCGGGGATTAAAACAGAAGCGGTTGCTACAACGGATATCGTTTCGGCACCCGAAGCATTTCTTATGGATTTGCCTACACTAATGGTTAGCTTTTCAAGGTCCGGCGAAAGTGCAGAGAGCATGGAAGCGATCCGACTGGCTAACAAACACATAAAAAAGCTTTTTCATTTGGTAGCCGTCTGTAAGAAATTGTCAACACTTGAAACACTTGCAAAAAAAACCAGTGAAACACTTGTACTTGATCTTCCGGAAAAGTCGAGCGATTTAGGCTTTGCTATGACAAGCAGTATAAGCTGCATGATTCTTGCTACTTATGCGGCATTGACAAAAATAGATGTAAATGATTTTGCGTCCTATATTAACAAACTTTCAGACAGCGTCGAGGGTGAGTTCAAATCAATAAACGAACTGGCACAAAAGATAGCAGCTTTTGATTATAGCCGTATAGTATATTTAGGAAGCGGAGGTTTAAAAGGACTGGCTCACGAAGGAGCTATAAAATCACTGGAGTTAACCAACGGAAAAGTAAACGCCTCTTTTGAAACGCCCATGGGTTTCCGACATGGGCCGAAAGCGGTGCTTAACGATACCACGCTTACCGTTCATTTTATTTCTCCTATGCATAAAACACAGCAATATGATATTGATTTACTAAATGAAGTGGTTTTGCAAAAGCACGGCAACAGGCAAGTGGCGATTGTGCCAAAAGACTGCACTCTTTCATGCAAACCTGATTATGTCTTTGCATATGAGATGCTTGGACAGGAAAATATTGAGTTAACGGCTTACATTAAGGGGCTGATATTCCTTCAGCTTCTATCACTTGAAAAGTCTATTTTGAGTGGCACGCCGACAGACAACCCTAGCCCCAAGGGCGAAATTAACCGCGTAGTGCAGGGAGTTGTTATACATTGAACAATCAAAAAGACTTGAAAAACAGGTGTTTAGTTCTCGGCATAGACGGAGGTGGCAGCAAGACGGCTTGCGCCTTGATGGATTTGCAGGGAACTATTTTAGCGCATCGTGAGGGCATAGGTACCTCATACCGACAGTACGGCATGGATGCGGTAATAAATACTATTTGTAGCTTGAGAGATGATTGCCTGGCGGATGCTAGCGCTTCAAGAGAACAGCTTTGTGCAGTTTGTGCCGGGCTTCCAGGCTATGGGGAACATTCACAGATGGATAAAGAAATGCTGAATCGGCTGCAGACGATTTTCCCGTATTTTCTGTTGGTCAATGATGTTTATGTAGGTTGGGCCGGTTCGCTTGCACTCAAGAGTGGCATTAATTTGGTATCTGGAACTGGATCCATAGCATTCGGAATGGATACAGCAGGAAAAAGCGCCAGAAGCGGAGGATGGTGCGAATACTTTGGAGATGAAGGTAGCAGCTATTGGCTGGCAATCCGTGGTATGCAGCTGTTTACTAAACAATCGGATTATAGAGTGCCAAGGGGCCCTTTGTACGATATTGTCAAAAAAGAATTTTCTTTGGATGATGATTTCGAGTTTATTACACACATGGAAAAGGATTATATACCTTACCGCGACAAGGTAGCTTCTTTTCATTACCTGGTTGCAGAAGCTGCAAGACAGGGCGATACTGCTGTCATTCGCCTTTATGATGAAGCCGCTACAGAATTGGCACAAATTGTAAGATCCGTTCGTGAACAGATAGGGAACCCTAAAGACTGCAAAATTGTATCCTATTCCGGCGGCACTTTTCGTGTGGGCGGATTTTTGCTTAATCCTCTGCGCCGTCAAATAGAAAAAATGGACATGTTTTTAGAACCGCCTGTCTATTCGCCGGTGATAGGGGCTTTGTTGTTGGCGGTTAAAGAAATGAAGCCGAATCATTTGAAAGATGTGTTAAAAGGCCTAAAGAAAGCAGAGTGTTCTTTTGAATAAAGAACTTATTTATAATAAATATTGCAATAAGCGTGACATTCATTGCGTAAAAGAAACTGTATTTTTCAGGAAAAATCGGTTTAATTTTGTTTTCGTAGGTGCTGGAAGTTCGGTTTTTACATTGCGCCTTGTTGGGGACATTCTAAGTGAAGATTTTATCGAAGGCGGAGAAATCCGTTTAGTTGATATTGATAGCAATGTTCTTACAGAAGTTACGGAAGCAGTTTCTTTGCTTGTGTCTAAAACGAAAAAGAAGTTTAAGGTCAGTTCTTTTTTACATTACAAAACTGCTCTGCCTGGTGCGGACTTTGTCATGTTTACTTACGCTGTTGGCGGATATTCCGCATGGAAGCGCGACATTGCAATTTGCACGCATTTTGGCGTCAACCAATCTGTAGGCGACACCATAGGCCCTGGAGCGATAATAAGAATTCTCCGCTCTATCCCGCTTGCAGTGGAAATTGCTCATGAGATGGAGAAAGTATGTCCTGAAGCTTACATTATAAACTATACGAACCCTGAAGGAGCACAGTGTCTGGCAATTCAAAAATACTCTTCCATAAGGTCTTTCGGGCTGTGCCATGGAACACCGGATACCGCGGCTTCGCTTGCAAAAGATGTGTTTGGTGTTGCGCCCGAGCAGCTTTCTTATAGAGCTGCTGGAGTAAATCATCTAACCTGGTTTACGGATCTAAATATAGATGGTAAAGACGTGTACCCACATTTGCACGAGAAACTAATTTCAAGCGGATACGCAAAGAAAGAACCAGTTTCGTTTAAATTATTTGAGATTTTTGGCCTTTATTGTGCGCCTGGCGACCGTCATGTTGAGGAGTTTTTTTCAACTTTCCTGCGTGATGCAGTGATTAATAGAATGGATCTCAAGTGGAAAAACAACGACTTTATAGCCACAGACAGCTGGCGTGCTAACGATGCGGATCGCCTTGATAGCCTTAAGAATCATGGAAAAGGATATGAACATTTTCTTAAAGGCAGTGGAGAAACAGCAACACATTTCATTCGCGCACTGGCTACCGGAAGCGTTTGTACCGAAATGGTAAATGTAATTAACCAAGGTTTCATAAATAGCGTTTCAAATGGTATTATTGTTGAAGTGCCAACCTTTGTTGATAGATTCGGTTTGCACCCGCAGCACATGGGCAGTTTGCCTCAGGGAATATCCGCAAAGTGTGAAAGTTTAGGAAGAGAATATATGCTTTTGGTGGACGCGGCAGTCGAGTGCGATCGTAAAAAAGCGCTTCAAGCTATGTTTATGGATCCTCTATGTGCTATGTGTGATGACCCTGAAGGACTTTTGGATGCGCTTATAAAAGAGAATCTTGATTTGCTGCCATCCGCTTGGGAAATTTGACTTTAAAGGGCATTGTCCTTTATATAAAAAAAATTGGAGGTTTACCATGAAGAAAATTCTTTCTATTGCTCTTGTACTGGTTATGTGTGCGACTCTACTACCCGTAGTAGCCGGAGAGCCTGTAACCGTAAAGTTCTGGAGCCACATCAATGAGGCTTGGAACGATTCTTATGAACAGCTTATTGCAGAATTTGAAGAAGCCAATCCTGACATAAAAATCGAATATCAAACCTACCCATATGATGATTTCGAAGCTAAAATTCAGACTTCCTTAATGGCAGGAGCATCTGGGGCTGATGTTTATGAGGTTTGGGGCGGTTGGATGTTAGATTTTGCTGCACAGGGAGTATTAAGCGAAACTCCCGCGGCTTTCGTTGCAGACCTTGAAGAAGACGCTTACGCGCCGGTACTTGGAGCACTTAAACACGATGGCAAGTACTACGGCGCTCCCATTGAATTCAACATAGAATATGGAGGAATTGTCGTTAATAAGAAACTTTATGAAGAGGCCGGGCTAAGCTACCCCACAACCTGGGATCAGCTTATAGAAGATGCAAAGAAAGTGTCCGTAAGCGATGGCGAAGCAATGATTATGAGAGGCTTTGGCTACGCTAACTATGATACACTTACTGCTAACTTCCTGGCACTTATTCTGCAAAGTGGAGGACAGTATCTAAACGAAGATGGTAGTGTAGATTTTACAAGTCCAGAAGCAGTAGCGGCCATGAAACAGTTGGTAGGCTATACTGCTGATGACCACATAAACAATTTAGATTCGTTAACCAATCAGGATACGCAGGAAGACCATATGATGGTCGCCTTAGATGAATGCTTTGGTTGTGTGCGTGGTCCTTGGGTTCTCTCTGACATCGAACAGAGCTATGGATTAACTATGGGAGTTGATTATGACTATATCTCGCAGCCTACTTTCTATGAAGGCGTTGATCCCAAGTTTGCTGCGGAGACCGGATGGAGCCTCTGTGTTCCAAAAAATACTGAAGTGGAAGAAGCTGCTTGGCGTTTTGTAGAGTTTCTCAATCAGCCAGATGTTATGCTCCGCCACAATATAGCCTGCACTCAAGTTCCCGCCAGACGCTCTGTTGCGCAGGACCCTGATTATGTAGCGGGCGCTCGTTATATGGAGCCTCTTTTGGATAAGCTTCAGTATGCTCAGTTTATTGGTCCTTTTAATACTGATATTTTAAAGACATACATTATGCAGACATTCATGAATCTTGTCACAGGCGATCATAGCGATGAAGCTGTGCAGGCGGCTTGTGTCAAACTTACAGAAGACCTTGCAAAAGACATGAACATTTATTAACGGTGTTTGATGGCCTGAATGCAGCGCAAAACGCTGCATTCAGGATTATTTCATACGCAAAAGGAGAAAGAAATTGAAAAAAAACCTCTTTCCCTATTTAGCTCTAGCGCCGATGCTATTGCTTTTGATAGTTTTTTTGGTGCTGCCGATAGTAGGAAGCTTTGTAATATCTCTGTTTGATTACAACCCTTTGAGAGAAGCGGGAAACGTTTTCATTGGGTTTTCCAACTTTGTAAAGCTTTATTCGGATGAGCTGTTCAGCATTTCATTTAGCAATACGCTAATCTATGTTTTTGTAATGGTTGCTATCAACCTTGCTGTTACACTTTTGATAGCGCAACTGCTAACTTCACTTTCTTCAAACAAATGGCGCAGCCTATTCCGAGTTTTACTGTTTATGCCTTGTGTAGCTCCTCTTGCGGCCGTTTCTATAATATGGTCTAAGGGCGTTTTTACAACAAAGGGCGGATTACTTAATAAGTTTATTGGCTTTTTTGGAGCAAAACCTGTCAATTGGCTGGGCAATCCCTCAAAGTTGATGCTTGCGCTTATTATATTGAGCTTATGGGCTGATATAGGCTACAATATAATACTTTTCATTTCTGGTTTGCAAGGCATACCGCAGGATTATACGGAAGCAGCTCGTATTGACGGAGCAGGCCCAGTAAGAAGGTTTTTCAGCATTACATTTCCTTTGCTTGGAAGGACATTTAGCTATGTTACTGCAATGACGCTTATATCGCAGTTTCAGGCTTTTGCGCAATTTGCGATTGTCGCACCCAGCGGAGGAATAGGGAGAAAAGGATATGTGCTAAGCACCTACATATACGATGTAGGTTTCCGCAGTAAAGACATGGGATATGCTGCTGCTATATCACTTGTACTGTTTTTCGTTATTTTAGTTGTAACGGTGGTTCAGCAAAGGCTGCAGCGTGTCGATTGGGGGTACTGACGTGAAGAGAATCAGCAGGAAACAATTGAGTGACATAATTATCATTATTATTATGTCCGTATTTTGTCTCATTTTCATGATGCCTTATGTGCGAATGATATTTGATTCATTTAAGACCCGTGTAGAGGTAATGAAAAGCACACGTCTCTTGCCGGAGAAATTTATACTTGATAATTACAGAACTGTTTTTAATAAAACACCTATTGAGAAGTGGTTTATTAACAGCTTGTGGACTTCCACTCTGGTAACGTCTGTTACTCTGTTTACAAGTTCGCTTGCGGGTTTTGTGTTTGCAAAATATGAATTTAAAGGCAAGAGACTAATCTTTTGGTTTATCATGGCAACAATGATGGTACCCGCGCAGACGACGATGATTCCTTCTTTTATTATCATACAGAAGCTCGGTTTGTATGATAATCTTTTTGCGTTGGTTTTACCAAGCCTTGTTGGAGGGTTTGGAATATTTCTGTGCAAGCAGTTTATCGAGGATATTCCGGATGCCATGGTGGAAGCTGCCAGCATTGATGGTGCAAGCAATATGAGAATATACTTTCAAGTTATCGTTCCGCTTATAAAGCCTGCGCTCAGCGCTTTGGCTATATTTACATTTCTTGAAAAATGGAATGACTATCTAAATCCACTTCTTTACTTAAGCGACACGAGCCGTATGACCATGCCGCTTGCGTTAAGCTTCTTTACCAACCAGCGTACTTCAGATGTAGGTGGGGTTATGGCGGCGGCTACTTTGGTTATACTGCCCGTCACTATTGTGTTTTTATCTTTTCAAAGTAAATTTGTCAGCAGTATATCAATTACTGGTATGAAATAGCCAGAATAACGAGAGGAGAAAAAAATGAAATTTGCATTTATAGGTGCAGGGAGTTTTGGTTTTACAAGGGACTTGGTACGGGATATTCTAAGCTATCCTGCATTTCAGGATGCTACATTGGCTCTTATGGATATCGATGAAGAGAGATTGTCTTATATCACCAAGGCCGTACAACGAATTATTGAAAAAGGGCAGTATAATGCTAAAGTAATCTCAACTTTGAACCGAAAAGAAGCTTTGAAGGACGCTGATGGTGTAGTCTGTACAATTTTAGAAGGCGGAGTCGAAGTCTGGAAACATGATATATTGATTCCCAAAAAATATGGTATTGACACAAATGTGGGTGATACGCGTGGTCCATCAGGTATTTTCCGCTTTCTTCGTACAGTTAATCCGATACTTGACATTGCGGAAGATATTAATAAGCTATGTCCGAACGCTGTTTTTTTAAACTACACAAATCCTATGGCGATGCTTGTCCGCGCCGTGCAAGGAAAATATCCCGATATGACTATGACGGGCTTATGTCATAGTGTACAGGGAACTGCTGCCATGCTTGCTCGCTGGATAGGTGCGCCTGAAAATGAAATCACCTACACATGTGCAGGTATAAACCATCAGGCTTTCTATACCAAGTTTCTTTGGAACGGCAAAGATGCTTACCCGCTTATCCACAAAGCTGTAACAGAGCGTGAAGAAATATATAATGAAGAAATAGTTAGAAATGAAATGTATCTGGCACTTGGGTATTATCCTACAGAGTCATCAGGACATAACAGCGAATATAACGCATGGTTCCGGAAACGTCCAGATTTGATAGAAAAATATTGCACGCATGGTACGGGCTGGAACCCCGGAGTGTATGCATATATATTAAATGAATATACAGAAAAAGAGCATACATGGCGCGATGAAATTAAAGAGTGGCTTAACGGCGAGGTTGATTTAAAACGAGGTGAAGAGTATGCGGCCTACATTTTTAATGCTATCTTAGGCGATGGCGAGATGTTTAAATTTAACGGTAACGTACGGAACCATAATTATATTGAAAACCTTCCCTACGGAGCCTGTGTTGAAGTGCCTGTATTGGCAAGCAAACACGGTCTGGAGCCTATATCAGTTGGTGCGCTTCCGCCACAGCTTGCGTTGCTGAGTGGAACATCATCACAAATAGAAGAAATGGTTGTGGAAGGCAGCAGGATTGGCGACAAAAATATGATTTATCAGGCTATTTGTTACGATCCTTTGACAGCTGCGGTGCTAAGTCTAGCAGAAATTCGCGATATGGTAGATGAGATGTTTGAGCAGAACAAGGACTACCTGAGGCAGTTCAATTGAATAATCATCTTAACGATATAGTAAAAAAGCATAAAAGCGGTAAGCATTCCGGTATATACTCTGTTTGCAGTAGTAATGATTGGGTGTTGCGCTCCACCATGCGTCTTGCCGGGCAACAAGGCGCAACTGTTCTCATTGAGAGCACGGCAAACCAAGTAAATCAATTTGGGGGTTACACCGGCATGCGACCGCGGGATTTTGTGCAGCATGTACATGAGCTTGCCCTTGAGTACAAATTGCCTTTAGAAAGAGTAATTTTAGGAGGTGATCATTTAGGTCCTGTGGTTTGGGCAAATGAGCCTGAAGAAATTAGCATGCAAAAAGCACGAGATCTTGTCAAAGAATATGTTTGTGCAGGTTACCAAAAGATACACATAGATACATCAATGAAACTGCAAGACGATGACCTTTCAGTGCCGCTTTCTGATAAAATTATTGCAAAACGCGCAGCTGAGCTGTTTGAGGCAGCTTTTAACACCCTTATTGAAAATAAAATAGCTGAGGATAAATGGCCGAGCTTTGTTATAGGCAGCGAAGTTCCTATACCTGGCGGAGCACAGGAAAAAGAACTTGAAGTGCAAGTAACAACACCCGAGCACTTTGAAGCCACGGTTCAAAATTTCCGTATTGCTCTGCATGAAAAGAAGCTTGATTGTCTTTGGGATCACATAATGGCGGTTGTTGTTCAGCCGGGTGTAGAATTTAGCGACACTCAGGTAAAGCCTTATGATGAAAAAGAAGCGGCCCAATTGGTGTGCGCGCTGAAGAATTATCATAATTTAGTTTTTGAAGGACACTCAACAGATTACCAGAGTGAACACAGCCTGCGAAAAATGGTTGATGATGGCATTTGTGTGTTAAAAGTCGGTCCTGCGTTGACTTTCGCACTAAAGGAAGCTTTGCTTGCACTTGACATGATAGAGTCTGAGTGGTTCAATATATCTAATAGAGAGCCAACCGGCTTGCGATGCAGATTAGAGGCTCTCATGTGTGATAATCCGTCCTATTGGGAAAGATATTATAAAGGAACGGAAAAAGAAAAGCGTTTTAAGCTGTTTTATAGCTTATCAGATCGCATAAGATACTATCTGCCTTTACCGGAGGCTCAACGTGCTATTGATCAGCTCATAAAAAACTTGCGTAGTGAGGATATTCCGTTAAGCTTGATATCACAATATCTTCCGGTACAGGCAGCCAAGTTGCGCGAAGGTACCATTATCTATGACCCCGAAGAATTAATTTTGGATCACATTGGAGAAGTTCTCTTGACTTATCAACGTGCCATAAGCGCAGCTCCATGATAAATGTGAATTTAGTAAATAAAAAAGGAGAAAATAAGCACTTTGATTCTTCAGCATTCAAGTCCTCTATCCCTCTATTTTCAATTGAAAGAAAGCATTATTGCAAAAATCCTTAATGGAACTTGGCCACCTGGAACTCAGATTCCATCCGAAAATGAGCTTTGTTCCATATATGGGGTAAGCAGGATAACCGTACGTAAAGCTTTAGACGAGTTAGAACAAGATGACTATATAGTCAGAAAGCAAGGTAAAGGGACATTTGTTAAGCGTAAAGCGCTTGAGCAAAAATTGTCAAAATTCTATTCTTTCTCTGAAGAGCTTAAAAAGCACAATTTAAAAGAATTGACAAGCATACTTTCATTTGAGGTTCTGGTTGCGGAGGAAAGAATTCAGAAGAATCTTCGTCTGGATTCTGACAAGCGTGTATTGCGCATTAAGCGAATTCGTTCTCTTACTGATTTCCCTTATGCTTTGGAAAGTTCTTTTATTCCATACAGATTAGCGTCGCAGATGACGCGCGAACAGGTGGAAACCAAAGGCCTGTATAATTCGCTTAGAAAATTGAATTTAGACCCTGTTTTTGCTACAGAAACCTTTAAAGCTGTTATTCTGCATGCAAGAACCGCGAAACTGCTAAAGGCTAAAACAGGGGATGCGGCCATTTACCTTACTAGAAACACCTATATGCAGCAGAGAGTTCCAATAGAATTTTGTGAATCTATAATTTTAGGGAGTATCTTTTCATACACTATAGAGCTGTCATAATACAGTTTTATTATTATAGAAACCTCAATATAGGGGGGGTTATTTTGCCGATAACAAATACAAAAGAAATGCTGATTAAAGCACAAAACAGCGGTTACGCAGTTGCTGCTTTTAATGTGGAAAATATGGAAATGGTGCAGGCTGTCTGTGATGCTGCCGTTAGCTTGAATGCACCGGTGATAATTGCGACATCAGCGTCGGCACTTAAGTATGCGCCGCCGGCACTTTTTTCAGCCATGGTATATGCGGTAGCTAAGGATGTGCCGGTTCCGGTTGCCTTGCATTTGGACCATGGCAGCAGTTTGGAACTCTCCAAGGCTTGCATAAGTGCATCTTACACTTCGGTTATGATTGATGGTTCGCAGCTACCTTACGAGGAAAATGTCGCTTTGACTCGATCTGTTGTAGAAATATGTGCAAATAATGGAATTTCCGTAGAAGCAGAACTTGGACACGTCGGTGGGAAAGAAGATGATGTGGAAAGCGAAATAATGCTCGGCACTGATCCTGATCAGGCGGTGGATTTTGTAAGAAAAACAGGCGTAGATTCTTTGGCTGTAGCTATAGGTACTGCGCACGGGATATATAAAGGCGTTCCGAAACTTGATTTTTCACTTTTGAGACATATAAGCGAATCTTTGGAAGTGCCATTAGTGCTTCATGGTGCTTCTGGACTTTCAAATGAAGCATTGAAAACTTGTATTTTTGAAGGTATATGTAAAGTTAATTTTGCGACCGAACTTCGTCTTGCTTATACTAAAATGGTACATAGAACCCTTGCTGAAGATCCAGATGCAATTGACCCAAAAATTTACGGACGAGCAGCTCGCCTAAGTGTCAGAAATGTTGCACTTGAAAAAATAAAACTTCTAGGTTGTGTAAATAAGGCATGAATCAAAACATTATTTTTGATATGGATGGCACATTATTGGACACCGCAATAGCTACATGTGAAGCTTGTGAGAGCTGTAGGAAAGATTTCAATTTACCGCACCTTGAAAAGGAAGCGATAACTCGTGCTATTGGTATCCCTAACCCCAAATTTTATGAGATTTTATATCCAGATTTTCCAAAAAAATTGGTGGAAGCGTTTGGTACTAAAGTAGAAAAGCTTGAATCTGAGATAATACAAAAATTGGGTAAAAAATTATTATTTTCGGGCATATCAAATTTGCTTCAATATTTGGAGACTCAAGGAGTACTAATGTATTTAGCAAGTACAGGTTCCAAAAATCATGTAATAACTGCAATATCTTCGAGCGGCATTAATAGATACTTTGAAGAAATTTGTTTTGGTGAACCAGATAAAACAGATATTATCAAAAATTTGAAGCATTCCCGCCCCTTTGATAAATGGATTATGGTAGGCGACAGGAAATCAGATGCAAAAGCAGCACATAAAAACGATGTTTTTAGTATTGGAGCGGGGTTTGGGTATTGTGGAGATTTAGATAAAAGCCACTTTGATGCATTTGCAGAAAATCCAATGGATATTCCTGAAATTTTAGGTATATAAAGTCTGAAAATGATGAGTAAAATAACTTTTAATTGTAGTACATCTATAGTGTCAATAGATTTATATAATTATTCTTATAAATATATTGCTTATTTATTAAATGAAAATAAATAAGACCGCATATAAAGTGTATTTAGTGGCAGGGGATAAGGTAGTGTCAATATTTTTGTGTAACCATCATTGTAAATAGTTTGTTAAGCTATCTAGCGCTTCCCTCTAGAGGGAAGAACCCAATGGCTTAACAAAGGACTTACATGAAAGGTTACACAAAACTATTGACACTACCAACTTCAAAGCCTACCTAGATGGCTTTTCGCCTAATGTTAGGAATATCTTTAATGAACTTAATATGGATAGCCACATAGATAAGATGAACAAAGAAAACTGTCTATTTTCTGTAGTTAAGGCCTTTTCAGAATTAGACTTATCAGAAGAACATTTCGACCCTATCAAAATGGGCTATATATTTGAAAACTTGATTGGCAGATTCGACCAAAATGTGGATGCTGGTCAGTTTTACACTGGTAGGGACATTATCAAGATGATGGTATCTGTGCTTACAGCTGAAAGTTCCGATGATGTTTATGATGAGGGCAAGGTTATTACCGTATTAGAAATGATAATACCGAAATTGATGCAATTTAACGATTACAAAAAGGTTGCCGCTTAGGGGGGTTCAAAAGTTTTTAGAGGTGTGCAGTATGCTGAGTGATCAACGGCTACAACTAAATTATAAACATGATAAATCGATTTGGGTATCCGATATTGTTCATTATTATTATTGGTATGACAATGAAAATAAGCCAGTGGGGGTTTCGGTTAACTTCGAATATGCAGATGATTTTCACTATGATATTTCGTTGAAAGAATGGAGCAAGTTAGCAAAACTGTTACATATCAATGAAGATTTTAATAATACAGAAAAAGTCCTAAAAAATTTCTTTAAGACTCACTCAAGAATGTTTGATTTTGAGGAATTTCTCCAAAACAATGAGATCGAGTTCTCAAAAATTGCATTCTATTGATGTTTTCTTATCAGATATCAGATTTGTGTTTAAGCTTGAGAACGAGGGGGGTGAACTCTTATGATGATAAGTCCGGAAGCCTTTTATGATAGAGAATTGAAAGGAAAAAGCTCATCACAGATATTATCTAAAATACGAGGATTGAAAAATGAGATTGGAAGACTGAAAAATCTAATTGAAAGTCCTGATTATAATAGTCAGGTGGTTGGTTGTCCCACACCTCATACACAGCTTTTCTGTAATCGATTGTATTTAGAAAAAGCAAAAGAATCTTTGTCTGAATCTGGTGGAACATATCAACCGTCTAAAGCCGAACAGCGAGCATTGAGCATTGATAATAGTATACCTTATCTTACAAAGCTGGTCTTTTCTATCGGCGGATATTTTGGTGGGTATACAACTACAACGATCACTTTTTGTGAAGAATGCATGAAAGTAAAAAAAGAAAAACTCTATGAGATGAAATCCGATGAAGAGCAGACTGTTGCATATCCAGAGAACAAAGAGAGTTTTGTGGGGATGCTTCGAGATATTCATTTGGGTGAATGGAAATCACGGTATGACAATATTTGCGTTTTAGATGGCACACAATGGAATCTGGAGCTTTATTTTTCTAATGGACATAAAAAGGTGAGTTTCGGTGGCTCCAATGCTTACCCTTATAATTTTGATGATTTTTGTAGCTTAATCGGCGAAAGTAACGATGCAGAAGCTGATGACGAATAGTGCAATGTTAGAAATTTATCAATTGCTTTTCTCCTACTATGGCGATTTGTGCTGGTGGCCTGCTGATACGCCTTTTGAGGTGATGATTGGAGCAATTCTCACACAAAATACAGCTTGGACCAATGTTGAAAAAGCAATCGAGCGGTTTGAGGGTAATCTATCGCCTGAGCGAATCCGAGCTTTGCCCATTGAAGAACTTCAAAAAATCATCCGCCCTGCAGGTTTTTATAGAGATGAATTATCATAACAAGTGCAACACAAAATAACTCATAGCTAACTCGCTATGTTAATATGTAAGTGACCAAACAAAACATATTAAAAGGAGCAGTCAACTATGAGCCATCACTTAATGGTTTATGACTTATAACTGCGACCTAGATTTAATAAAAAACCACCCTCTACCAGACATCCGCTCCGAACTTTTACGGGTTCGGGGAGTTGGCAATGAGACGGCGGATTCTATCCTGCTCTATGCTTTTGATTTTCCAACCTTTGTCGTAGATGCCTATACTCTGAGACTTTTCAGCCGCATTCCGATTCATGCAGGAAAAACTTATATGAAAGTGAAAAAATTCTGTGAAGACAAACTTCCACGTGATGCTGAGATCTACAATCATTTTCATGCCCTAATTGTTCAGAATGGCAAAGAGTACTGCAAGAAAAAACCGGATTGTCAAGGTTGCCCATTATATGGCATTTGTAAGAAGAGAATAACCTAAATCTCCATCCCGTTTCTGAAAACAAAAGTAATCTTTCCATCTCTTGAAACCTTGGCATAATCAAGGAGACTTTGCCAGAGGAGCGGGCTGAAGGTTTTCGTTTCATCTTCAGCCAGCAAGATTTTATAAATCGCCCGGTCTAAATATGCCGGGTTTTCTTGTCTTCAATTTTCTCATTGATGGCATCGTATTTTATAGGCTCATCACGTAAAGCTGGGGGATAAAGAAAGTAATCTAACAAGCAGAAAGGAATAAGACTCGTTTCTGAAACCATATCCTACTCGTTTAGCAACCTTTATTTTATTGCTAAACCCTTCAAACTTGCCTGTATTAATAGGATAAATTGCATGAGCCGCAAACCCATCAATCCGTTTTTCCTTTAACTCGGTAAAGCGAACTAGGGCCGGAATGCCGGATTCTTTTGATGCAACGAATTAGCTGTTCCAGCAATTCTCTGCCTCACGAGGATCAGACAGTTGAAACAAACTGATCATTTCTTCTTTCATTGCATAACAGACTGTAAGATCCGAATGATTATTTAATATCGTCTGCAAGGCATTAATCCAGTGCTCCGAGAGCTTGTCTCCGTTGGCAAGCAATATCCAACGGAGCTTTAGGCTATATTGCTGATTTTCTTCTTTGATTTTAGCTTTAATCTTTCATTTATTTTCAGGTGATTCATTTTTGATTTGTGCAAACAGCTCTTGTGACAGCTCTTTGTGCTTTCTTGCTTCTTCAAGCCGTACTGTGCTAAGAACATCCCTGCCGTATTATGCTTGCAAATGATATCTGTCATAGACAATTTGAACATCAGTAAGTTTTTCTTTTACCAAAATATGATATGACGCATTCATATCTGGCTCTGCCCCCAAAGTCGTAATTCTGATATAATTAGTTTATATGGAAACGAGAATTAGCGGATTAACAAATCTGTTCAGCGAGTCATTGGGATTGAAAGAGCCATGGTATATCCGAAGCATCGAAACACAGGGCGCGGAAGTTCACATTTATGTGGACATTCGGGAGGGGAATTTACAGCCGTGCCCTGAGTGCGGAGCGATGTGCAAAAGGGCCGGGTATGAGAAATCAGAGCGGGTATGGCGTCACGGAGATGTAATGTTCTATCCGTGTTATGTCCATTGCAGAAGACCAAGAGTCAGGTGCCCGGAACATGGAGGTAGTCAATGCGTCATGGGCGAGGAAAAACAGCCGATTTAGTCTTCTGTTTGAAGGCTTTGCAATGCTTATTATGATGGATATGCCAATACGAAAAGCAAGCCAAATGCTTAGATGCAACGAAAAATCTCTGGTACGTATTTTGCATTACTGGATAGATAAAGCTTTTAAGGAAGATAACCTTGAAGATGTAAAGCAGCTTGCGATTGACGAAACATCGTTTAAGCGCGGTCATAGTTACGTAACAGTAGTGGTTGATGCAGACAAACGCCGAGTAATAGATGTGGAACCCGG
>JBMNUE010000027.1:0-17332 GCA_050946095.1 Christensenellales bacterium
GGTATAGTTAGACGACCTTTTTTGTTTGTCATACTGCAGCTCCTTGTTTTATAGTAAAGCTTTAATGCTCTCTATAAATTATTATATCCTTTATATTTGCTTTTAACAAGTATATAAACAACGCCCTCCGTTGTATTTGCGGAGGGCGCGTTATGTAGGTTGTAATTAATTACAGGTTAAAATGTGCATTAAGCAGTTCTACCGTCTTTGCGGCAGCTTCGCCTGTAACAGCCGCGCAGCGCGACATACGAACAGGATCGCTCATTTCTTTAATGCCGTTTGCCTGCATAAACTTTGTGACTGAATCTGAGCAGTTCACGGACTTTGCAACGGTTTTCTCTGCCCCATAGTTTTCAGGGTCATACTGCGGGAATTCGTGTCCGCGGTACCATTTGAACAGATCTGCAACAATGGCGCGGGATTCCTTGGCTTCAAGGAACAAGCCTATAATGCCGGCGCAGCCGCCGAGAGAACCGCATAAGGACGCAGCGCCGTATCCGCCTGCGCCGTTTGCATACATCAAGTACGGAAGCTGGTTAAAGGGATAGCCGACTTTTTCTGAAAGTATATCGACCATGCCGCCGAAAGCACCGGCTGCGCAGCCGCCGTAGTCGTAGAAGCGCTTATAGCAATGCTCTTTTACTTCTTCCGGATCCAGTTTAACATATGTGAAAGGATATTCCGGTGCAGAAGGAGCTTCTTCCGCTATGGTGTTAAGCACTGGGTTAAGTGCGCTTATTGCCGCGGCGCCCGCAGCAACTTTACCCGCGCCAATGAGAAATTCGCGACGAGTTGTTAATTTTGACATTCTAAATACCTCCTTCTTTTATAAGATTATTATGCCACTAAACTTAATTAATTGCAAGTCTTAGAAAGTTTTATTTGCAAAAACTTTCTAATATAAACGTACATTTTAAATTTAATTAATTTATATAAAAGCAGCTTTATATACGTTTGCAAATCGCATATAAAGCTTACTCAAATGTTGATATATGCTATAAATTGTGTATACTTAAATTACGGCAGTAAGCAGCCGTAAGGAAAGGATTTTTGTAAATGCGCTGCAAGCTTTGCAGATTTAAAATGTGTTTTGCTTATAATTTAATTTTTTAAATCTATATAGGGTCAGCTTTTACCCTGCTTGCGGCAGCAATAAAAACAAATTATAAAAATCGGGAGTCAAATATGAGTGAAAATTGCAACCATAATTGCAGCAGCTGCAGCAAAAGCTGCGCAGAGAAAAAAGAACACAAAACAAGCTTTTTAGAAAAGCCGCATAAAATGAGCAGCGTAAAAAAAGTAATAGGCGTAATAAGCGGCAAAGGCGGCGTGGGCAAGTCCATGGTAACATCCATGCTTGCTGTTTCAGCAAACAGAATGGGCTATAAAACCGCCATTCTTGATGCGGATATTACCGGTCCTTCTATACCGAAAGCTTTCGGCATTAAGGATAAAGCCATGCAAAACGAGTTTGGCCTTCTTCCGGTTAAATCTTCAACAGGTATAGACATAATGTCCATAAACCTGCTTTTAAAAGACGACAGCGATCCCGTGATATGGCGCGGCCCCGTTATCGCAGGCGCCGTAAAGCAATTTTGGACTGATGTTATTTGGGACAACATAGACTTTATGTTTATTGATATGCCTCCAGGCACTGGCGATGTTCCGCTTACGGTGTTTCAATCCATACCAATAGATGGAATTATTGTAGTAACTTCCCCGCAGGAGCTCGTATCCATGATAGTTGCAAAAGCTGTAAAAATGGCAGAAAAGATGAATATTCCGATTATAGGCCTTGTTGAAAACATGTCTTACTTTAAATGTCCCGACAACGGTAAGAACTACAAAATATTCGGCGACAGTCATATAGAAGAGATTGCAAAAACATATGACCTTAATATACTCGCTAAAATACCGATAGACCCTAATATCTCATCTTTAATCGATAAGGGACAAATCGAAAATTATAGCGGAAGCTGGTTTGATGAGCTCGCCAAAACATTAACAAAATAAAATTATCTTTTATAAAAAAACGCTCGAGTCTTATTAAGAGGCGGCGTTTGCAGTTTTATAATTTATACATAGGAGAACTTTATTTTTAAGGTTTAATGGCTTAGGGTTTTCTTTAATAATAAGCTGAATTGTTTTTCGTGATCTTGTGCTGAATTTTGTGTTGCATTTTATCCTTTTTATGCCTTTTCAGTTCTTAATAACACAACTTCAGCGCCTAAACATACACCCAAAAAGTGAATGCTGCAAATAGTAAAAGGGGGATTTCGCTATCCCCCTTTTCTTTTCACCGTGGTGCGGGAAACAGGACTTGAACCTGCATGTCCTTGCGAACACTAGAACCTGAATCTAGCGCGTCTGCCAATTCCGCCATTCCCGCAAAAGCAGCCTTAAAACTCAGCAAGTTTAACATACAAATGCAACGATGTCAAATTTAAAGCATTTCATTTTTTAGAATATGAGCAGCATTTATAAAAAAATTAAACTCTGCTGCACTTTTTAAGCAAATCTATTTCGCTTAAACTGTCGACAAAGCATCCTTAGACACTTTGTCGTGTGCCTTTTCGTTTGGGAGCTTTGCTTCCCTTAAGCCAAAAATATAGGAAACGCACAGCTTTTCAATGCCCTGCTAACTTAGCGCTTTAAGCTTTTCACGATTACAATCATGGGGTTTAGTCCCCTGAAATTCTCTAAATCATACTTTGTCTACACTCTGAGCAAGTCTATATTACTTTTTTGCTTAATATTGCATTTTTTATATTTTCATGCAGTAATCAAGTATGCAAAGCATCATTGATTGCAATAAAAATAACATAATTCAAAAACAGACTGGCTAATGCCAGTCTGTTTAGTTTATATTACTTTTAAATAATGCCGCTTAAAGTTTTATTTCTTTTCTTTTTTTGCGGAAGCGGTCTTTTTAGCAGCCGGCTTTTTTGCCGCTGGCTTTTTTGAAGCAGTCGCAGCTTTAGAGTTTGATTTTGCTGTCTTATTTTTAGCAGCAGGTTTTTCGTCAGGGGTTTTTGCAGCTGTTTTTGAAGCGGGCTTTTCTGCAGTTTTTGCAGCTGTTTTTGAAGCAGCTTTTACAGTTGATTTTGAAGTGGTTTTTTGGGCCGCAGGTTTTTTAAGGGCTTCGGATTCTTCAGGCTTTTTTGCACTTGCCGCGATTTCTGCTTTCCTTTCATCAAAGAGCTTATTATATATTTGCAGATATTTTTCTGAAGAGGCCTTCCATGAATAGTCCGCCTTCATGCCGCGGTCCTGAAGCAGCTCCCAAACATCTTTCTTGTTCCAGTAGTAATGCAGGGCGCGCTGTATTACGTGCAGCATGTCATGCGCATTATAGTTAAAGAATGTAAAGCCGTTGCCGTCGCCGGTGTATTCGTTATAGCTAAGCACGGTGTCCCTAAGGCCGCCCGTTTCGCGCACAATAGGCACTGTGCCGTAGCGCATGGCTATCATCTGGCTTAAGCCGCAAGGCTCAAACTGCGAAGGCATAAGGAACATATCCGCGCCTGCGTATATTTTATGCGCCAAAGTATGGTCCATAACAAAGCGCGCGGCTACTCTCCCCGGGTAGTTCTGCTCTGCCCAGCTGAAAAGATTTACATATCTTGAATCCCCCATGCCAAGGCATATAAGCTGTACATCTTCGCGCATTATATCGCCTATAACATAGTCTACAAGGTCCAAGCCTTTTTGCTTGCTAAGCCTTCCCACCATGCCTATTACAGGCACTTCAGGCCGTATATCGAGATTAAGCTCGGACTGAAGCGCTCTTTTGCACACAGCCTTGCCGCTTTTATCTTCAACGGTGTAATTAGCTGCTATTAAGCTATCTTTGGCGGGGTCGTACTCATTTGTATCTATGCCGTTGAGCACGCCCGTCAAATGGTTGTTTTTAGCACGAAGCAAGCCGTCTAAGCGTTCGCCGTAATAAGCAGTCTGCACTTCTTCGGCATAGGAAGGGCTTACCGTCGTTATTTCGTCAGCGTATACAAGGCCCGCCTTTAAGTAGTTCGCAGCGCCGTAGTATTCAAGCTTATCGCCTGTGAAAAGGCTGTCGCCAAGGCCTAATACATCCTGCACATCTTTAATGCCAAACACGCCCTGATACTGCAGGTTGTGTATCGTCATAACGGTTTTTATTCCGCTGTATGCAGGCAGATGAGCATACTGTATGCTTAGAAGCGCAGGTATCATGCCGGCCTGCCAATCGTGCGCGTGGATAATGTCCGGCTTAAAGTTTATAAGCGGAAGAGAATTAAGCACGCCGCGGCTAAAGAAAGCGAAGCGTTCGTACTCATCCCCGCCCATACCGTAGGTATAATTTCTTCCAAAGTAATAGCGATTGTCTACAAAATAGTAAGTTACGCCGTCTTGTTTAAGCTCTTCTATGCCGCAGTATTGCTTGCGCCAGCCAAGTTCCACCTCAAAATCTACAAGGTGGGTCATTTTGCCGGAATATTCTTCAGGTATAGAAGTGTATTTAGGAATCATAACGCGTATATCGTGCCCCTGCTCCGCTAATACGACTGCAAGAGCACCAACTACATCAGCCAGGCCACCGGTTTTAATAAACGGAACGCACTCTGATGCCGCGAAAAGAATTTTCATTTTATTAACACTCCTCTCAAAACATTATAAGTTTAGCAAAAACCAAACAACAGAAAATACTTTAGCACAATTCAAATTAGATTGTCAAATTCTTAGGTACCACGAATGGATAGCCGGGCGTTGCCGTAAGCTTGGAGTTTTCGCGAACCGTGGTCCGCTTATCCAATATGCAGTTTTCTATATGGGCGCCGTTTCCTATTATGGAGTCCTGCATTATAATGCATCCTTTAATTTTAGAACCGGGCATTACTTTTACGCCTCTAAATAAAATGGAATCTTCCACTTCGCCTTCGATAATGCAGCCGTCCGCAACAAGGGAGTTTGAAACCTTTGCGCCTTTTGAATATTGCGAGGGCATTTCATCGCGCAGCTTTGTCCAAACGGGGCGCCGCAAATCGAACAGATCCTTTCGATTTTCCTGGTCAAGCAGCGCCATATTTGCATTGTAATACGCTTGAACAGAGTCTATATTAAACGGCTTGGTAGGCAGCTCGTAGCCTACTATTTTATGCTGTCCTTCAGCTAAAACTCTTATCATCATTTCCCTTGTAAAGTGGTGAAAGCCCTGCGAAGTGGCTCTGTCCACAAGGTTTATAAGTAGTTCCCTTCTCATAAGGAAAACGCCTAAATACGTGTTTTCATACCTTGGTATTGCAGGATCCACCTCTATATGCGTAACTACGTTGTTTTGATCTATGCCAAGGTAACGGCCTATGCCGTTGCGCCTTGAATCTCTGTCTTTAGTGTATGCAAAAGTTATGTCCGCTTCATTTTTTAAGTGAAAATCCAGCATGTCTTCAAAATGCATGGAATATAGAAATCCGCTTTCTGAAGTCGCAATATAGCGTTCGGAATTTCTGCGCAGGAAGTTCATATTGCTTTTAAGAGCATCTAAAAGCCCTGTGTAGCTATTGCTTGAATCCGTAGTGGCAAAAGGAGGTAAAAGCGTCATGCCGCTGCGCTTTCCGTGCAGGTCCCATTCTCTGCCGGAGCCTAATTGATCCAAAAGGCTTTGGTAGTTGCTCTGCATTATGATGCCCACATTTTTCATGCCGCTGTTTACCATATTGCTTAAAATAAAGTCTATAAGGCGGTAACGCCCAAGCAACGGAAGCGCTGCAAGAGAGCGTCTGCTCGTCAGTTCGCGCAGGCGTTCGGTTTTCTCGCCTGTATATATTAAACCTACAATCTTTGTTTTCATAACGGCCTCCTATTCTCCCACCTGTTCGCCGGAAGCTACTCTTGCGCCTTCGGCAACTGTGGTATTGTTGCCAACAACAGCAATGTTTCCTTCTTTTTCGCCTATCTCGGCGTTTGAACCTATTACGCTGTTTTCTCCTACTATGGCTCTGCGTATTACGGCGCCTTTTTTTATTTTAGCGCCCGGCATAATAACGCTGTCGTATATGCGCACATTGTCTTCAACCATTACTGAGCCTGATATGACGGAGTTTTCAACATATCCGTTTATTTCGCTTCCTTCAGTAACAAGGCTGTTTATTACAACTGCGTCTTTCCCTATATAGCTTGGCGGCCTGCCAACATTGCGGGCATATATGCGCCAATTTCTATCGTGCATATCTATTGGAGGGGGCGATTCAAGAAGATCCATATTTGCTTCCCAGAGGCTTTCTATAGTACCCACATCTTTCCAATAGCCGTCGAACGTGTATGCTACAAGCTTTTCTCCGCCTGCAAGCATTTTGGGGATTATGTTTTTGCCAAAGTCATTGCTTGATTGCGGGTCTTGTTCATCTTCAATAAGCTGCTGGCGCAACTTTTCCCAAGTGAAAATATATACGCCCATGCTGGCGTTGTTGCTTTTGGCATTGGCGGGTTTCTCTTCAAACTCCGTAATAACGTGGTTTTCATCCGTATTCATAATGCCAAAGCGGTGCGTTTCTTCCCAGGGAACCTGCCGTACTGCTATGGTAGCCGAAGCTTCATTCTTTATGTGGTAATCAAGCATGGCTGAATAATCCATCTTGTAAATATGATCGCCTGAAAGCACAAGCACATAGTCCGGATTGTACTGCTCAATAAATGTCATATTCTGATATATGGAGTTTGCAGTGCCTTTATACCATTTGCCGTCGCTGCCGGTAGAATATGGCGGAAGCACGAATATGCCCCCGCTGTTTTTATCAAGATCCCATGGCGCTCCGGAGCCTATATAGGCGTTTAGTTCAAGCGGTCTGTACTGTGTCAATACGCCGACAACATCTATGCCGCTGTTGGTGCAGTTGCTTACAGGAAAATCAATTATGCGATATTTTCCGCCGAAGGGTATGGCGGGTTTTGCCGTGTGTTTGGTAAGTATACCGAGCCTGCTGCCCTGCCCGCCTGCAAGCAGCATGGCAACACATTCTTTTTTTTGAAGCATGCGTCTTTCTCCTCCTTGTTTGCGTTTTAAGTCCTATTCCAACAAATCTATATCTTCCAAATCTTCTGTTTCTTCGCTCTTAGCTTCTTCCGGAATTTCCGGTATTCTCTCGTATGCAAAATAAACCGTTGCAAGCGGCGGCACGCAAATGCTTGCGGAATATTTCTTGCTGTTCCAAGGTATTTTTTCCACATTTATTATTTCGCTGTTCTGCTTATCGGAACCGCCGTATTCGCTAAGGTCCGTATTGAATACTTCCCTTATGGTGCCGCGGTTAGGAACGCCAAAGCGATATTCTTCTATGTATTGCGGGGTGAAGTTTGACATGCATATAAGGGTTTCCCCCTTTTTGTTCATACGCATGAATATGGCTATGCTGTTGTTGCTGTCGTCCGCAACGAGCCATTCAAAGCCGTCCCAGCTGTCATCGATCTCCCAAAGCATGCTGTGCCTGCGGTAGAAATGGTTAAGATGCTTTATGCAGCGCTGCAATTCCGGATGGCGCTCATAGACAAGCAGAAACCAGTCAAGCGGCCGTTTTTCGTCCCATTCTATGAATTGGCCGAATTCGCTTCCCATAAAAAGCAGCTTTTTGCCAGGGTGCGCCATCTGGTACCCTATAAGCGTCCTTAAACCTGCAAACTTGCGCCATAAATCTCCCGGGTTCTTATCCAGCATGCTCTTTTTGCCGTGAACCACTTCATCGTGCGAGAACGGCAAAATATAGTTTTCGCTGAAGGCATAGAAAAGAGAAAATGTTATTTTATCATGGTGCCATTTGCGATAAACGGGGTCAAGCTCTATATAGCTCAATATATCGTTCATCCAGCCCATATTCCATTTAAAGCCAAAGCCAAGGCCGCCTAAGAAAGTGGGCCTTGTTACCATGGGATATGCGGATGATTCTTCTGCTATTGTCATGACGCCGGGAAAATCGTTATAGACCACTTCGTTAAAGCGGCGCAGAAAAGCTATGGCTTCTATATTTATGTTATTTCCGTATTGATTTGGAAGCCATTCGCCTTCTTCGCGGCAAAAATCGTGATAGAGCATGCTGCTCACAGCGTCGCAGCGCACACCGTCTATATGGTAGTACTCAAACCAAAAGCAGGCATTTGACAAAAGAAACGAGCATACTTCGCCGCGGCCGAAGTCGAACATCATGGTGCCCCACTGCTTCATTTCGGCGCGGCGCCAATCTTCGTGCTCGTAGCATGGCGTACCGTCAAACTGGCGAAGCCCCACTTCGTCCCTCGGGAAATGGGCAGGCACCCAGTCTAAAATGACGCCTATGCCAGCCTGGTGCAACAAATCCACAAAACGCATAAATTCTTTTGGAGTGCCGTGCCTGGCAGTAGGCGCATAATAGCCCGTTACTTGGTATCCCCAAGACATATCGAGCGGGTGCTCCATAACGGGCAGCAGTTCCACATGCGTATAGCCCATTTCTTTTATGTAGGGAATTAATTCCTCTGCAATTTCTATGTAGTTCATCATGCTGCCGTCTTCATGCAGCTTCCATGAACCTAAGTGCATCTCATATATATTTACAGGACTTCTATAGGGATTCCAATTTTTACGGTGGTTAAGCCATTTTTGATCCCCCCATTGAAAGCCGTCCAAATCGTACAAAAGGCTTGCGTTGTTTGGCCGCAATTCGCTTGCAAAGGCATAAGGATCCGCCTTTAAATGCCATTCGCCGTCTTCGCCCAATACGGCATATTTATAGCTGCGCAGCTTTTCTTCAGCGCCTTCGTAATTGTATTTTTCTTTATCGCTCTGAGGGTCAAAAAGCTGTCTTTCAAGCTGCAGTTCCCAAATGCCGTCATAGCGCTTTTCCATAGGATAAGCATCGACTTTCCAAGAGCAAAATTCACCCGTTACAGACACCGCCTTTGCTCTTGGCGCCCATACAGCAAAATTCCATACAGGCAGATCATGGCTGATGGCGGGATGCGCACCGAGCATAGTATAAGCGTGCCGGCTGCTTCCTTCGTGAAAAGCATCTCTTTCTTTTCTCGTTGGTGGGCGGTAAAACATTTCTGCCTCCTATATTAAACTTCATATAACTATTAATTATATGAGCAATTTGTCTAAATAAAGTATAGCACATAAGCTGTTCATCTGCAAATAGCATAAACGGTAACCATTTAATGGCTACCGTTTATGAATTGAGTATTATTTACTATTTATTTAATGCTTCTCACGGATTGCCCATCTATCCATTTAGGCTCTACAAGCAGATGCCTTCCGGGTTTCCCGTGTATCGAATCAACCAAAAGCTCAACGGATTTGCTTGCCATTTCCTGGGAGGGCTGCATTACTGTTGTAAGAGAAGGTATGGTATAGGCTGCGTGCTCAATGCCGTCAAAGCCTACTATGGATACATCGTCAGGTATTTTTAACCCTCTGTCCGTCAGAGCCTTCATAGCGCCTATTGCAATTATATCTGAGCTTGCAAAAACCGCCGTAAATTTTATGTTGTTGTCCAAAATATGGCTCATAGCGGCATAGCTTGACGGCAGAGTAAAATCGCACTCTTCATATAGAAGCGGGTTAAACGCAATGCCGTGTTCTTCCATGCTCGCTTTTGCTCCATACATTCTTTGCCCCGTAGCGTCGCTTATGGGGCCAAAATATCCCAAAAGAGCGATATTTTTATGCCCTAAAGATATAAGCCTGTCAAGCACTTCTTTGCCGGCGTTAAAATTATCCACAGATACGGAACTTATATGCTCTCCCTTTAAAAACGAAGCTTCGATTGAAGCAAAAACGCAGGGAAGGCCAAGCTCTTCCGCTTCTTTTTCGTGGTCGGTCAGTTTGCTCCCTAAAAATATTACGCCTGTAAGCTTTCTTTCCATATAAAGCCTACGCACGGCCTTAAACTCGTCCGCCTTTTCGTCTATAATTTCTGTTAGGAAACTGATGTTTTGCTGCTTGCCTATATCCAGTATCCTTTCCGCTAAATCCATCAAAAAAATATTGCGTCTTCCGCGCAAAACTACGGCGGCAAAATCAGTCTGCAGCTGCTTAAGGCTTGCAGCGCTGGTATTTTTCACATACCCTAATTCTTTAACGACTTCTAATACCTTTTGCCTGGTATTTTCCCCAACATCCGGTCGGTTGTTTAAAACCCGCGACACTGTTGAAATACTTACATCCGCAGCTTTTGCCACATCACGAATAGTTACTATCTTCATATATACCCTTTCAAACGCAGTGCTTTAACGCTTAATTCGAATGCAGCCATATTATCAAAATCTGCAATACCTTGCAAGTTATACGCACGCTTGTATTAAACCGGATAAGCTTGTATAATGAATAAGATTTTTAGGGGGTGTTATGTTGAAAAAACGCATTTTATGTGTTGCTTTTATTATTTTGCTACTAACATCTCACATCTGTTTTGCGACTTCCAGCGAAGAGATTTTGCCCGCTTTTGAAGTTCCCGATTTTGTTGTTAAGCTGCTTAATATAGCTCAAGAAGAATTAGGCTATACGGAAGGAAGCGATGGAAGCACAAAATACGGCGCCTGGTACGGCGACAGAACTGCCGAATGGTGCGCCGAATACCTATGCTGGTGCGTAAACAAAACGGATGAGCGCTACGGCACACAGCTTCTTAAAAAACAGTACCCGCTTTACGGGGCGACTAATGTAGGGCTTAACTGGTTCCTAAAAGAAGGCCGTTTTGTCGCAAGAAACGGCATTGTAAACGGCTGGGGCAGCCAGTGGTTCAATTCATCAGGAAAAGACATAGAGTTAAACGAATACATACCTCAGCCCGGGGATTGGGTGTTCTTTTCTTATACGCCTTCAGGCGACACTACCCATGTGGCTATGGTTGAAAAAGCGCTTAAAAGCGAGGACGGCATATACATACAGGTGTTTGAAGGCAATATGCCGGATAAAGTGCAGCGCAGCTTGTACGCTCTTAACGATTGGCGCATAATAGGCTACGGCACCGTGCACGATGTTGCGGGCGTTGCTATGCGCCACGGCAATGAAGGGCAAAAAGTAACCCAGCTTCAAAAAGAGCTGTCCGCACTTAATTTGCTTGACACATATAGCATAAACGGCGTTTATGACAATAAAACGGAAAATAGCATTAAGCATTTTCAAATCGAAAATAAACTTACGGCAACCGGCATTGCAGATAAAGACACACAGCTTTTAATTAAAAACCTGCTCAATCAAAATATGCAGGAGGATAACTCTTTCTGGATAGTAGAAGGCGGGATCTGACAGATGAGGTTATTATGAACGATACAATACTTATATTGGACTACAACTATAAATATACGGAAGACATCGCTATAAAGCTTAGGCTTGAAGGCGTTGCTTGCAATATATTGCCGGGCGACGCCACCCAAGATGAAGTAAACGCCATAGCGCCTTTAGGCATAATTTTGGCCGGCGGCACAAACGAGCGATATCCATTGCGTATGGACGGCAGGTTTCTTAACTACGGCATACCTGTGCTTGCCTTGGGCAATACGGCTGCATCGCTGTGCCTGCTTTTAAACGGCGAAGTTGGCGAGGCGCAGCATCTTCACAAGGTTGAAGAAGTAAAGTTTTTGCCGTCGCCTGTTACAGAAAACATGGATACAAGCGACCGCATGGTGCATACCTGCCTGCCTTTTAGTTTAAGCAGCGAGCTTGAACCCATAGCTATGCTTAATGAAAGCGTAATAGGCTTTAAGCATCAGGAGTTAAATCTGTATGCTCTCGGCTTTCAAATAGAGTCTAACGACCCCGAAGGCACTTCTATACTGCTAAATTTCGCTCTTAATGTATGCGGCGCATCCCGCTCCTGGGATGAATTTGCGTTTATTTCAAACATGCGGAGCTTTATTAAAAAGGAAGTAGGCGACGGCTTTGCCGTATGCGCCATTACCGGCGGGCTCGACAGCGGCGTAAGCGCAACACTTGCGCATAGAGCACTCGGCGAAAAACTGCGCTGCTTTTTTGTGGATACCGGCCTTTTAAGGCAGGGAGAAATCGAGTTTGTGCTGTCCCATTATAGGGACAAGGAAAACCTTTCCATAACGCTCATAAACGCGCAGGAAGAATTCCTATCGAGCCTAAAAGGGATTGTTAAGCCGGAAGATAAGCAAAAAGCCATAAGCTGCACCATGAAGGCTGTATTAAAAAAGGTACTTAAAGATACCGAGTACGATGCTGTAATACGCGGCATTACATGCGATGAAGTGTTAAAGCACGGCTTATTGAATACAATGGTGCCCTCGGAAGGCAAAACCGTTATTGCGCCGCTAAAAGAAATGTTCACTTCAGAAATTAGGAACATAGCAGAAAAGCTCGGCATGCCAAAAGAAATCACATCTGCGCAGCCTTTCCCGGGAACAGGGCTTGCGCTTAGAATACACGGCGAAGTTACTAAATACCGCCTTGATATTTTAAAAACGGTGGACAAAATATTTTCTGACAGCATACTTGAAAACGAATTTACAAAAAGGATTTTTAAATTTTTCGCCTGCCTTTACCCCATACAAGGTTCTGACAGCGATGAAGTTTTAATAACCCTGCGTGCAGTTACAATCGCCAATACAAAAGAAGACGAAAGCCTTCTGCTGCCCGTCCGCATACCTTTTGATTTTTTAGAAAACCTGTCAAACATCATTAAAGAGCGCTGTCCGCAGGTGAGCCGTGTGGCGTATGACTTTACAAGCGTTAAAAACGAAGCAAATTAACAGAAACAGAGGTCCTTTATGCATTTATCAAACCCGTCCGGCCCTTTTCAGGGGCTCCCCAAAGAAGATGTGTTCTTCGCTTCAAGCGATGATTTTATACAGTTAGGCTACGGCTATGTGGTGCTTTCCATGCAGGAAAAGCTCTATCCCGAAAGGCCGCTTCAGATTTATATATGCATAGAAGCGCAGCCTGCCGCAAGAAGCCTTTTGTTAGGGGCGCTTTTGGCAAGGGCCGAAGTTTTGCGCGCGGGCTTTTCAAACATAAAATGCAGGATATACACTCGCATAGAAGCAAATAATTGGGATTTGCTTAATTTTTATACAAAAAGCGGCTTTGTAAATAATAACGCTGAGGAAGAATATATATTCTCCCTTTCCGAAGAAAAAGCTCCTACTCCGCCAATGGGCTGCCAGTTTGCATCCGTTCCTTTGCAGGATACACATCAATGCAGCGACTTTTTGTCAAGGCTTAATGCTTTTAGGCTCTCCCCTATTCCTATGGACTACTTAACTCTCCAAATGCAGCAGCCATATTTTATGGCGCTCGGCTTTTACCGCGGCGGCCAGCCGCTTGCGGAAATGATTATGTCGGGCTCCAATCCGAATACTGCAGGCCTTATAATGCTTTATGTACAGCCGGAGTATCGCCGCCGCGGGCTTGGCTCATCTCTCGTAAGATGCGGCGCTTCACTGCTTAAATCAAGAGGGCTTAACCAATGCTTGGCTCAGATATATTCAAACAACAGCGCCCAGGCGGGGTTATTAAAGTCCTTGGACGCATCGCGCAGAAGAATAGTTGCAATGCTGCCGGGGATAGATATAGGGTAATAAATTTAAAATGCCGCTGGAATGTCTTAAAACACTCCGGCGGCATTTTTGCTTGGCGGTTTATAGCCTTTCCGCAGCAAAAATTTCAAGGAATTAATTGATGCTAAAAGCCCCATGACCATCGCGCACGAAACTTTTAACGATTATGACCATGGGGCTTTGACGCTTAAACAATAACTTTGTTGGCGTTTTCAAAAATTTTTATCAAGCCTCTTGCTTAGCTCTTGACATCTCAAGCTCTTCAAGAGGTTTTTTTGCGCCTTTTAATATTACAAATCCTATAATAAACAGCACCAGCAGGCAAAGCGTTCCGTAGGAGGATCTGCCCGTTATGCCGGCTACAAAAGAGTACAGCAGAGGACCTATAACGCTTGCAAATTTGCCGAATATATCGAAAAAGCCAAAGAACTCGTTTGAGCGGTTTTTAGGGATAAGCTTTCCAAAGTACGAGCGGGATGTCGCCTGTATGCCGCCCTGTACTGTCCCCACTAAAATTGCCATAGCCCAGAACAGCACTGATGATTTTCTCTGCGCGGCATAGTAATCGTCTATTGTATCTTTATTTTCCTGCGCAAAAGCAATATTGCTGCTGTACAGTTCTTTTTGAGCAATAAGCGCTTTTTCGCTGTCCGATTCGCTAATTCCTTCCCAGCTCAGCTTTAAGCTATTTAATTCTTCGTCCTTTTTATCCCTTATGAGCGGCCTGCTGCTGAGCATGTAGTTTTTTATGGCCTTGTCTGCTAATGCTTCGTCTTCAAATTGCACGCTTAAATTATCTATCGCTTGTTCCATATGCGTATCATACACGCTGTTATAGCTTGCCTGGTGCGGTTCAAGAGTATAGCCCATTAAAAAGCCTACAACGCATATGAACATGTAAACGGCAATTGCAAACATTAACGAACGCCTTGTGCTTATTTTCTTAGCTAACTTAGGAAAAAGTATTGAGCACGGCATTGCAACAATCTGCGTTACAAGAAGGGCGAGTATCATGCCTACGGCGCCTAAGCCAAGCGCTGCGCCGTACGCCGTTGAAACGCTTATTATGGTGCCAACGCCGTCTATATAGAAAAAGTAGGCGATAATAAAAAGCATCATGCCTTGTTCATTCATTATATCTTTAAATGTATTGCCTACGTTTGTAAAAATCCGCCTTATTGAAGGGCGCTCGCCAGTATCTTTATAGTGCATATGCTCTACATTTTTTAAAAACGGTATTGAAAATACAAGCCACCAAACAGAAGTTATTATTATGGAAAACTTCTGCGCAACAGGGTTTGAGTAGCCGAGCTTTATAAGAACAATAATTGAAGCAATAAACGGTATTGTAGAGCCGCCTATATAGCCCATGGCATAGCCCCACGAGGACACCTTATCCATGCGCTCGTTTGTAGTAACGTCTGTTAAAAACGAATCATAAAAAAGGTTTGACCCGTTAAAGCCTATGCGGGAAATCGCATATATAACAAGCATTATGCGCCAGTCGTTCGTAAAGCTTAAGGAAAGTGTCGACACTACGCCAAGCAGCATAAAAGCAGTAAAAAGCTTTTTCTTAACGCCCTTATAGTCTGCGAACGCGCCCAAAATGGGAGCCAGCACGGCAATTATAAAGGTCGCTATGCTTGTAGCATAGCCCCACCACAGGTCCCCGCTTTCGCCTGCTATTGAAACAAAAATAGTGGGAAAAATAGCCGCCATAATGTTTGTGGCATATACGCTGTTTGCCCAGTCATACAATATCCAGCTCTTTTCCGCTTTTGTAAATTTGTCGGTATTGCTTAACGACTTACTCATAATGCACCTCTCATTATAATAAAATGATAAAACGATTATACATGTAAAATCAAAATATTACAATCATGCTGTTTTATTCGGCAAGAAAAAATTAATTTTAATGAAATTTTCTTAACAATATAAGCTTAAATGTATAATTATACATGTGAATCACTAAACCTTGTGCCTTTATTGCTCCACATACACCATGCGTTGAGCTAAAACTTATCAACAGGTAAGCCCTTAAACATTTTGTTTGTCCACAGTTCCCCTTGCAAGCACCAGTGCCATATGGTATTATTCGGGTGTGAATGACGTCTTTGCAGGATAGTTATCCACAATACAGACGGTTACGCCTTGAAAAACAACTTAGGCGTATTTTTTACCCGCGAACGATTTTTATGCATTTTTATTATTTTTGGGGGATCGGTTTGGATACTAATAATATTTGGGCAAATGTATGCACGCTTCTGCGCAATGAGATGGCAGAAGTTACTTATAAAACTTGGATAGAATCAGCCCTTAAGCCGCTTGATATTTTAGAAAACGATTTTTATATAGAAGCCGTTACGGACTATTACCACCAGTTCGTATCCTCGCGGTACGAACCTATGATTTCCGATGCCCTTTCAAAAACCCTCGGCAGGTCCATAAAGGTTAATATTCTCACGCCAAAACAGACAGAGGATTTTAAACTGGGAAAGAAAAAAAATCCAACCAGCTCAAATGTGCAGCTGAACCCAAAATACACTTTCGACAGCTTTGTAGTCGGAAGCGGCAATCGCTTTGCGCACGCGGCTTCGCTCGCTGTGGCGGAAGAACCCGCAGGCGCCTATAACCCGCTTTTCCTATACGGCGGCGTAGGCCTTGGAAAAACACACCTTATGCATGCCATAGGGCATTATATACTCGCACAAAAGCCTGACACCAGCCTAGTATATGCAACAAGCGAACAGTTTACAACTGAACTTGTAAGCGCAATACAGTCAAACCGAAATGTGCAGTTCCGCGAAAAGTACCGCAATGTAGATGTATTGCTTATAGACGATATACAGTTTATAGCGGGAAGAGATTCCACGCAGGAAGAATTTTTCCATACTTTTAACGCCCTTCACAACGCCGGAAAGCAGATAGTTATCACATCCGACAGACCGCCCAAGGAGATAGCCAAGCTTGAAGAAAGGCTTAGAAGCCGCTTTGAGTGGGGGCTTATAGCGGACGTGCAGCGCCCCGATATGGATACGCGCGTTGCCATTCTGCGTGAAAAAGCCAAGGAAACAAACCTGTTAATTTCTGACGAGGTCCTGCAGCTAATCGCCCAAAAGGTCGACAGCAATATACGTGAGCTTGAAGGCACTTTAACGCGCCTTGCAGCATATGCAGCGCTTAATAAAACGCTAAACATAACAATGGAACTTGCGGAAAAAGCCCTTCAGGATGTATTTAAAGAGCAGGAAAATTATTTAATAACCTGCGATGATATTATTAACGCCGTCACGGAATACTATGCCATTTCAAAAGAAGATATCTGCGGCCCAAGGCGCAGCCGCGGAATAGCCGTTCCAAGGCAGGTAGCCATGTACCTTTGCCGCGACTTAACAGACTCTTCTCTGCCCGGCATAGGGCAGATGCTCGGCAACAGGGACCACTCCACCATACTGCACGGATGCAGGCGCATTGAAGAGCTTATGGAAACTACCCCTACAATACGCGCTGCAGTTGAAGATATAAGCAAGCAGTTAAAAAAATATTGATAAAAACTGTTTCGATAAAAAACATTTTATTTATAAAGCAGTATAAAATATATCCTTTGTTGAATATCCCGCTTAATTGCGGGATTTTTTTACCTTCAAAATTTATAACAATCGCATTAAATAATAATCTCATTAAAAAAAACGCGATAGAGTACACTAAAGTTCGCAACTTAGACGAGCGGCAGATATATACAAGCCACTGGAACTCCGCTACAATGGATGTTGCTAAATCATTCACAAGGAGGAAATTCCAATGG
>JBMNUE010000028.1:0-16839 GCA_050946095.1 Christensenellales bacterium
CGAAAAGGAATACGCCAATAAAGCTGCCTCTAAAGCCGAAGAAAAAGATTCTGGCGCAAGCAATGGGAAAGCTAAGGGCAAAGCATCTGAAAACCGCGCAAAAGATAAAGAAAATAAATCAAACGCTAAACTAAGCAAATGAAGATTTCATGAACGAAAAAACCTTAAAAAAATTAGAATTCGACAAGATACTTAATATGCTTGCGGAATGCGCGGTAAGCCCGCTTGGAGTTTCCGCTTGCTTATCCATTATGCCTTCTTCGGATTCTGAAGAAGTGCTTAAAATGCAGCAGGAAACGGAAGAAGCCGTATATATGCTTAAGTACAAGGGCAAAAGTCCCGTATTAAGCTTTGAAGATGTGCGGGAACACTTAAGCTTAGCTAAAAAAGGCGCTGTACTATCGGCTAAAACCCTGCTGCAGTTTGCCAATGTCTTATACGCATCGCGCATTGCAAGGAACAGTTTTGATGAAGACACGGAGTTTACCAAGCTTTTAACGTCTTACGCCATGCGGCTTAGAATTTACAGAAGCCTTGAAAACGATATAAAGGAATCCATAATTTCTGAAGACAGCATTGCGGATAATGCAAGCAGCACTCTATTTGACATACGCAGGCAGATAAGGCTGCTTAACGAAAGAATGCGAAGCAGGCTTGATGCCATGGTTGTAAGCCACGCCAAATACCTTCAGGAGCCCATAATAACGGTTAGAAACGGGCGCTACTGCCTGCCGGTAAAGCAGGAATACAGAAAAAATGTAAACGGCATAGTGCACGACCAGTCGTCAACCGGTGCGACTTTGTTTATAGAGCCTATTGTATTGGTCGAAGGCGGAAACGAGCTAAAACAGCTTGTTATTAAAGAGCAGCAGGAGATAGAGCGCATATTGGCGGGCTTTTCAAGCCAGGCGGCGGATATTGCCGAAGAAGTAGAATTAAATATTGCCGTTTTGCAAAAGCTCGATGCAATATTTGCAAAGGGGAAATTAGCGCTTGATATGCAGGCGGTGCGCCCCAAAGTAAACAAGAACAAGTACTTTAACTTTTCAAAAGCAAGGCACCCGCTTTTGCCAAAAGAAACCGTTGTGCCTTGCAGCATTTGGCTGGGCGACGGCTTCAGCACCTTGGTAATAACAGGGCCAAACACTGGCGGCAAAACCGTAACGCTTAAAACCGTAGGGCTTATAAGCCTTATGGCGCAGGCGGGCATGCAGGTTCCAGCAAGCCAAGGCACATCTGTATACGTGTTTAAAGAAATATTTGCAGATATTGGCGATGAACAGAGCATAGAACAGTCCTTATCTACCTTTTCTTCGCATATGACAAACATAGTGAACATTTTGCGCGATGCGGACAGCGATTCGCTCGTGCTGTTTGACGAATTGGGCGCAGGCACAGACCCTGCGGAAGGCTCCGCCCTCGCAAGGAGCATACTGAGCTACCTTACCGAAAGAAAAATATTAACCGTTGCTACAACGCACTTTAGCGAGCTAAAGGCATTTGCCATTTCAACGGAAGGCGTTGAAAATGCGAGCGTGGATTTTGACATAGAAACTCTTCGCCCTACATACAGGCTGTCTATTGGAATGCCGGGAAAATCAAACGCCTTTGAAATATCCAAAAAATTGGGCTTGCCCGATATTTTTATTGAGCGCGCCAAAGAACATTTAAGCGTTGAAGACGCTAAGTTTGAAGATGTTATTGCAAATGCGGAACATCATCTGCAGATGGCAGAAAAAGAGCGCAAAAAGGCGGAAGAGCTTTACAAGGAAGCGGAAGAAGCCAAGGAGCAGGCCAATAGAATGCTCCTTGACGCTGAAGAAAAGTGCAGGATTAAATCTGACAAAGCCAAAGACGACGCAAAGAAGATTATAGACAAAGCCAAGCGCGAAAGCTCCGCGATAGTGCAGGAGCTTAAAAACATAAAGGCAGCGGGCAGCATACCCTGGCACGAGATAGACGAGCAGGGGAAGCGCTTTGAAGGCCTTGACGATATGCTTAGAACAGAAAGCACGCCTGCAAAAGGCGCGCCGCTTGATAAGGACAGCATTCAAATAGGCGACAGCGTAAAGCTTGCGGGGCTTGATACAAACGCTACTGTTTTGTCCCTGCCTGAAAAAAACGGCAAAGTGCTTATACAGGCAGGCGCCGTTAAAATGCAAGTAAGCGTGGACAGATTAAGAAAATCAAAAGCTGCAGCCAAAAAGCCTAAAACAGTGGTAGTAAACAAAGTATCTTCTTCAGGGCCCGCATCGCTGTCTTGCGATGTGCGCGGGCTGTCGCTTGAAGAAGCGATTTTAGAAACAGACCGCTATCTTGACGATTCTATGCTTAAAGGGCTTAAGGAAGTTAGCATAGTTCACGGCAAGGGCAGCGGCGTATTGCGCGAAGGCATACAGAAACACCTTAAACAACTAAAATATGTGGATAAATTCCGCCTGGGCCGCTACGGCGAAGGCGAAGATGGCGTAACGATAGTAAGGCTCAAATAGGAGGGCTTATGGGCGAAAAACAACATATAATGATAGTGGACGACGACAGGCATATTTCCGAACTCATAAGGCTGTACCTGGAAAAGGAATCCTACGAAGTGTCAAGCTGCGAGCGGGGGGAAGATGCCTTGGAAGCGTTCAAAAAAAATCCCCCGTCGCTTGTGCTGCTTGATATAATGCTGCCGGGCATGGACGGCTGGGAAGTGTGCAAGGCTATACGCAAGATAAGCGATATACCTATAATAATGCTTTCCGCAAAGGACGAAACCTTTGATAAGGTTTTAGGGCTGGAATTGGGCGCCGATGACTACATTACCAAGCCCTTTGATTCAAAGGAGCTTGTAGCGAGAATAAAAGCCGTTTTAAGGCGAGGGAAAGGCGCTTCCCAGCAGGAACGTGCTCTCTCTTTTCCGGGGCTTAGCATAAGCCTGGAAGAGTACAAGGTGATATACAAAGGGAAAAATGTTGACATGGCCCCCAAGGAGCTTGAGCTTTTGTATTTTTTGGCGTCCAATCCTAACAAGGTTTTTACGCGCGAGCAGCTTTTGGAAAAAGTATGGGGCTTTGACTATTTCGGCGACAGCCGCACGGTTGATGTGCATGTTAAACGCATAAGGGAAAAGCTTCAAAACAGCGAAACCTTGGGCTGGCAGATAAAAACAGTGTGGAGCATCGGCTATAAGTTTGAGGCGGACTGATGAACGCGCCTACCACATTTTCAAAGTTGATGCGCGGCAACACCATTATTATAATACTCTGCCTTGCGCTTATGTTTTCCATAACCTATTTTTTTGTAAGGAACGAGCAGATAAACAGCCGCATGGAAACGCTGAATCTCTATGCGCACGACATAGCCCAGCTTGCAAAAACGCTGCCCGTTTCAGAAAGAGATTTATTGCTAAGCTTTGAAGCTTCGCCTTCAAGGCAGCTTTTGTACGATAAGCTGCGCGTGCTTTACGAAGAATACAACGCCTACTGCCTTGTTGTAAACCCGAGCGGGCGCACCGTAAGCTTTTTCCTTTCCATACTGGAAGAGCATAAGGAGCTGCAGGCGAATTTTGACGCGAACTATATCGTTGAAACCATTCAAACCGTAATGAACGGCAACGAGCTTAAGGCTCAGAAGAACACAAATATAGGGCCTATGTTTACTGTTGCCGTGCCTATGGTGAATAAAAACAGGGTCGTAGGCGCTGTATACATACAAACGGCCGCGCAAAGCGTGAGAAAGACATATAAAGACCTTGTGTACATAATAGCTTTAAGCGGCATTATAATATTTGTTTTGGCGGCTTTTGTAAGCTGGCACTTCCATAAGCAGCTCACAAGGCCGCTTACCGAAATGTCCTGCGCCGCAAACAAGCTTTCGGAAGGAGACTTCAGCACAAAAATAAAAGGGGAAGGCACAAAAGAGCTTATAGAGCTTTCTCAGGCCTTTAACATTATGAGCGGTAAGCTTGAGCAGACGGAAACCGTGCGCAAGGATTTTATTGCAAATGTGTCGCACGAGCTAAGCTCCCCCTTAACTTCCATGCGCGGCTTTATACAAGGGCTTCTTGACGGAACAATAGAAAAAGAAAAGCAAAACGCCTATCTTCAAGTAGTGCTTGACGAAACGGAAAGGCTTAGCAAGCTTGTATCGTCCCTGCTTAAGCTCTCCCGCATGGACAGCGAAAGCGAGCCCATATCTTTAAGCGTGTTTGACATACACGAGATGATACGCCTTATAGTAATCACAAGGATGAACAGCCTGGAAAAAAAGAACCACGAAATAATACTTAATTTTGACGAAGAACCGCTCTATGTGCGATCCGATAAAGATAAAATAGAGCAGGTGCTTATAAACCTGCTTGACAACTCTATAAAATATACGCAGGAAAACGGACAAATTTCAATACTTACGGATGAAACCTCCAAAGATATAGTTACCGTAACCGTAAAGGACAACGGCATAGGCATACTGGAAAGCGACCTGCCCTATGTGTTTGACCGCTTCTATATGGCGGAAAAAGCGCATACCGCAGGCAAGGGCACAGGCTTGGGGCTTGCTATATGCAAAAAAATAATAGACAGGCTGGAACAAAAAATCTGGGCAACATCAAGCGGCGCCGGAACGGAGTTTCATTTTACTCTTGAAAAAGCCGGGCAGGAGGTTAAAAAAGTTGCTCATTAAAGCGCCTGCCAAAATAAACTGGTACCTTGGAGTGCTGTATAAACGGGAAGACGGCTACCACGAGCTTGATATGCTTATGCAAAATATAAGCCTAAGCGACAATGTATATTTAGAAAAGTCAAAAGAGCTGTCTTTTTCCTTGAAAAACGCATTTACTGTGCCGGCTGCGAAAAGCAATATAGCCTATAAGGCGGCTGAAAGCCTTAAAAAATTTTCAGGGTACCCTTACGGCGCAAAAATCGTGCTGGATAAAAACATACCCGTGGGCGCAGGGCTTGCAGGCGGCAGCGCCGACGCAGCGGCGGTTCTTGTAGGCTTAAATAAGCTTTGGGAGCTAAACTGCAGCTTAGATACGCTCTGCGAAATAGGCGTAAAAATAGGCGCGGATGTGCCGTACTGCATAAGGGGCGGCTTTGCAAGGGCGCAGGGCATAGGCGAAAAAATAAGCCCTATCGAAATAGATTTGCAGTATTGGCTCGTTGTGCTGCAGCCTAAAAAAGGCTTAAGCACAAAAAATGTGTTTGAAAAATTTGATATAAACGATATAGACCCAAAAAACACACTGGACATTACCATAAAGGCGCTAAAAGAAAGGGACTTTGCCCTGCTTAATCAAAGCGCCAAAAATGACCTTCAGCCTACCTGCGAAAAATTAAATACGAATATAAAAAAAGCCGCAAACGACTTAAAAAAAGCAGGGGCGCGCCACGCCATGATGTCTGGCGCCGGCTCCGCTGTTTACGGCGTGTTTGCAGGCTTTAAGCAGGCGGAAAGAGCATACAAGACGCTTCAAAAAAGATACAATAAATGTTTTTTATGCTATACGCTTAAGTAATATTTTAAAGGCTGCATATAAAGTAATATTTAGAAAATTTAGGAGCAGGGCATAATTAGCGCAGCAGAAAAAAGCTTCCGCGGCTGCATTTTAATGAAATTGTTAAGCAATCTGCTGCTTTAAATGCATTTAAGCTTATATATGAAAAACTGGGCGCCAAAGTATTTAACATACTTTGGCGATATTTTATTCCGCGTTGCGCAAAAACTCATGCACCGCGGTTAAATGGGTAAGCAGAGTGTCGCGCGCTTCCAAGGTGGAAGAAGTGCCTGTTGCCAAAAGCTTTTCGTAAGACACTATGTCGTCATAGAGCACCTGCACCGCTTCTTCGTCCACATAAGCGCTGCCGCCTAAGCTTTTATTAAGCTCGTTTATTTTATCTATCAGGTGAACGTTTTGCCTTACTAAAGAAAGCTTGTTGGCAGAGTCCGACTGAACGCCGGTGGTAAGCCTGTTTACATTGTCTATGGCATCTACTACAGCGTTAATAACCTGCCTCTTAAACTGGACCTGCACCTCGTTTTTAAAGCTCTGCGCCCTAATAAACAAAACGGTCATCACTATGCTTATTATAATAAACACTATAAGCAGCGCCCTTACAGGCGTTCTTCTGCCTTGCTGCCCTCCGGCGAAAGCGCCGCCGCGTCTTGTTCCGGGTCTTGTGTACATTTTCTCACCTCGGTAAAAGCATACCATATTTCTTGCAAAAAATAAATCTTATAAACTGATTTTACAAGCGGCTTAAGGCTATAAAAAATATTTTCCGCAGCATATAGACAATTTATAATAAGCCTTGTTAAAAAAAACAGCGTATGTTATAATTAGCAAGTAACGATAGATTGTTTGCGAAGGAAGGTTTTAGCGTAGAGTGGGTAGATTGCGGAGCGAGAGAGCGTGTTTGCGCCCTTTTTTCCGCATATGCCCATTTTTTATGTAAAAAGGTAATGAAAAAACGACAGATTGAACAAATTACAAAAATAGCCAAGTCCTTAGCGGATAGCATGGACTACACGCTTGTGGAGGCGGCTCTTGAAAAAGAGCATACCTCGACTTTCCTTCGGATATATTTAGACAAGGACGGCGGAATATCCTTGGACGACTGCGAAAAATACCACATGGCTATTATGGGCAAGGTGGAAAATTTCGACTACGACTATCTTGAAGTTTCATCGCCCGGCATAGACAGGCCTATAAAAACAGAGTGGGACGCAAAGCGCGCCCGGGGCAAAAATGTCGAAGCCAAGCTGTACAAGGCATATTTAGGAAGCAAGCTGATACGCGGCCGCTTTATATCCTTAGATGAAGCGGGGTACCACATAGAAAGCGCCGGAAAAGAAATGGTGCTGCCAAAAGCAAACGTAGCCGTGTGCCGTGTAATATTTACGGAAGAAGAACTAAATAAACTATTAAAAACAGAATAAAGCGGAGGAAAAAACATGAAAAAAGAAAAAATAGACATTATAGACGCTATACATGCGCTTGCAGTAGAAAAAGATATAGACGAAGCCATACTTATAAACACCATAGAGGACGCTCTTAAAGCCGCATACCGAAGAAACAACCAGGTGCAGAGCACGCAGAACCTTACCGTGCGCCTGTCGCATAAGGAGGGCGCAAGGGTGTATGCAAGAAAGGTCGTTGCTGAAGAAGTGGAGGACCCGGAAACGCAGATATCCTTGGAAGATGCGCATAAAATACGCAGCGACTTCCATGTTGACGATATAGTCGAGATAGATGTAACGCCGGACGATTTTGGCCGCGTCGCCGCTCAAACCGCAAAACAGATGCTCGTGCAGCGCATAAGAGAAGCCGAGCGCGGCAAGATATACGAAGAATATATAGAAAAAGAGCAGGAGATACTAACCGCCATAGTGCAGCGCGTGGAACCGAGAGCGGTTTATGTGGAGCTTGGAAGAACCGAAGGCATAATGGAAGCAAGCGAATTTATGCCGGGAGAACAATACAGAGAAGGCGACCACATAAAGGTATATGTTTTAAGGGTTCATGGTTCAAAGGCGGACATAAGCCGCAACCCGCAGGTGTATGTTTCAAGAATACACCCGGGGCTTGTTAAGCGCCTGTTTGAAATGGAAGTGCCTGAAATAGCCACGGGCGTTGTGCAGATACGCTCAATAGCCAGGGAAGCGGGCAGCCGCACCAAAATAGCGGTTTACTCTACAGACCCTCTTATAGACGCCGTAGGCGCCTGCGTAGGCCCAAGGGGCGGCAGGGTTGAAAAGGTTGTAAGCGAACTTAAAAACGAAAAAATAGATATAATAAAGTGGTCGGACGACCCTGCGGAATTTGTGGCAAACGCCCTTAACCCGGCGCACGTGGTAAGCGTATTTATTTCGGAAGAAGAAAAAATATGCCGCGTAGTGGTGCCGGATCAGCAGCTGTCGCTTGCGATAGGCAAGGAAGGCCAAAACGCAAGGCTTGCCGCTAAATTAACGGGCTGGAAGATAGACATAAAATCAGAATCGCAGATGCAGGAGCTGCTTTACGAACAGGGCATAGACTCAACGCAGATATACGAAGAAGAACCTATGGAATATCCTTATATGCAGGAAGATGCGGGCTTTGAAAGCGGCGAATTTGACGGCTTTGCATATAACCCCGATATGGGCGGCGAAGGCGGGTATTGATGGCAAAAAAAACACCTATGCGCATGTGCATTGTGTGCCGCACAATGACAGCTAAAAAAGAGCTTATACGAATTGTACGCAGCCCCGAAGGCGAAGTTTTTATAGACGAAAAAGGCAAAAAATCGGGGCGCGGCGCGTATCTTTGTAAAAACAAGGCATGCATAGAAAAGGCCCTTAAGCAAAAAGCACTCGAAAGAACTTTGGGAGTACCCCTTCCAAACGAAGTTAAAGAAGCGCTTAGCGCCTTTGCAGGAGGACAGGCTTGATAGAAAGCAAGATTTCAGGTTTAATAGGCTTGGCTATAAGGCAGGGAGCCGCAAGCGTAGGCACCAATGCTTCATTGGATTTAATAAAGAAAAACAAGGCGGAGCTTGCTCTTATAGATGAAAACGCTTCTGCAAACACTAAAAAGCGTTTGTCAAACGCCTGCGCATATTACGCAGTGCCTTTATACTGCGTTGAAAAAGACTTAATAGACAATGCTTCCGGCAAGGCAAACCGAATGGCCGCAGCCTTTGCCAAAGGGAGCAGCATAAGCAAAGAATTATTGAAACTCGCTGGAGGGCTTAATACATTACCTCCGGACGCAAATACGGAGGTGTAAATAAATGGCTAAAACATCATCAAGTCAGAAAGGCAAGGAACTCAATAAACGTTCAAACATTGTCCTTGCGGAAGCGGAGCGCGTAAAAAGAAACGCAGGCGTACTGCTGCAAACGCTTAGACAACAGGAAGCCATGTTTACAAGAAGAGAGAATGAAGAACGCGCAAGAATAAAGAACATGGAACAGCAGGAGCTGCTTAGGAGCCAAACAAAGGCGTGGACCATGCCCGATGAAGACATTGCTTTTGAAGAAGCGCCCGTTCAGGAAACTAAGCCTGCTTCGGAGCTTTCAAAACCGGCTGAAAGCGCCGAAAGCAAAGCGGAAGCGGCGCAGGCTGCTAAGGTTCAAGCGGAAGCTCCTAAAACGCCCGCTTTAGGCAAAGACGCAAAGCCGATTCAAAAAGTATCTCAAGAACCTGCAAAGGAAAAAACATATGCGGAGAAAGCGCCTGCTAAAAAACAAGCAGAACCGCCTAAACCTGCAAAGCAGCCTGATTATCAGGAGAAGCAGTCTTATGCAAGAAAAGCGCAGACGGAAAGCGCGCAGCAGGATAGGCGCGGCAAGGCGGATTCTTACAAGCAAAGGCGTCCTGCGGCTCAATTCGACAAAGATGCAGACAGCCGTTTCAAAGGGCAGGACAAGGAAATCCGCGGAGGATACTCTCACCAGGATAGACGCCGCCAGCCGCACGCCAAAAAATCATTTGACGATGTGCTTATGCCGAGCATTGAAAAGGAACGCATAAGCAATTACGATTCCAATAAAAAATCCCACAACAGGCGCAAGGACCCCGAAAGGGTCAGCAAAGCCAAGCGCCAGACCATGCTCCAAAAGAACGAAAAGTACGATAACATGTACAGCGACAGGGTGCGCGGCAGGCGCAAAAAGCCGCAGAAAAAGCAGCCCTCCACCCAGCAGATGATGGCGCCTATAAAGATAGAAAAAGCCTATATGACTGCTGAAACCATCACCGTTAAGGACTTAACCGAGCGCATTGGAAAACCGGCGGGCGAAATACTTAAGAAGCTATTGCTGCTCGGCGTTGTCGCCAACATAAACAGCGAACTCGATTACGACACGGCGTCTTTGGTATGCTCTGAATTCGGAGTGGAGTTAGAGCTCAAGCTTGAAAAAAGCGCAGAAGATGTTCTTACCGAAATACAAGACGAGAGCGATGCCGAGGAGGATCTTGAAAAGCGGCCGCCAGTCATCACCATTATGGGGCACGTTGACCACGGCAAAACATCGCTTTTGGACTATATACGCAAATCGCGCGTTACCACAACGGAAGCGGGCGGCATAACCCAGCACATAGGCGCTTATACGGTTAAAGTAGAAGGCGAAACCATTACATTCCTTGATACGCCGGGCCATGAAGCTTTTATAGCTATGCGCGCAAGGGGCGCTAAGTCTACCGATATTGCAGTGCTTGTAGTAGCGGCGGACGACGGCGTTATGCCGCAGACGGTTGAAGCCATTAACCACGCCAAGGCTGCTGAAGTTCCTATAATAGTCGCTATAAACAAGATGGACAAGGTAGGGGCAAACCCGGAACGCATAAAGCAGGATTTAACGGCCTTTGGCTTAGTGCCGGAAGAATGGGGCGGCGACACCATAATGGTGGAAATAAGCGCTAAAACCGGCCAGGGTATAGACCAGCTGCTCGAAATGATACTTTTGCAGGCTGAAATGCTGCAGCTTAAAGCCAACCCCAACAGGCTTGCAAGGGGCATTATCGTAGAAACCAAGCTTGATAAAGCAAGGGGCGCTTTAGCGACAGTGCTCCTTCAAAACGGCACGCTGCACGTAGGCGACTATGTGGTAGCAGGGCATGCTTCAGGGCGTGTGAGGGTTTTAAGCAACGACAAGGGAGAATCCGTTCAGTCGGCCGGGCCTTCCATGCCGGTTGAAATAGCGGGTTTTTCGGAGGTTCCAGGAGCCGGCGACGAACTCTATGCCGTGGAAGACGAAAAGCTTACAAGGCAGGTTGCGGAAGAACGCAAGGAGAAAATGCGCGCCGAACGCCTGCAGGCATCGTCCAAGGTATCTTTGGACAACCTGTTTGCAACAATTTCAGAAGGCAAGATAGAAACGCTCAACCTTATAATAAAGGCGGACGTTCAAGGCTCTGCGGAAGCTGTGCGCCAGTCGCTTGAAAAGCTTTCTACGGACCAGGTTAAAGTTAAAGTGTTGCACAGCGCCGTAGGCGCCATAAGCAAAGACGATGTGAACTTGGCGCTTGCATTTAACGCAATCATAATAGGCTTTAACATAAGGCCGGATGCCAACGCGCGCCGCCTTGCGGAAAGCGAAAATGTGGATATACGCCTTTACCGCGTAATCTATCAGGCGATAGAAGATGTGGAAAAAGCCATGAAAGGCATGCTTGAACCTACGCTTAAAGAAGAAGTGCTGGGCCATGCGCAGGTGCGGAATACCTTTAAGGTAACGGGTGCCGGCACCATAGCAGGCTGCTACGTTACAGACGGCAAGCTCCAGCGCAACGCCAAGGTGCGCCTGCTACGCGACAGCGTTGTTATATACGAAGGCAAGCTGTCTTCGCTGCGCCGCTTTAAGGACGACGTAAGAGAAGTCAGCGAAGGCTATGAGTGCGGCGTTGGCATAGAAAACTATAACGACATAAAAGACGGCGATGAAATAGAATGCTACAGGATGGTAGAGGTGGAATCTTAATATGGCAAACTACCGCATAAACAAAGTGTGTGAAGAGATAAAAAAAATAATAGATAAAATTATCAGAGAAGACATGAGCGACCCGCGCATAAAAGGCACATATGCTATAACGCGCGCAGACGTTACAAAGGATTACCGCCACGCTAAAATTTATGTGAGCGTGCTTGAAGAAAATTACGCAGAAGATATGCTTGATGCGCTTAAAAAAGCATCGGGCTTTATCCGCAGCGAGCTTGGACACCGCATTAAACTGCGCTATATACCCGAGCTGCAGTTTATACTTGATAAAAACATAGAATACGGTATCTACATGAGCAAACGCATTGACGAAGTTGTAAAGGAACAAAACAATAAGCGTGAAAACGATAAGTAACAAAAAGCTGCTTGAAGCTATTTTAAAGGCGGAGTCTGTTGCCGTGATTACGCATATACATCCGGATGCGGACGCCATAGGCTCTATGCTTGCAATATGCCATATAATTAAGCAGCTTAACAAAAAGGCGGTTCCCTACTGCCAAGATCCAGTGCCGAAGCAATTGATGTATTTACCATATTCAGATACGGTGCGCACTCCCGATAGTTATAAAAACGATGCGGATTTAATTATATCAATAGACGCGTCCGATAAGGAGCGCATAGGCGCAGGCTCAAAAATATTCGACAGCAATCCAAACACCGTGCAGATAGATCACCATGTTACAAACACAAGGTTTGCAAAAATCAACGAGGTAGATATAAAGGTCGCCGCAAGCGGCATGCTCGTGTTTAGACTGGCTAAGGCTCTCAATGTTAAAATAGACGATGTGCTGGCGCAGCTTCTCTACGCCGCCATAAGCGGCGACACGGGCAACTTCTGCTTTCCTTCAGTAACTGCCGAAACTTTTTATCAGATGGGAGAGCTTATGGAAGCTGGGCTTGACTTGGCTTTTAACGCTCAGCAGATACATCTTATCAATACCGAAGGAAAGCTTCGCATAACATGCGCAGCGCTCAGCACGCTTGCTTTCCATATGGGCGGCAAGTTCACTTCCATGCACCTTTATCAAAAAGACTTTGCAAACTGCATGGCGAGCCGCGAAGAAAGCGACGGAATAGTTAATTTAGGGCTTTATATACCAAATGTAAAAGCCGCCTACCTTGCCACAGAGCAGGAGGACGGTATTAAGTTCAGTCTGCGCTGCCTTGAACCGTACGATATATCGTCTGTTGCCAAGAAATTCGGCGGGGGCGGGCACAGGCTTGCTTCCGGCTGCAGCATTAATGACAGCGTGGAAAACGCCATGCTCAAGATGAACGCCGCCATAGCGGATATGTTAAAAAATTGAACGGTATAATAAATTTATATAAGCCACCGGGCATCACAAGCGCCAAGGCGGTTTATAAAGTAAAGCAAATAGTAAAAAATAAAGTAGGGCATGCAGGCACGCTCGACCCGGAGGCGGCCGGCGTGCTTCCTATTTTAGTCGGCCGCGCTACAAAATTTACCGACTATATTTTCAGCAGCGCAAAAACATATATAGCGGAAATAATGTTTGGGCTTGAAACCGCCACTCAGGACGCAACGGGCGAAATCGTGCGCAAAAGCGGAAACATACCTTCAAATAAAGAAATAGCTGATGTTTTGCCTCATTTTACAGGCGAAATAGACCAGGTGCCGCCTATGTACTCAGCTTTAAAGCGCAACGGGAAAAAACTTTACGAGCTTGCTAGAGAAGGCGTGCATTTGCAAAGGGAAGCCCGCAAGGTGTTTGTTAATTCAATAGAGCTGTTAGGGCAGACGAGCGAAAAATCCTATCTTTTGCGTATTGTCTGCGGCAAGGGCACATATATACGCACTCTTTGCGAAGACATAGGCAGGCGCTTAAACAGCGCTGCTTATATGAACATGCTTATAAGAGAAAGTGTAGGGGAGATGGACATAAATTCATCGGCAAGCATAGAAGATTTTTCTCAAAACCCTTCCCGGTTTTTGCGCGAGCCGGATGAGTTCCTAAAAAGCTTTGATGCTATAAACGCGCCAAAAGCCTTAAAAAAGCGGCTTGTAAACGGAGCCAAAATAAATGAAGACGAATTTTTACTTAAAACGCCGCTAAAAGAAAACGAGATCTTCCGCATTTACTGCGATAATATTTTTATAGGGCTAAGCAAGTGCGAGCGCCGTGTTTTGCACCCTGTGCTTGTATACACAACGCATATTCTTGACACATATTGAGCTGTTTTGTATCATTTAACTATATGAAGGGAGGTCTATTTATTATTGGGACCGGAATTGGGACAATCAGACTCGTCTAAAGCAATACGCGAAATGGCTTATGAAGAGTTAAAACATATGATAATTATGGGAGAAATATCTCCAGGCACGCGTTTAATAGAAACCAAGTACGCAAAAAAGCTGCATGTGAGCCGCACTCCCCTAAGGGAAGCCCTGCGCCGCCTTGAACAGGACGGCCTGGTAGAATACAAGGAAAGAAAAGGCGCGCGCGTATCCGGCTTTACTATAGACGACATAGAAGAAGTGTTTCTTATACGCAACGCGCTTATGATGCTTATAATGCCTTCAATTATGCATAACGTAACTGACGAAGACATACAAAAGCTAAAAGATATACTGGTTGAAATGGATGTAAGCCAGCGCAATGCGGATGCCGATGCGCTTGCAAAACAGAACCGCGCGTTCCACAAGACCATAGAAAGAATATCCGACAAAAAGCGCATCCTGCGCGTAATAGACAGCCAGGAGGACTATATAATGCGTTTTTCGGCCATCACCATTGCAAACATAGTAAGGCGGTCCAATGCGCATTCAGAGCATCACCAGATGGTGGAGCTGCTTAAAAATAGAGATTTAGACGGTTTATCAAAGCTGTACGAACACCACCTTGAAGAAAGCAAGGAAACTTGCCTTCAAGCCGTTAAGCAAAAACAGTACAAAAAACACAGCGGACGGGGAAACAAATATGAAAAATATAAACTATGAGATACTGGATCTACTAAAGCAGGATTGCCGTATGCCGCTTGAAGACATAGCGACCATGCTTGACAAAGATATGGCTGAAGTGGCTTCAAGCATAGACGCCATGGAAAAGGACGGCATAATATTAAAATACATCCCTCTTATAAATTGGGATAAAACAGACAGGCAGTTCGTGGAAGCCTTTATAGAGGTGAAAGTAACACCGCAAAAGGAGCAGGGCTTTGACGCTCTGGCAAAAAACATATACCAGTACGATGAAGTAAAAAGCGTGTTTCTTGTAAGCGGTTCTTTTGACCTGCTTATTCTGGCGGAAGCGCCGACTCTAAAAGAGCTTGCTCTTTTCGTGAGCGAAAAATTAAGCGTGCTGGATACCGTAATATCAACCTCTACTTCGTTTGTGCTTAAGCGCTACAAGCAGGACGGCATAATTTTCGATAAGATTTCGCAGGACAAACGCCTGTTAATTTCACCATGAGCGAACGATTTGTAGGAAAGAAAATACAGTCCATACCGCCAAGCGGCATACGCAAATTTTTTGACATGGCGGGCAAAATACCTAATGTTATTTCTTTAGGCATAGGCGAGCCGGACTTTGTAACGCCCTACAAAATACGCCGCGCCGCGATAGACAGCCTTTTAAACGGGGAAACCCAATATACGGAAAACGCAGGGCTTTTGGCTTTGCGCCATGAAATTGCGGAATATCTTTTAAAAAGGCACGGGCTTAAATATAAGCCTGAAAATGAAATAATGGTAACAGTAGGCGCCAGCGAAGCTATAGACCTGTGCCTTCGCGCCGTGCTTGAAAAGGGCGACGAAGTAATACTGCAGGACCCCGGCTATATAAGCTATGCGCCATGCGTTGCTATGTGCGGCGGCGTGCCAGTTAAGGCAAGGGTTTACGGGGAAGACAATTTTGAACTGCGCGCCGAAGAAATAGAAAAACACATAACGAAAAAAACCAAAGCCATAATACTTTCGTACCCCAACAACCCTACCGGCAGCCTTATAAGCAAAAAAGCGCTCGAAGAGATAGCGGAAATAGCCAAAAGGCACGATTTGCTGATTATCAGCGATGAAATATACAACGAACTCGTCTATGACGGCAAAAGGCAGGTATCCATCGCGAGCCTGCCGAACATGAAGGAGCGCTGCGTTACCATAAACGGCTTCAGCAAGGCGTTTGCCATGACGGGCCATAGGGTAGGCTATATGTGCGCTCCGGAAGCCATAACTAAGGCGGCGCTTAAAATACACCAGTTCACTATACTGTGCGCAAGCAGAACCTCACAAATGGCTGCTATGGAAGCGCTTAAGGACGGCAAAAGCGACAACTATAAAGAAGTAGCCCTGATGCGCGAAAGCTACAACCAAAGGCGTCGCTTAATGTACAATACATTTAATAAAATGGGGCTTGATTGCGTGGAGCCGCACGGCGCGTTTTATGCTTTCCCGAGCATAAAACGCACGGGGCTTACAAGCGATGAATTTTGCGAAAGGCTTCTAAAGGAAGAAGCCGTTGTGTGCGTGCCGGGCACGGCTTTTGGGGAAGGCGGAGAAGGCTATGTACGCTGCTGCTATGCGACGGATATAGAAAAAATGAAAGAAGCTTTCGCGCGCATGGAACGTTTTATTTTACACTTAGGAGGTACTGCATGAAAAAATTATTTGCTGCTGCTTTATGTTTTATGATGCTATCCGCCTTTGCTTTTGGAGCGCTTTTGGAGGAAGAAGTTTCTATTTTTGAAACTTTGCAGACGCCTCCGACAGAAATGCCGCAAACGCAAACAGTTCAAGCTGCGCAAGAGGAAACGCAGCAAGCCGAAACGCAAGACAGCCAGACGAATGAATATAAAGAAAAGCCCGTTGAAACCTTGCCGGACGGCAGCATACCCATTATTATTACCGCCGTAGGGGATACGACTATAGGCGGGGATGTGCGCAAGGGAAGCCGCAATATTTTTGAAAAAGAAAAAGAAAAGCAGGGCGGCGATCCGAGCTTTATAATACAAAACACTAAAGATATTTTTTCGGAAGACGATTTAACAATAGCCAACTTTGAAGGCACGCTTACAACGGCAGACATACCTTCAAACAAAAAGAACAACAGCTTTTTGTTTTCTGCTCCGCCCGAGTACGCTAAAATTTTATCGGACGGCAATATAGAAGCGGTAACCATAGAAAACAACCATATCATGGACCACGGCGAAGAAGGCCTAAAAGAAACAAAAGACGCCTTGGACAACGAAGGTATAGTGTGGAGCGCCGAAGATAGTATGGGCACTTACGAAGTAAAGGGAGTAAAGATCGGCATGCTTGCATACCAAACCTTTAACGGCCGCTACCCCGATCTTTTTGATAAAGTTCCGCGCCAAATAGAAGAAGCCAAGGCAACGCACGATATAGTTACGGTTAGCTTCC
>JBMNUE010000029.1:0-16582 GCA_050946095.1 Christensenellales bacterium
AAAGACTTGATAGTGCCCTTAAGAAAGGCCGAGAAATCAGGATCACCCCCGCGTGTGCGGGAAAGACTGGATAGTCATAGTTCTTAAGGTCATCCAGTCGGGATCACCCCCGCGTGTGCGGGAAAGACACTAAAAGATCCCTTATGCAGAGCCAAATTTAAGAACGGGTTTTTAAAAATTCATTTACTTTTGTAGAAAGCTGATATATAAGCTTTGCATCTTCTGCTGCCCTATGGGGAATGTTAAATGGCAAATCGTATTCTCGCAAACAAGTAGAGAGTTTATAGTCCGCAAGGAACATTTTTTCTTTTTTAATCAGACGCATTAAGTCATATGTTTTATTTGTGAGTCTGCTTTCGTTTATGCTGATTAAAGCTTTGTTTATAAATTCAATATCAAAATTGATGTTGAAACCCACCAAATCGTAATCAGCAATAAATTGTTTAAATTCTGTCAAAGCTTCTTGTGAGTTTACACCATTATCGGACAGCATTTCATCTGTAATTCCGGTAAGCTTTACTATCGCTTCAGGCAAGGTTCCATCATATTTAATAAGAGTTGAAAATTCCACAAGATCTTCACCGTCAAACTTTACTGCACCGATTTCTATAATAGAATTGCTGTCGCTATATAGACCATCTGTTTCAATGTCTATCGCGACATAGTTAGTATAATAAGTTGCATTTGCGCTCTTATCATGTGTTCTATTAGAAAACTTGCGCGCATTTCTAAATTTTCTTGCATTGCTGAAGTTTTTAAGTTCTTCAGCGGCTTCGTTAGTTTCTCCTCCATTTACAAGCATGACAAGCGGTATGCCTTCAAAATCTATAATTTCACGCTTAGTGTTAAATGTTTTAAACGAATAGCCTATTTCGTTGCGGCACGCAAAGCTTAAAGTGGCTTCGCCAATATTAACATTTTGCACAACGCGCTCCCACAGGCGTTCTCTTACCTTGGAATTAAAGTTGCCTACATAAACACCTGTGGCTATTTCCTGCATCCATTTGCTTAAATCGCCCTTTAGCGATGGAGGAACATTTCTTAGTGTTATAACAGTTAACGGCATTACTCAAATTCTCTGTAGCTTACCCCATAGGGCTGCAGGCGCTCTTTATCGTCCCACAAAGACAGTTCATCAGCTTCAAGGGTTTCAGAAGATTCTATATCGAATAGATATTGGAGATCCTGCACTACTTTAGCAAGCAACTTGTTTTCTACAATAGCGTCGCGCGTTTTTAAACGCGACAATCGGCCTATATCATCTCCCGCTTTTGCAAATGCGGCTATTTCAAACGAAAGCGGTATGCTTATATCCGCTTTATAAAGGTCTGCCACATCGTAAACAAAAGCCAACTCATGTCCAGTATGTATAAAACCAAGGCCGGGCGATAGGCCTAAAGCAACTATCACGCTGTGCACCAAGCCGTAAAGGCATACATTTGAAGCCGATAGCGCTTGGTTTACAGGCGTTCCCGAGCTAAAATCCTCCACATTATAATCGCGCCCGCTCCATTGCACGCCATGCTGCCTTGCATACCTGCGATATACATTTCTCACCCTTGCGCCTTCCCGTCCGCGCAGCTGCTGCATGGTAAGCATGCTTACATCTTCATTAGGAAAACGCATTTGATACATTTTTCTTGCTACCTTAAGCCGTGTTCTTGTATTGGAAACAAGTTTTGCCTGTTTTACAAGAAAGCGAGTGGAGCGTGCCAAAGACCGACCGTGGGCATAATGCCTTACGCCGTGCTCCCCAACCCACACTAGACTTGTTCCAGTGTCTCCTATTAATTCAACGGCTCTGTGGCTTATATCGGTACCGGGGCCAAGGAGCAAAACACCTATAATAGCGGCAGGCATTCTGACTTCACCCCTGCTATCTACAAAGGTTACGGCGCTATCCTTACGGTTTATTTTAGTATGTTCAACATACACAAAACTTACCCTATCGCCTATACGCGGAAGTTCCGGCAGCTTTGTTTTCTTTGCACCGAATGACTGCATTTAATCCACCGGTATTACCGTCATCATGCCAAAACCATAGGCTTTCTTTTTGCCCAAGCCTTTTAACAATGTGTTTTTAAACAGTTCTATGTCCGTTATTGTTAAAATTCCTTCATAGCTTGCTTTGACAAGCTTTATTTGTCTGCCTCCTCGTTTTTCCAAAGGCACAAAACCGCGCTCAATTATAGTAAAGTCTTCATAATTTAAGTCAAAGCCATTTTTTTGAGCACGATCCAACAAATATTCGCATTGATGCTCCACGGTTATATGCGGCATCACTCTGCCGCGCTTTGAGTTTCCCGAACGATCCGACAAGGATTTAACCGGGTTAAGCGTTACCCTGAATCTTGCTTTTTGCCCATTTTTTAGGGAATTTATAAACGGTTCATAGTCTTTGGTGCGGGCTGTGCCGCTTACACCGTATTTTTCAAGCATTTCTAAGTCCGGTTTTGTTTCACTAACTAAAAGTAAGTATTTTTTGCCTTGCAGCGTATCTATGCGCCACAGCTTGCGAGTGCGTATGTTTTTTTCAAGCTCATCAGGAAAGCAACGCTCAATCCACCCGTGCATGCGTTCAAGGTTTCTTATTTCACTCATCCTTCGACGATTTAAAGTATCTATTTCAACCCGTGATATAAACATAAATTACCCCTCAATCGCACCGAAAGCATCGTGCTCATCATTTTGCATAGCAGGCGGCAAATCTTTTTTAAGCATAATCTCTGTCCTAAAGCCGAATCTTCTGTCTTTCTGCGAAAAAGACACCACATTATCTTTTCTTACAATATATCTGCTTTTTTTGCCTAAGTTGCTGTCCGCATATATGGGCAAAAAAGACACATTTTTTCCGTTACGCTTTTGATACCATTTTGAAGCCTGCCATGGATATTGTAAAAGAATATTTATTGCACCGTCTTCAAATATTCCTATGTAAAAATCCGCCGTTAAAGGAAAAGCGCGCCTTCCTAAAAACTGCTGAAAGTACGGGTTTTTAAGCGCGTCAGCGATTTTTTCTATCCATACGGAGTCTTCATGAGAAATTGCAACTACAAAAACAGCATCCGAAACATAGTAGCGGTTTGTAACATATGTTCTATTCAATGTGCCGTTTGGCTTATACTTGTGCGCCGTATGGTAATCCCTTTCAAGTACTCCCGCTTGATCAATACGTACGGCAAAATTCAATTCATTCAAACGCCTTATATCTTCATCGCTGTCACGCCTTAATCCCAAGCTTGCCGCCACTAAACCTATCACGGCGCTTTTTGACGGATGCATATCCGTATGTCTTGTTTCAAAGTGTGAATCAGTACCCCAGGATTGAAGCGGACCAGAAAATTTTAGTAAGATTGTTTTCATAGCAGTACAATCACGACAGAACTATTGCCATGTTTTCCGCAAAGGCATTTAAGAGCTGTTCTATAGATTTTACATTTTCAACTTTATAAGTGCCTTTATAGGCGTTCTTTTCTTTAAGGCTTAGTGCCAAAGTAAATTCTGCTTCGGAAGCAAAGCCCTGCACGCAATCAAACTCCTGATACAGCCTTTCTGCGGATTTATCCATATATCCGGAAGAAGACTTTACAGGTTCTTCAAAAGCGGTTACCAAATTAACAGGCCTGTCACGGCGCAGGCTCACAATGACCACTCCCGGCAGAGTTAAGTTGGCAAACGTGTTGGATTTGCCTGTCGGCATAGACTTAATAAAAGCTTCTATAAATAAATTTAATGCTTTTACCGCTGCATCCTTATCGCCTATCTGCTTAATAAATTCATGCACGGCAACATTTGCGTAGCGGTATAAAGTGGACGAGTTAAATTCTATTGTGCCAAGCATTCCGGCACCTGCATTGTTTTCCGGAGATAAATCATCCAGCGCCGTGAAAAAATCATACTCATTTTCTATTGCATGGGTTGATATGGCATGAGCAACTTGCGATGAAGCGTCCTCGTTCAAAGAAGGATCATCTGCCAGCATTCTTCCAAAAAGCGCTATATCTATAGCTGGGCTGTCTTTTAATATGCCTTGCAGTATTCTTTTATTTGTTTCACCGTCTATAACCGCCTGAGCTAGCCTTTCCACCTGTTTTTCGCCAACAAACAGCAAAGCCCTGGCTTTGAAATCTTTTGTGGATATGCCTGCATTATTTAATGTTTTATTCGCCAGCTCAAGCACCTCTTTTTCCGATATCGAAGAATCTAATGCAGTTATTTTTCCGGCTAAATAACTAACTATGTCAAGCGTTCTTACACCTACTTGAGCTTCATCGCCAAACTCTTTAAAGTATTCTCTAATAGAGCGCTTGCATGCTTGCGAACTTACCCGCGCCCGCCGTACGCCACCGTATTGCGCCGTTTTAGGGCTTCCGGTGTCATCACGGTTTATGTTTGCAGGCGGAACCGACTGCAGCGCATGGATATCTAGAAACATTCTACTCGTCATCATTTTTACTATCTCCTAAATTTCTATAATATTGTCTCGACCAGTCGAGCCTAAGGCTGTTTTTATAGCCTCTCAAAAACCAATACATGTCATTCGCCAGTTTAGCATAGTTAATTTTTGACTGGGATTTGGCGCTAAGCAGCTTAATAAGCTGCCTTAAATGATGGCACAATTCTTCAAAGCTTGCCGATGTAACCATGGCGTTAAAGCGCCTGTCAACCGCTGCAATATTGTCGCCTATGCGCAGAGAAGACAATGCGTAGCCAACATTTTGCCACGCGCATTCCGGATCATCTAAATTGACATTTTCCGCTTTTCCCTGCTGGTGAACGGCATACAATTGCAAAGCGCTTAAAATGGCATTCTCTTCAGCGCTTAATTTCTCTCCATGACCTAAATACTCCTGCGGAAGGTGTTCGAAAATAATAGACCACACCTCCATGCTGTCCTGATAAGGTCTGCCTATTGAATTGCGCAGGTTTGCAAGCGCAGCTTTGGTTGCGGAAGTATTTAAACTATTGCCTAAGCCAAACAAAATTTTTGATGCAATACCATATACTCCTGCTTTATTGTTTTGCATTTTTCCCTCCTTTATAGTTTAATTTTTTCTTTAAAAAATATTCAAAACTATTAAAAACCGTGGCAATATTGAGTATTCTATCTTTTTTTTCAATACCGGTATAGTCCCTGGCGCCAGCTTCGCTTACAAAATCGCTCGCCTGATCAAAAGCAAGCCTATAAAGCTGTTCGTACCAGCTAAACACCGCCTTGTTCTTTTGTACGCCTGTATCTAAACTTGAAAGCCAAATTCTAAAAGGCATATCTATACGGCTGTACAACTTTTCTACTTCGTTATTCACAAAATCTTTGGATTCTATATTGCGTATTTCCTTAACATCAGATATAAACCTTCTGTAAATTACATCAACAACATATTTAGTATTATCCACCGCGTCGTTTATCCTTATAACCCAGCCGTCCTTATCTGTATCTGTAAGTACAAAGTTATTTATGCGAAGAATGTCGCAGGTTTGGTCAACAGGCACCCAAGATGTTGCGTTGCCATCATCTGCCATGCCAACAGCCATTAAAGATAAATCAGCATTTTCAACTGCATTTTTAATTAACGTTAGCCATTCCAGCAACTCCGGCTTCCTTTGTTGCTTTTCGTCTGAATTCGGCAGGGTTATAAGGCCAAAAGATCTCCATACTGCACGCATAGGCTTATGTTTCATAGGCGTATAAGTTTCTCTGTTATCTCCTGTTTTATTATAGCGCCAAAGCGTCATAGGCTCCAAGAAAAAGTTCTGATGATTTATTTCAGGAAGTTTCACTATATTGCATGAAAAAGGAGCAGAAACATCAGTCTTTGGGTCTATATATATAGCTCTTGCCCAGTTGGTGTAAAGCTGCGCCAAGTTATCTATTGGCTGTTTTCGCATAAGGAAATCTATGTTTTCCTCGCTGCTGTATTCCCAGCATGGACGCTGTGTTTTAGCTTTATACTGCTCTTCAGAATGCGAAGCAACAAAATTTATAAGAAGCGTTTTAAACAAATTATCCACCTGAACGCTTAAACCGCCTATGTCAAACAACCAGCCTTTTGAAGCTTTATATCTGCCTTCCCCAAAAATGACCTTATCCGACAAGCCTATATAAGACTGAAGCATTATAAGCCACCGAGCAATTTCTGGGGCCGTCAGCAAACTTTTGTTATTTTCAAATTTAGGCGAAAACATAGAAATCTTGTTTCCGCTTTCAGATATAAGTCTATTCATATTTTTCCCTGAAAATGTAGTCGGATTTTCTTTGTTTATTTTTGGATAGACTATATCCTCAGCTGTAACTTGAAAAAAAGGTTTTTTATCATCAAAAAGGTAAAATGAATCCTGCCATTTTAGAAGATATTCCCCTACTATTTCCGGGAAAAAGCCTTTATCCCACAGCGCGAACCAAGTGTTCCACATGCTTTCGTCATAATCATCGATATAATTTTCATCTACATCATCAATGGGTTTAAATTTATCGTCTAAATCTAAAAATTCATATGGAATGCCGTTTTCATCAAAACGAGAAAAAACTGTATGCAAAACAGCCAAAAGCACACGGAAAACGGCAAAATCCTGCGTTTTAGTGTCGCCTGCAAGACGGCTGTATTTATGCGCATTTTTAAACAAATCAAGCATGGATATGGTTTCCATGTTATTATCGTCTGCATTCATTACCATTATCCAAGGTTCTGTAAGTAAGTTAAATTTAGACATTTTCACCTCTTAAAAATTCGTAACTTAAGCCGTATTTTGTAGAATATTTAAGGCAGCATCCGCATAAAATGAATTCATCATTATCATCAAAAATTATGCCCAATGTGCCCTTAAGCCATGTTTGCCGTTGCCAGCTGCTTAAATATTTGATGTTATACTTTTCAAGAGCACCTATTGTTTTATCAATATTCCAAGGCATACTTAAAACAGTAGGCAATTTTATAGTATGCGACGCTATTTGTTTTGCAACTGAACTATCATTTATATTATACGATAAATCCTTCAATTTGTCAAAAAATCCGTAACCGCTTTCGCCGACTTTTTTAAGCGCTATTACTTCTATGCTTTCACCGCTGTCTCGCACCTGTGCAAACGCTTTAGTATCATTTTCGATAGGATTTTTGCCGTTTAGCCAAGCAATAAGCGTACCTTTCCCGGGTATAAAACTCTTTTTAAATACAGGCGCTTTAATTCTAAAAGTTTTGGCTTTAAATTCTTTAATTTTTATAAAATCACCATATTTTGTTTGAAAGTCGTAAAACTTTGCTTTTGTTTGCTTGTTTTCAAAACACAATTCATCATCGCCGTAAACTTTTTGTACAAGATATGAAATATCGCTCGGCAGATTTATGGTTTCCGGCATATAATACTGCGTTTTCGCTAAAATATAGGGACTATATACGGCTGCGGAACCTTCGTCAAAATTGAGCTCATAATTAATTCCCATAACATATACTACAGGTTCCTTATGCTGCTTAGGCCTTAAGATGTCATGCCTGAACAGCCTTCCAATGCGCTGTATCAGCAAATCCATGGGCGCCAATTCGCTTATCAAAACATCAAAATCAATATCAAGCGACTGCTCTATTACTTGCGTACCTATTATAATTTTTTTAGAAGGTCTCTTTGCGTCTTTGCCTATCATGTTAAGCAGCTTAGTTTCTTTTTTAACACGGTCTGTCGCAATATAGCCTGAGTGCAGCAGTTCCACAGCTTCTTCCCCAAAACGGTCAGCACAATCCTGTGCGATTTTCTGCGCTTTTTTTACGGTGTTTACCATTATTCCTGTTATTCCGTCGTTCTGCATAATTTTTTCAAGCAGCGGCATCAGCTGTTCTTTTTCATCTAACTGAACTACACGCACATGTTTATTATCTGTGTTTTTAAAGTCGCGATACCGGCGTATTAAATTGCCATCGCTGTATGTAATCAATGGGTAATCGTCAATATCTATATTGCCGTCAGGATATTTTATTTGGTCTTTGCGCATATCAAATCCTTTACCCTTCATATAGGCTTCCATAATATCCTTGCGCTTCTGTTTTGGAAGCGTGGCGGACAGCATAATAACAGGAACATTATATGCGCCCATCCATGTGACGGCTCTATACAGATACTGGCTCATATATGCATCGTATGCATGAACTTCATCTATTATTACAACTTTTCGGCTGAACCCCAAATGACGCAGCTGCAGATGTCTTTGCTTTAGAGCAAGCAGCAAAAATTGATCTACGGTGCCTACAACAAAATCGTCGAGATTAGCTGTCTTTCGCCCTGAAAACCATTCGTTTACAAAAAGTTTGCTGTCTTGGTCGCCATCCTGGTCAATATTATCAGCAAGACTTCTAAAATCTTCGTTCAATGCAGCTTTGCCGTGCACGAGTCTTAGCGGCAAAGCGTCGCCGCGTTCTTTTGCGATGTTATTAAGCCAATCTTCAATGCGCGGAAATATCCCATTGGAAGTCGCCTGCGTGGGCAATCCAAAAAACATACCGCAGCTTCCTCTTTTATTTGCCAGTAGCTCTGTAAGCACAAGCGCCATTTCCGTTTTACCCGAACCCATTGGCGCTTCTATTATTACTATGCCGGTTTTGTCGGCTATTTCAATAATATCTGCCGCCTTTTTCTGTATTTCATTTGGAATAAAATTAAAACGCTTTTCATATAAAGAAGCGGCATGTTCAGATATATGTGAATCCCAGGTCTGATTTTTTTGCCACGCCGTCCATGCCTTTTCGATTCTTTTTCGCTGGTCTTTTATTTCGCTTTGTTCTATTGATATAAGCGGAAAATAATTTTGATTGCTCGCAATCCAGTCCGCCATAACAAGCAGACCTGCAAGCATCACCTGTCCGCTTTGCTTTATTCGTGGAAGCTCGGAAACTTCTTTAAATCCGTTTACATTAAGCGCCCAGTCAAAGTACTGTCTTTGTGAATTTTTCCATTTTTTATATATTTCATCATCTTTATTTTCATTCTGGAAATAATTTTCTAAATAAGCTTTTTGGCAATCGACTTCATGCAAAGAACCAATTGTGCTGCCGTGGTGAGAGCTTATTATGGAGCAAATGTCGTCCCCTACGCCGTAGGATTTAAGCAAAGCGTGCCCCGCTATTGCATGATGAGATCTATTCGCATCGGCCAACCTGAGTTCGCTTATACCTCTAAAACCAGCAAATTCAAGCTTTTCAAGCAACTGCTTGTTTAAGTCTTCTTGCCCATAAAAATTTCGCTTAGCCTGAAAAGCCGGGCAGGCCTTGCCTATATCATGTGCAGCAGCAATGAACTGAGCTAAAGATTTAGCCTTGTCATATAAATTTTCAGCGGTAAGAAAATCATCTTTTTCGTTGAGCATAAGCGCACTTGCTACAACATTCCTTTGAGCATCGCAAAGCCAATGTTCCCACAGAAGCCCGCATATATTGCGTGTATCTTCCAAATGCTGTCCCAAAGGAAGCCAAAGATATCGCCCCGCTGTTTCATCTTTCTTCGCCCAGAAAGGAGTGTTGATTATTTGCATTTGCTTACCTCAGAATTTATGTTTTTCATAGTAAAATGTTTTTGGATTTTCAAGAACTTATTATAATTAAAAGCTAAAATAAACCTAAATCTTATTATTATTTTATCGCATGGTATCTAAAAGTCAACACATTTTTATATTATATAATCAAAGATTTTAGTATAATAAATTCGATTAACCTGATTTCTTTCGCCCAGATATGCAAAATTTCACATAGTCTAGTTAGAAATTCTTTCATTAAAAAACAACTAAATACAATATATAACTTTGTGGATGCAGAAACAATCCGCCTATAATAGTATTTAACAACATAATGGTCAGTAGCAGCCCCGCATGGACGGGAAAGACAAAGTGATACCGCCCGCGGTAGACCTCAGAGGAGTAGCAGCCCCGCATGGCCGGGAAAGACAAAGTGATACCGCCCGCGGTAGACCTCAGAGGAGTAGCAGCCCCGCATGGCCGGGAAAGACTTTCGCTCAAAGATAATGTTTCAAATTGCTGTCGGAATCACCCCCGTGTATACAGGAAAAACTGAATTCTTAAAGCGGCTGCGGCAATAGCGTGTGGGTCACCCACGCATATGTGGGAAAAACCGCTGTGCCGGGGCAAATCAGTCTTGCCGTAAAGGAGCACCCACGCATATGTGTGAAAACAGTGATATTATATTAGACTGCAAAACACAGGAAATAGATATTGATGAATTGTCAAATTTATTGTGTTGAGCATGCAATGGGGCTGTTAAAAACAAACAGATACTTTGATTAAACGTGATGAAAAAAACATAAATTATTCGATATAAAAAAATTATTTGATATAAAAAGAGAGATTAAAATCCCCCACCAGAATAGCGGAGGAGAATCCCTCCATGAAAATATAGCATAAAATGAATAAATTTGCAACATTTGTTTGTATAATTTAAAGCATTATTAATAACTATAAGCGTAAAAACAAGCGTTTGCTTAAAATTAATCTTAATGATATAATAAAAATAAGATAGAAACTTTTTGATAGTGTTGTAAGGCAATAGAATAAAACCAAAACGCAAACATTGCTGGGCAAATACCGTTCAGAGCCATTGGAAAAACAGGCAAGAAAAGCGTTTGAACAAAGAAACAAATATCGAGCAGAGGCAAGATATTTAATGACTGACAGAGAAAAAGCAGCACAGCTCGATATTGAAGAACCAAACAAGACTTTTGAGGAACTGCTTGAGCATAAAGCTAAAAAATATGGATTGACAGGTTAAGAAGCTTACAAAGACATTTTACGCAGCGCTGGAACAACACGGGCGAGCGTTGATGAGAAATATAAACTGGAGAATGAAAAATGCCATTCGAACTATATCGTATGCCACCCCGAAAAAAATTATATCGTGCTGTTTTTGTAAATCCTCAGCGTGAAGATGAGGAAAAAATATTTAAGTCTGCGATATCTAAACTTAAAACAGTTCCCGAAATAACACTGACAACAATACAAACAGAGCCATATTCTGACTACGTGGAAGGCAAATGCCCTGAAGGAGATTTCTACATATTTCTTGATGCAGATTACGGTGCTGACATTAGAGCAAAGTCAGAAAAGGCGCTGGATTATGTCTCAAGCATATTAACCCGTTAATTTTAAAAACCAAGCCTTATAAAATACGCCAAGCTTTATGCGGGGCGTTTTTTAATTGGAAAATTTAAACACTAAAAGAAGCGTCAAATGGTGTTAAATAAAGCAAAACAGACATTTGCAGCTTATGAAATAAAATGCTTTTACACAAATTTACATTTTACATACAAGAATAGCACTTGCTTCAAGCGTTTATTTGCCGGTTTGAACTTTTTATTTAACAAGAAGAAGATCTCCACGAAAGCGCATACTTAAAGCCTGTATCGACTGTTAACTCGAGTTCGCAACTTTAGATTCTGCCAACCATATCGTGCTGCTTGTTTGATTGATTTAAGCGATTTCTCGCTCAAGTACAAACGAGTCATCGACCAGCTTTCCGAGTATTCTATTAGGTACATAGTAACCAGCCTCGGTTAGGACGCTTGATTAGGGAAGATTCCAACTATGCGGGTATGCCGTCGAATTTCCTTGTTCAGACGCTCCAACATATTGTTGGAGCTAACCCTTCTTGCATCCAATGAAGGATAAGACATGTAGGTCAGAGCATCTTCTAAATCTTCATAAAGGATTTCTATTGTTTTGGGACATTTCTTATGATATTCATCCGCTAATTCCTTCGCCCGCCATTTAGCTGTCTCTTTTCATGCGCTGTCCAGATGTCTTTGAGCAAGCTGGCAAAGCGCTCTTTTTCTTTATAGAGAACATGTTATAGAATGGTACGCATGAGATGCATATTGCAGTACTGCCAACTGGCACCAGAAAAGCTTTCTTCAATAGCGGAGATGCTCTCTCTTGTACGCGCATCATAGATGATAAGACTTGTTTGCTTAAGCTGCGCTCTTTAAGCTTTTCAAGCAGAGCTGTTTATAGCTTTCCTTCGACTCCTCTAACATAGGCTCTATAGACTAGCATTTCTCGCTTGCCTTCTTCATTTACTCCGTGAACTATCAATATAGCCATACTAACTACCAGCGTGGCCTTCGCAGCGCACCTTTTCGTACAATGCATCCACCCAGATTACCAGGTACTCACACGATAAAGGACGATTACGAAACTCTTCCGCCTACTCATTTAATCCTTTAGCCACTTCGCTTACTTGACTGCGGGATATGCTTTCAATGCCTAAGCTTTTGGCTAATTTTCCATCTTGCGGGTGGATACACACTGTATGTACCACTTGAATAAGTGCCGCCACACTACGGTTGCGTTCGTTGATAAAGAATGGAATATAAGCATCGTTTCTCAATTTAGGAACTAGCAAATACATGGTACCCAATCCGGGGAGCTATTCTTCGAGATCGATAACCGCTGCAATGGCTGGTTCTATCTTTACTTTGTTCATGCTTTTCAGCGCCAACTTTATTAGAAACTTCAGCCTCCATCATTTGATTGCATAGCCATTCCAACATACTAAGAATAGGTGTCTTCAGCCATCATAAACTGGAATATCAATTCGGTGAAATTCTTGTTATCATAGCTTGAGCCCTCGAGATTTCCTCCTTTTGAATATATTTGAAAAACATACATTGTAGCGGAATCCCAGTGGCTTGCACATACCACCCTACTTTGGGTAAAGTTGCGAATTTTAGGTAACTCTATCAGGTTACTAAATACATAGAATATAGTTTCAGCAACTATTCTTATTTCTTTCTGATGTTTAGATTTCCCTCTTTATCTCACAGCTTTCCGTGATAAAGTTTTATAAAAAGGCATTAAAAAAAAGCCTGCTTACCACTAGCAGCAAACAGGCCTCTCTATTATTTATAATATTCTGCATACCATTCAGCAAAAGCTCTAAGTCCTTCTCTAATACCTATTTTTGGTTTAAAATTATAGTCGGATTCAAAAGCCGCAGAATCAGCATAGGTAATGGAAACATCGCCGGCTTGCATACCAACTAACTCTCTGTGGCCTTCAAAATCATAATCTGCTGGCAATATCTCTGCCCTAACTAATTCCTCTTGTAGTACAGAAATATAATCAAGCAAATTCTCAGGTTGACCACCGCCTATATTGTAGACGGCATAGGGAGGTATTGGAAGGCCGTCCTCACCATTCTTTTTTTCCGGCGCGCCTTGCATGACTCTTACAACTCCTTCGACAATATCATCAATATATGTAAAGTCGCGCCGCATGTTACCATAATTAAAGATCCGAATAGTTTTTCCAGCAACCAATTTCTGCGTGGCTGAATAATAAAACATATCTGGCCTTCCAGCAGGACCATAAACAGTAAAAAACCGCAACCCGGTAGATGGGATATTGTAAAGTTTGCTATATGCATGAGCTAAAAGCTCATTGCTCTTTTTTGTTGCAGCATAAAGGCTAACAGGGTTATCTACCTTGTCATCTACCGAAAACGGCACTTTTTTGTTGCCGCCGTATACTGAAGATGAGGAAGCATACACAAAATGTTCAACTGGATTATAACGACAAGCTTCCAACAGATTATAAAATCCAATAATATTAGACTCGATATAAACATCCGGATTAGAAATAGAATAACGCACACCAGCCTGAGCCGCAAGGTTTACCACAACGTTAAACTGATATTCTTGAAATAATTTATCCACCAGCTCTTTATCAGCTATGGAGCCCTTAATAAACACATGCTTAACATTGGAATACTTTGCGGCCTGCTCGATCCTTTCCAGACGATACTCTTTAAGCTTTGGATCATAATAGTCGTTCATGTTATCTAGACTTACAATCGTCCCGCCGCTCATTTCCTTAAGTAGACGGATAACAAGATTTGCACCTATAAACCCAGGAGAACCCGTGACCAATATTGGCTTACCGTTCAGATCTATATTTTCCATTTTTTTAGTCCCTCCTGAAAAGGTCACGAGTATACACTTTATCTTTTACATCATCCAGCACCCTATCATAACGATTAGCGATAATGCAGCCGCACATTTCTTTAAATTGATTTATATCATTTACCACAAGAGAGCCGAAAAATGTAGTACCATCTTTCAACGTAGGCTCATAAATAACCACATTCGCGCCTTTAGCTTTGATGCGCTTCATGACACCTTGAATTGCAGATTGACGAAAATTATCCGAATTGGACTTCATCGTTAGACGATATACACCAATAATTGCTTTATTCTGTTGATTCTCGCGAAACGATGAATATGCTTCATTACTCTCATAGGTTCCGGCAATCTCTAAGACTCTATCAGCAATAAAATCTTTTCTTGTTCTGTTGCTTGCAACAATTGCTTGCATAAGATTTTGAGGTACATCTTGATAATTTGCGAGAAGTTGTTTTGTGTCTTTTGGTAAACAATATCCACCATATCCAAATGACGGATTATTGTAATGGTCACCTATACGCGGATCTAGACAAACACCTTTGATAATAGGAGCTGTCTTGAGTTCTTTCATTTCTGCATAAGTGTCAAGTTCATTAAAATAACTAACGCGTAAGGCAAGGTATGTATTAGCAAATAACTTTGTTGCTTCCGCTTCAGTAGTTCCCATATATAGCACAGGTATAGATGTTTTTATTGCACCTTGCTGCAGCAAAGCTGCAAACTCTTCTGCTGAATTCTGATTCTTGGAATCAGTTCCCACAATTATCCTGCTTGGGTAAAGGTTGTCATATAGAGCTTTTGACTCACGAAGAAACTCCGGACTAAAAATAATGTTATCCATACCCATCTTTTCGCGGACCTGAACTGTATATCCCACAGGAATTGTAGATTTGATTACCACGGTAGGTTTAGTTTTCTTTTCTGCATTTGCTTCCTTTATTACAGCTAAAACAGATTCAACTGCGCTGCAATCAAAAAAATTCGTCTTTGGATCATAATTTGTAGGAGCTGCGACAATAACAAAATCAACATTGCTGTATGCCGCAGCCGCATCTATTGTGGCAGAAAGGGACAGCTTTCTTTTCTCGTGCTCCGCCAAATATTTTTCAATATATTCATCCTGAATTGGCGATTGCCAATTATTGATTTTTTCTACTTTATCTTCAACAATATCTACAGCAATAACATCATTATGCTGAGCAAGCAAAACAGCAAGAGACAAACCCACATATCCGGTTCCAGCAACGGCAATCTTCTTTCTCTCGACCGCCGCAGGTCCCATCTCATCATCTACAATGACATCAGAAACCGCAAAGCCTAATACGGAAGACAAAGAAAGCAGTTGATCCACAGAAGGGCTATAGTCTTCGCTTTCAAGCCGTGACAGTATGGAACGATTAATATTTGTTTTTTCAGAAAGAGTCGTCTGAGACATCTTCAATGTTTTTCTGCGGCTAATTACAGTCTCAGCGAGAAGTTTTAGGGATAAATGTTTCATGATTAAGCACTCCGTTCTGTTGCTATTGGCATCGCATTACGCATTATTGCAACATAAATATTATACCCATCCGCACAAAAAAAGCAACATGTACAACATAAAAGACTGCGTTTTATAGGCTACAAATTAAATATTCATCTTCATTAACATCGCATAAAGTACAGAATAAAGTTGTTGTTAGAAACAACAAGATCTGTCAGAATAAAGCTAATGAAAATTGGATCAATGTAAAGCTGTAGTTTAACACCCATAAAATCAAAGCAATATGTCCCAAAAGACGACACCCCACTAACATATTGGTATGGCGATTGTTTCTGCTGCTGCATTCATCATCGTTTGGGTCAAAAATGTTGAATTTTAAGATTCTGTTCAATATCATATTTTTTCAATTTTCTAGTATGGCATTTTTCAAAAAGAAGCCTATCATTAGTGACAGAAACTTCAATGCGGAAGAAATGCCAGCAGATAAAATACCGATCATTATCCCCAATAGACAGTTCATGTGATTGATAGAACACCATATATGGATATATTCTGACTTTCAAAAATATTTGTGCTATCAAATAGAGTCTACAGCTTTAACCAATGTATGTTATGTACAAGCCACTGGGATTCCGCTACAATATATACTGTTCAAACACATTCACAATGAGAAAATCCCAACACTCAAAACTATGATAACATGAGTTTTATCGAATTGCTCTTCCAGTTCATGGCAGCTAAAGACCCCATGCTTAGTATGTTGGAGTGACTGTGCAATCAAATGATGGAAACTGAAGTTTCTAACAAAGTTGGCGCTGCAAAGCATAAAAAAAATTCAAGATAGAATTAGCCATCGCAGCGGCTATCAATATCGAAGAATATATATTAGTTTAGACACTATGTACCTACTTATCCTTAAATTGAGAAACGGCGGCTATATTCCATTCTTTATCAATTAGCACAAGCGCAGTTAGACATAACTTATTCAAGTGTTACCATAAGCATTTATATGGGGAAGTTTCTACTCACAAGATTGTATACTAGTCAAAAAATTAATAACACTCTATGTATCACTATTTGATTTCATCGCTTATTTATACATAAATTATTTCTATTACATAAAATAACCTCTATCGGTCAAAGGATAACCGATTA
>JBMNUE010000030.1:0-16549 GCA_050946095.1 Christensenellales bacterium
GCTGCGTGCCGGGCGCTATTTCCACCGTCTGCGGCTCTAATAGATTTGCGCCGCTTGCGCTGTCTATGTAGCGTACATTCAAAACAGCGTTTGCTATAGGTATTGCGTTGTAGTAAAACACTACTTCCGGCATATCAGGTATGCCATTAGCATCTACTGTTACAGTGATTTCGGGAGTTTCGGGTGTGTAGTTGTCTATGTTTTCTGCATAGAAAGTCTGCTGCGTGCCGGGCGCTATTTCTGCGGTTTGCGAGGGCAGCAGTTCCGCATCTCCCGCTCTGTCCAAATAGCGAACGAAAACAACGGCATTTTCCGCTGTTGGCGGGGCGGGGATCTCCGCTTGCGTGGAAATGTAGAGCATAAAGTCCGCCAAGGGCTCGCCGTTAGCATCCAGGCCTTGGAAGTAAACGGGCTCCTGCGAAAGGTCCGCCCCGGCTTCTTCAAAGTCCAAAAGGCTCAAAGGCGTGCCGTTTGGCTGCGTAAAGCCGCCAGGATACTGGCCGTAGTTATCCGCAAAGCTTAGCATGGCGTCCGCCTGCACCGCTTCCTGCGGCAGGTACAGCCAATAGGCGTTTTCGTAGCCGGGGAAGCTTAGCTGCTGCGCCATAGCCTGCTGCGGATTGCCATTAGAATCCGCCCAAGAAGCGACAATGCTTACCGGCGGAAAATCGGGCTGCGCAAAGGCAGCGGGATAGAATGCCGATAAAAGGCTTATAATTACTAAAATGAAAACAAAACGAGTTCTGCGTTTTTTTAACATGCCGAACCTCCTTAAAACTGCAATAATTAAAAGCTGCAATGATTCATTACAATTTTATTACAAACATTTGCACATGTCAATGCATTTTTAAAAATAAAGTGTAAACTTCTTCCCAAAATTCATCGCTGTATTTAAAGCAAAATAAAAGCGGGGCTTTGAATTTTGCATTTTGCGCATTCTGCGGATTTTTACAGATTATATATGGATTTATTGAGCTTTCTTATTGCGTTTTTTTGCCTTGCTTCCGGTTAGGTTAAATAAAAACCATGAAAAATCAAGGCTGATACTATAAATATATATGATCTTTTGTGAGTTTTATGCATCAGCTTTACCATGCAATGCGCCAAAAAAAGATTTGTTGGCCGGCATTAAAAAACGGCCCGCAAAAAACATTTCAGATTGCAGGAAAAATATTCTTTGTTGGATTAAAAATCATAGCCCCATTAATAATGTAGTCATGTAGTCGCGAAGAGCTTCACCGCTAAAACCATAAAGCTTTGAAAAGATATGCATTATTTACATTTTTGACTTGAAGGAGCTTGCACGAACAAGCAATAACGCTATTTTGCAAATTATTAGCAAATTATTATTTAGGGGCTTGAAAATCATAGCTCACATTAATGTAGTTGCGAAAAACTTCAGCGCTAAAACCGCAAAGCTTTGAAAAACTATGCATTATTTACATTTTTGACTTGAAGGGCGTGCACGAACAAGCAATAACGCTCTTTGGCAAAGTATTAGCAAATTATTATTTAGGGGCTTAAAAAGCATAGCCCCATTAATATAGTCGCGAAAAACTTCAGCGCTAAAACCGCAAAGCTTTGAAAAGATATGCATTATTCACATTTTTGACTTTAGAGGGCGTGCAAGAACAAGCAATAACGCTTTTTTGCAAAGTATTAGCAAATTATTATTTAGGAGCTTAAAAAGCATAGCCCCATTAATGTAGTTGCGAAGAGCTTCAGCGCTAAAACCATAAAGCTTTGAAAAACTGTGAATTATTTACATTTTTTGACTTTAGGGGCTTGAAAATCATAGCTCACATTAATGTAGTTGCGAAAAGCTTCAGCGCTAAAACCATAAAGCTTTGAAAAACTGTGAATTATTTACATTTTTTGACTTTAGGGGCTTGAAAATCATAGCTCACATTAATGTAGTCGCAAAAAGCTTCACCGCTGAGCCCGCAAAGCTTTGAAAAACTGTTAATTATTCACATTTTTGACTTTAGGGGGCGTGCACGAACAAGCAATAACGCTTTTTTGCAAAGTATTAGCAAATTATTATTTAGGAGCTTAAAAAGCATAGCCCCATTAATGTAGTTGCGAAGAGCTTCAGCGCTAAAGCCGCAAAGCTTTGAAAAACTGTGAATTATTCACATTTTTGACTTGAAGGGAACTTATATTAATAAGCAACAATTCTATTCGGCAAAGTATTGTTTAAAAGTTTAAAAGCTTAAAAATCAAAACCCCATTAATAATATAGTCGTGTAGTCGCGAAGAGCTTCACCGCTAAAACCATAAAGCTTTGAAAAGATGCGTATTTTTTACATTTTTGACTTGAAGGGGCGTGCACGAAAAAATAAAACGCTCTTTGGCAAGGTATTGTTTAAAAGTTTAAAAGCTTAATAAGCAAAGCTCCATTGCTAAATCATAACCAGCTTCACCGCTAAAACCGCAAAGCTTTGAAAAACTATGCATTCTTTATGTTTTAGCTTTAGTAAGGCAAAGCTCCATATCGAAAAGACGCACGGCGATATGTCTTTTAACACATTGCCGGCACTTTAAAACGCCCCCGTTTAGAGAGCGTTTAAAAATCATTCTTCGTCCGGCAGGCCGACAAGCTCCGACTCGTTAACATATTCGCTGTTTGGGTCCGGCGTAGGGGGCGGCGAAGAAACAAAAGGCTGTTCGGAAGCCTGGGGAGCTTGCGGAGCCTGCGGAGCTTCCTGCTGCGGCGCTTCAGGGGCCTGAGGCGCCAGCGGGACAGGAACCGGTATTAATGTCGCTTCCGGAGCCTTGGGAGCTTCGTCCTCCTGTATGTATTTTTTCATCATATAGCCTATTTTGCCTAAGGTTTCTATCTCGTACCAGTTTTCGCCCTTGCTGACTATTACCACGGGCGTGTTGGTTAAGACATTTCCTATTATATTTTCGCCTGTTTTGTCGCTCCAGCGCATGCGGATTTTGCGGGACTTGCCGGGGTGATCCGGATGTATTACCACGCCCGTGCCTACGGATTCCTTTGCAGCTGAAAACTCAAGATGGTTTGTGAGCAGATAGCCTTCTTTGCCGTTTACCGCAACCTTGGTGAAATTGTCCGCTTCTTCTTCAAGCACGGCCGTTACAGTGCCGTTGTTAAGCTTTGCTAAAGCCCTTGCCTTGGTGCTCGGCTTTTCGCGGAGCGTAAGCCTGCCGTTTCTTGCTGAAACTACGGCGAATGTCTTATCTTCCGCCACATCCGAAAACTTAAGGAAGCGGCTGGCTAAATAGCCTTGAGCAAGGCCTGCATCCACCTTGGACCATGTAAGGCCCATCTCCAGAACATCCACCTGGGTATCTGCCATAACGCCCGCCACAAACGCAGCATCCGCGCGCGGTTCAAGCAGCAGGGAAGCGTCGGAAGCAATGGACGCCTTTGTCGCCGGCGGCGGCGTTTCTTCTTTTTTATCCGCCTTTTTTTCAGCGATGGCGGGGCTTAGAGATAACAGAAGCAGCAACGCCATAAAAAGGCAGCCTGCTTTTAAAAACTTGTTTTTCATATGATCCTCCTTACATTTTACAAAGCTTCATATGTTTGTAACAATATACCACACATAAGCCGTATTGTCGAGAAATCTTTTTAGGCGTTATATTTTTTTGTTAAGTTATCTGCTAGCTGCAAGCTTGGAAACTGTGTCCTTACCGTCTTCAAAAAGCGCGGCGCTTAAATCCACATGGGAAAAGCCGTCCCTGATGCAGCTTAGCGAGAGCTGCAAATCCTTATGGGCAAGCCTTAGAGTAATGTCTTCATTGCCGCGCAGCTCCTTGTTGTAGTTTATGCAAAGCTTTTCTATGGGGTGAAAATGCAAGACCTCTTCTCCCAAAAGGTCCGTAAGCCAAAGCACGCAGCGCGTGTTGTTTATATGGCCGTTTATATCGTAATCCGAAAAGCGGGGGCTGTAAACGTGGTCTTCAGCGTTTTCATCAAGGCGCGCGGCGCTTGAGGGGTAGCGTATGGGCGGTTTCTTGTCTGTATTTTTGGGCATAGATTCAGCTACCCAGGGCAGCTTTTTCATGGCCAAAGTGTTTATATCCATAATGGTCCAAAGGCTCGCAGCATCTATAAGCCTTTCGCCCTTTTCGCTTTCAAACGCAGTGTAGCGCGGGAACAAGGTGCGCCTTGGAGTTTTAGGGTACACGCTTACCCGTATTTTTTCCATATATTCAGGGTAGCGCAGTATATGCAGCTCGTGGCTTACAAGCACCCATACGGCGTTTTCTTTAGCCAAAGGCTCCCTGCCAAAGCCGCAGAGCGTGGTGTGCTCGTCCGAAATCTCCTGTATTATGTTTAGCATATTTTGAGGGCTTAGCCTGCCAAAGCGGTCGCACTGCGAAGCTTCTATATTATATTCTTTTACCAAAGTATCCATAAATCCTCCCGGGACGCCTAAAGCGCAGGACGCTAAAAAAGCGTCTTCAGTCAATTTATAGCATGTACGGCAAAACGCTGTCAATAGCTTGCAGGGCGCTAAAATGCCTTGCAGCTAAATAAAAAAGGCGGGCGGCACATTTATTGCCGCTTGCATTGCGCTTTGCATTGATTATAATTAAAATATCTTTAAGCAAGGGAAGAATGTATATGAGCGACATTATTGTTGAATGGGCGAAAGAGCTGCAGAGCCTTGCGCAGGCCGGGCTTTTCTATGGAAAAGACGCGTTTGACAGGGAGCGCTATCAAAGAATACGCGAAATATCCGCAGAAATGATGCTTTCGCGCGCTGATATGCCTGCAGAAAAAATCAAGGATTTGTTCTGCGGGGACGTGGGATACCAGACCCCCAAAGTAGACACGCGGGCCGCCGTTTTTGAAAACGGCAAGGTACTGCTCGTGCGCGAAAAGGGGAAGTGGGCGCTTCCAGGCGGCTGGTGCGAATACAATATGTCGCCGGCGGACAACGCCGTTAAGGAAACAAAGGAAGAAGCAGGGCTTGATATAGTTATTAAAAAAGTTATCGCCGTTCAGGACAGGGACAGGCACAACTCGCCGCCTTATGCTTATGGCGTGGTAAAAATATTTTATTTAGGCGAAAAAATAAGCGGGGCATTTGCGCCTAATATTGAAACCGAAGCAAGCGGGTATTTTGCTCTTGACGAGCTGCCTGAATTGGCCGAAGAAAAATGCAGCGCAGAGCAGATAAAAATGTGCTTTGAAGCGCTTGAGGATGAAAACTGGGCCGCGCGGTTTGACTGAAGCTATTAATATAAAAATTGTTTGGATTACAGACAGGTTAAAAGTTTAGGGCAGCTAAGCCAATGAGCGCAATCGTTAAAGGCTTCGGCCGCGGGGCGTTTAAAAGCAATGTATTCCCTGCATTTTTGGCTTGAGCAGGGCAAAGCTTCCAAACGAAAAGACACACGGCAAAGCGTCCCTGCGTGCTGCCGACAGTGCTTCCGCCACTAACGCCAAATACGCTGTTGCAAAGCGTCCCTGTGCGCGCTACAGACAGCCTTAAAATTTTTTAAATTTTATAAGCCTTAAAAGGAGGTATAAATGATAGACGGCATAATAAAAGACGGTGTTTATTATAGGAAGGATAAAAATATATTTAACTTCTTTGCTGGAAACGATTCTATGCCTGCTTGGTCGAAAGCGCTTGAAGAGCATATTAAGCAAAACAAAACAAGCCTTAATATGGAACAAAATTATTCAGCTCAAAGAAAGCGTATGGCTGAAAACGAGAAGCTTAAGCAATTCGCAGATTTTGTTTCAAGCGTTGACGGCGTAAAGGCGGACCTGGCAAGCGGCCCTTCGGGATATTTTGCGCCTATTTTGGACAATTTAAAAGAAAAGGACATATTCATAGCAACAGACGCCAGCCCTTCAATAGCAAAAGCGCACGCTAAAGCTTGCAGCAGGAGTAATTTTTTCGTTTTTAATTTAGATCTAAACAGAGAATTGCCGTTTAAAGACGAATCCGTAGATATTTTCACCGGATATCTTTTAAACAACGTGGAAAACTATGCGGGTTTAATACGCGAAACTTACCGCTGCTTAAAGCGCGGCGGGAAGCTTGCCCTAATCGAGATGTTTTTTGAACACGGGTGCAAGACACATGAATACCTAATGAAGCAAGGAGCTATATGGTCTTCCTATGAAGTATTCGAAGCCTTTTGCGAATCCGCCGGATTTAAAGCTTTAGGGAGCGGCATTATCGCATCAAGGTCAGGCAAAATAGCGGAAGGCGATTTGCTGCCGCTTGACAACAGCGACCGCTCTTTAGATATGGCCGTATATTTTGAAAAGCCTTAAATATACGACTGCGGCAAATTTTAAGCTTCAAAGCTTGCCCTGCTTATATATTCGGCTGTTTTTAAAAAATCGGGCAGCAGAAGATAAATCGGCAGTTAAATTAAACGGAGATATCTGCTTGTATTCTGATACATTATATTTTGAAAAGCCTTAAACATCCGCCTGCGGCAAATTTTAAGCTTCAAAGCTTGCCCTGCTTATATATGCAGCTGTTTTTAAAAAATCGGGCAGCGGAAGATTAATCGGCAGCTAAATTAAACGGAGTGTATTTGCTTGTATTCTGATACATTATATTTTGAAAAGCCTTAAATATACGACTGCGGCAAATTTTAAGCTTCAAAGCTTGCCCTGCTTATATATGCAGCTGTTTTTAAGAAAATCGAACAGCGAAAGATTAATCGGCAGTTAAATTAAATGGAGATATCTGCTTGTATTCTGATACATTATATTTTGAAAAACCTTAAACATACGCCTGCGGCAAATTTTAAGCTTCAAAGCTTGCCCTGCTTATATATTCGGCTGTTTTTAAAAAATCGGGCAGCGGAAGATAAATCGGCAGCTAAATTAAACGGGGATATCTGCTTGTATTTTGATACATTATATTTTGAAAAGCCTTAAATATACGACTGCGGCAAATTTTAAGCTTCAAAGCTTGCCCTGCTTATATATGCAGCTGTTTTTTAAAAAACCGGGCAGCGGAAGATAAATCGGCAGCTAAATTAAACGGAGATATCTGCTTATATTTTGATACATTTACGCTAAATTTTAAAGCGCCGGAAAACCGGCGCTTAATAGTTTAACAAGCTTTTCTAACAAGTTTTATTCATTAAAGAACTCATAGGCGGCTCTTGAAAGCAGCTCCGCGCCTACGCCGGTAGCGCCTGCGGGGGCCTTGCTGCTGCCTTTTTCGCTGTAGACAGTGCCGGCTATATCAAGATGCGCCCAGCGCTTGCCGTGGGTGAACGCGCGGCAGAAGAGCGCTGCCGTAGCGGTGCCTGCTGGGCGGCCGCCGCTGTTTTTAATATCCGCCCTGTCGGACTTGTTGAGCTTTTCTAAGGATTCGAAATGCGGAAGCCTCCAAAGCTTATCGCCGCATATTTTAGACTGCTTTAATAGATTTTCCGCAAGCTCTTCATCGTCTGAAACAAGGCCCGTTATTTCTTCGCCGAGCGCTATTAAAACAGCGCCGGTAAGGGTTGCTATATCTATTATGGCGTCTGCATTAAGCTCTGCTGCGGCATAGCTTATGGCGTCTGCCAAGGTGAGCCTGCCTTCTGCATCCGTATTTACTACTTCTATCGATTTGCCGGCGTGGCTTGAAATTATATCCCCGTTCCTGTAAGCATGGCCCGACACCATGTTTTCGCACGCGGCGACCACAGCCACAACATTAACGGGCAGCTTAAGAGATGAAAGTATATACATGGCGCCTATTACAGCTGCCGCTCCCCCCATATCCGTAAACATGGTGTTCATGGAAGGGCCCGGCTTAATTGCATAGCCGCCGGAATCGTAGCAAAGCCCCTTGCCGACAAGCGCCAAAAGCTTATCGCTTTTTGGATTGTTCTTATACTCCGCCATTATAAAGCGGGGCGGGTTGTCGCTGCCCTTGGCGACCGAATAAAAGGCGTCCAGGCGCATTTCCTGTATCTGCTTTTCATCGTACACTTTAACGGAAAAACCGGATTTTTCGCCCGCTTTTTTGGCTTCCTCCGCCAGGCGGGAAGGCGTCATAACATTGGCAGGCTCGTTTACAAGCCAGCGCGCAAGCGATATGCCGGAAGCTATTTTAGAATTTATTTCTAATTTTTTATTTTCTTTTTGAAGGTCGTATCCGTCCTGCAAAAGCAGGCTTATGTTTATCTGCTTTTTGTTTACAAAAGGCGTGTTTTTAACGGATAGGCCCTGCTTTTTGTGGTTATCGAAATTGTTGTTGCTTAGATAAAGCTTTTTATATATGCCTTCGGTGCAATCTTCAAAGCCTTTTGAAATTGCGAGGCTCAAGTTTTCAATATTTTCTTCGCGCGCCTTTGCCAATATGTTTTCAAGCGCTGCTTCTATCGAATCGTAATCGGCGCTGTCCACATACACAAACCAGCGGCGCGCGACTTTGCCGTTTTCAACGCACTGCGAAGCGGCGACTTCGCCCGCTTCCTTGTTGAACGCTTCGGCTGTGTCCGCCGCAGTCTTGCAAAGGGCGGACAGGGCGTCCTTTCCCGCGCACAAAAAAACTATATTTTCGCGCGATCTGTCTTCTTTAGGATTAAATAATTTTATGTCTATTTTGGTTTCCATTTTGTCCCTTTCTTAATTTTCCAAACGCTATTAAGCATTGCAGCTGATGTGTTTGCTGTTCAAGTGCCGCAGCATGTTATACTTTCTTAATTTTCCAAACGCTATTAAGCATTGCAGCTGCGGTTTAAGGCAAAGCCTAATCGCAGAAAGCAGCGGGCTTTTTTATAGCGCAGGCCCGCAAAAAACCGGCTTTTTATATTGCATTATAAAAAGCTCCCAAACAAAAGGCCTGCGGCAATATGCCTGCGGGCATATTTAGACAGCCCGCTATATCCTTTCAAAATAGGAGATAAAAGCCTTGCCGGCTATGTCTTCCACGTCTTTTTGGCTTAGCTCTCCGCTTTTTTTAAGGTAATCCAAAAGCGCAGGGTAGTCCCTTGCGTCCTTTAGGCCTTGGGGCTTGGTTTCTATGCCGTCAAAATCGCTCCCGAAACCTACCTTGCCGCTGCCGCCCATTTCGTACATATGCATAATATGGCGCAGTATGTCGCTAAAGCCGGCCTTGCCGGTATCGCTCAAAAATGCGGGGTAAAAGTTCACGCCCACAAAACCGCCCGCAGAAAACAAAGCGCGCAGCTGCTCATCGCTTAAGTTGCGGCTTTTTTTGCACAGCGCTTTAGCGCAGCTGTGCGAAGCCATGGGCGGCTTTTCGGAATTTTCAAGCGCATCCCAAAAGCCTTTTTCATTAATATGGGATAGGTCCGCAGCAATGTTCAAGCGGTTAAACTCTTTTAACGCTTCCCTGCCAAGTTGCGTTAAGCCGCGATCCTGCTCTCCCTTATGGCAGGACGCAAGCTTGTTGTCGTAATTCCAGGTGAGCGCCGCCATGCGGACGCCAAGGCTTCTGAACTTTTCTATTGAAGAAAGGTCGTCTTCCATGGGTTCGCAGCCCTCCACAGAGAGCATATATTTTGTTTCGCCTTCGCGCGCAAAAGACGGCCCATCCGCAAACTCAAGGCCTTTTTGCTTTAAAATTTCAACAATTTCAAGCATGCCATGGACGGCGGAATTAATATCTTCCTTTTTTGGCGATGTGCCGACGTACATGGCGCAGGTCTGCAGATTTACGCCGCCCTGCTTTAATTTTTCGGGCGTTATGTCTAAGTCTTTAGTATCCTTAGTATAAAGCTTGTACAGCGTGTCGCAATGAGAATCGCAGATTAACATTTGCTTTTCCGCTTTATTCCGTTATATAAGGCTCCAAGTCCTTTACGAGGTCTTCGCAGTCGTCTGAATATACTTCCAAGGTGATGGGCTGCGAAAGGTCGAGGGAAAATATGCCCAAGATGGATTTTGCATCGACCACGTGGCGGCCTGCGCGCAGGTCCATATCGTAGGGATAGCGGTTGGCAATGTTTACAAATGTCTTAACTTCTTCAGCAAAGCTTAGTTTAATAGGTATAGAACGCATATTGCACCTCCAAATATATTTGTATAAATCATACCTTTTTTGCTCATATTTTGCAAGGCGGAAAAGAACCGTTTTCCTTAAGTTTAGCTGGCGGCGGCTTGGGAAACTCCAAGCAGCCGAGCTTTGATAGCAAAGCTTTCGCCAGCCTGCATTATTGGATATTCGCTGCCGGTATGGTATATTGCTGTATGAAACTTACAGCTTGGAAAAATTTCTGAATTGTTCTTTAGCAGCGCTTAAAAAATGATTCTTTTGGAGGGGGAAAATGGTTTTATATTTTACGGGCACCGGAAACAGCAGGTATATAGCAGAGCGCATAGCAAGCAGGCTCGGTGATGAGCTGTTTTGCATAAATGACGCAATAAAATTAGGCAGCATAAACAGCATAAATGCTAAGCAGCGCATAGTGTTCGTTTTTCCAACCTATGCATGGAGAATACCGCGCATTGTTAAGGACTGGATACTTAAAACGCCCTTTGAAGGGGAAAAGCGGGCATGGTTTGTTATGAACTGCGGGGATTCGATAGGAAACGCCGAAAAATACAACAAAAGCCTATGCCGCGAAAAGGCTTTTGCCTATATGGGAACGGCGCAGATAATAATGCCGGAAAACTATATAGCTATGTTTAATACGCCGGGTTTAGACGAAGCAAGGCGGATAGTTTTAAAAGCGGAGCCAGAAATAGACAAGGCGGCAAAGCTTATAGAAAAAGGCCATGCGTTTTCAGCAAATAAAAACAATCCGCTTAAGAGTTTTTTAAGCGGCCCCGCGAATGCGGTTTTTTACCCCGCTTTCGTTAAATCAAAAGCGTTTTACGCAGCCGATAGCTGCATAGGCTGCGAAAAATGCGCCAAGCTATGCCCCCTTAACAACATAACTATGAAAAACGGAAGGCCGCATTGGAATAATAACTGCACTCACTGCATGGCGTGCATAGGCTATTGCCCCAAAAAAGCGATAGAATACGGCAAAAAATCTAAAAAAAGAGAAAGATACAATTTTGAGTCGCTGAATTATATTCAACAAGAAAAGAGCAAATAATAGCGCCGCAGGGCAGGGCGTATCGATAGCTACCAAACATGAGTTTCCTAAAAGCTCCTAAAAACAAGTTTATAGAAACGATCTGCCGGCAATATGTATTTAGGGCTATTGCCGTGCGTATTTTCGCTTTTAATATTTACTCTCCGTGCTAAAATTCACAATGCCCCGCAGCTTAAGCGGCGTAAGTCTTTAACCGTGGCGCTTTAGGGGATTTTGCTCCATTAAACATAAACAATGCTTTACTAAATTATGAAAAAATTGCCTGCAGTGTATTTGCCTGCAATATATCCGCAGCTTAAGCTCTGCAAGCCTTTAACCGTGGCGCTTTAGGGGCTTTGCCCCATTAAACCTGAACAATGCTTTGCTAAATTATGAAAAAATTGCCTGAAGTATATTTGCCTGCAGTATATCCGCAGCTTAAGCGCTGTAAGCCTTTAACCGTAGCGCTTTAGTGGATTTCCCCTTTAAATCTAAACAATGTTTTACTAAATTGTGAAAGAATTTGCCTGCAGTATATTCGCAGCTTAAGCACCGTAAGCCTTTAACCATTGCGCTTTAAGGGATTTTGCTCCTTGAAACACAAACAGTACTTTACTAAATTATGAAAGAATTTGCCTGAAGTATATTTGCCTGCAGTATATCCGCAGCTTAAGCGGCAGCTTGTCTGCCTTTGCCTTGCATAGATTTTTGCCGTTGAATGTTTTCTCCGCTGCTGCTATAATAATATACGCATGAAGCAAAAGCGGGCAGAAGCCCCTAAATTTTTAAGCAGAAGCTATTTTGGAGGAATTATGTCCCGTACACAAAAACTAACTGTGGCAGGCATATGCCTTGCCCTGGCATTTTTGCTGCCGTTTCTTACCGGCCTTATACAGGAAGTTGGCAAAATGCTGTCCCCCATGCATATACCAGTGCTTATATGCGGCTTTTTAGCAGGCCCAGTCTGGGGCGCTGCCGTGGGCTTTTCGGCGCCGCTTTTAAGAAGCCTGGTTTTAGGCATGCCGCCCATGTACCCTATGGCTCTCGCCATGGCGTTTGAGCTTTGCGCATACGGCCTTGCGGCGGGGCTTTTGCACAAGGCTTTCAGCAAAATGAATTTAACGGCGAATGTGTACCTATCCCTTGTTTTAAGCATGGCAATAGGCCGCATAGTATACGGCATAGTTATGCACTTTATGCTTATGGGCTCGGGGAAAAGCTATACATTCAATATGTTCATACAAGGAACCGTGCTTGGCAGCCTTCCCGGCATAGTGCTGCATTTGCTCATAATACCGCCCATAGTTTTAGCCGTTAAAAGAAGCGGCGTATTAGGAAAGGAATAATTGTACGAAATAGAGCCTATAGCCCGCATAAGAACGGATTTTCCAACGAAGTTTGGCCTGCCGAGGCAGGGCTGCGTTGAAGAGCTTACAGGGCTTGTAGAATTCGAAAAAAAATACCGCGACAAAAACGCCGTGCGCGGGCTTAGCATGTATTCGCATATATGGCTTATATGGCTCTTTTCCAAAAACTTGGGCAAGGGTTTTTCAGCCACGGTGCGCCCGCCGAAGCTTGGCGGAAACGAGCGCATAGGCGTGTTCGCCACACGCTCCCCATTTAGGCCGAATTCTATCGGCATGACGCCGGTAAAAATACTCAAGATATATGACAGGCCGAGCATTTTAGTCAGCGGCATAGACATGGCGGACAATACGCCTATTATAGATATAAAGCCGTATCTGCCGTATGACCGCATAGACAGCATAAGGGCGCCCAAAAACGGCAGGCCGCTAAAAGTAAGCGGCGAGCCTTTGCAGAAAATACCAAAGGACAAGCGGGAGCCGCTTATAAAGCTTCTTAGGGAAGACCCTAGACCCGCTTACCAAAAGGACGGACGGCGCTACGGATTTTTCTTTTCCGGCTATGAAATATTTTTCACGGTTGAAAAAGGTGAATTGCTGGTGCTGGATATTTTTGAACGCAAGGACGCGGACCCCAAGTAACTCGCTCCTCTCTTTACACACAACAAATCATTTCCGCGTCTGATTACAAAAGAGCCTTATTGCAGGGCTCTTTTGTGTATTTTAAAAGCTTTATGCGGATTATTATTTATTAGGCTTTTAGCCCGCTGCTTTTTCTATATATAACTGCTCGTTTTTTAACTGCTCGTTTTCCGAATTTCGCCGCCTTGCGTGCAAAAGCGGAGAGTTTTTAGGGATTTATCTCAGCTTTGAATTTATAATCTAAGTGCAACTAAAAATGATCCATAGTTTTCTGATAAAATAGTGTTTGCTAAGACAACTAAAGAATCAGGAGAAACTATGAATCACTATAAACATTTTACACTAAAAGAACGAGAAATGATAAAACATTATATTGATATTGGAAAAAATCAATCTGAAATAGCAATACTATTAGGACGCAGCAAGTCTTCTATTTCTAGAGAACTGAAAAGAAATAGTTTAAATGGGGAATACTTCCCTTGTGATGCCCAGTCTCTTTATTTGCGTAGAAGAATCTTGTGCAAGCCTAAGAGAAAATTAGATAATCCAGATATATATAAATGTGTAAAAGAACTTTTTCTTAACCATCAGTGGTCTCCTGAACAAATTTCTGCGAGATTAAAGATGGAAAATTCCAAATATACGATTAGCCATAATACTATTTATATTGGAAAACGCCTTATGAAGTATATCATTCAACAGAGTTGCAGTTAACTTGACAATTCAAGGCTTTAAAAAAAGCCTAAAGCAAGGCGCTTTGGCTATAATTTTATTTTAATAATCTATGTATTTATGCGTTGATCTAATCGTTTCTACATATTGCCGTGCTGCTGTATTCCGTCTTCGTTTTCGTCATAGTTAGTCCATAGCAGCTTTTTCCATTTTTTGCCGGTCTCCGTTGCAGCAAGGCCGCCCATAGCCGTTTCGCGCAAATTAAGCGGCAGGGATATGCCTATTTTGTACATGGCGTCTATAACTTCGTCCGCAGGGACATAGCTTTGTATGCCGGCAAGCGCCATATCCGCCGCTATCAAGGCGTTTGCAGCACCTGCAGCATTTCTTTTAATGCAGGGCACTTCGACAAGGCCCGCAAGCGGGTCGCAGCTTAGCCCGAGCATATTTTTAAGGGCTATCGCAAGCGCGTTTGCGCACATTTTTGGAGTTCCCCCGGCAAGCTCCACGCAGGCTGCGGCAGCCATTGCAGAGGCGGAGCCTACCTCCGCCTGGCAGCCCCCCGCAGCGCCCGATATTACAGCATTGTTCGCTATAACAAAGCCGACAGCGCCAGCGCAAAAAAGCGCCTGCACTATTTCATCGTCGCTTTTTTTAAGCGTTTCCTTAAGGGCAAGCAAAACACCAGGCACCACGCCGCAGCTTCCCGCTGTGGGCGTTGCGCATATGACGCCCATGGCGGCGTTGCACTCGTTTATGGCGATTGCGTAGTTTACGGCTTTTAATATTTTTTCTCCGCTTAAGGCGTTTTTTAGGTCCAAATAGCTTTTAAGCTTTTTCGCGTCTCCGCCGGCAAGGCCCGAGTGGCTTTTTTCATTTTCAAGGCCCTGAAGCAGGGATCTTTGCATAACAGCATAGTTTTCGCGCATTTTATTAAATATATCTTCACGCGATAAACCCGTGTTTTTTATTTCTTCTTCAAGCATTATGTCGCTGAAGCGTCTGCCGCTTTTTTCGCACTCCGCTACTAACTGCTGTATGTTTTTCATGGCATCTCCTAACTTAGGCGCACAACGCGCTGTATGTTGGGCATGTTTAATATTTCTTTAATAATTTCTTCCGAAGCCGGCTGGTCCGTTTCTACCGCCATAAGCGCAAGGCGGCCTTTTTCAAGCCTTGAAACTTCCATATGGCTTACGTTTATTTTGTTTTGCGCAAAAAGCGTTAAAATAGGCGCTATGGTGCCGTAAACGTCCTTGTGGAATATCAACAGCGAAGGAGCGTCCCCCGAAAGCTTGAGCGGGAAACCGTCCACCTCGCTAATCTGCACAAGGCCGCCGCCAAGAGAAATGCCTGTAACATCGCATTTGTCGGAGCCTGAAAACATCTCTATCTGCACGGTGTTAGGGTGCGGGCTCAATGCTTTTTCCTCGAAAAATTTATACTCTAAGCCTTTCTGTTTTGCCAGGGAAAAGGCGTCCGGTATCCTGGGGTCGTAAGTGGAAAGCCCCATAAGACCCGCCAGCACAGCCACATCCGTAGCATGCCCCTTGTAGGTTTTAGCGAAGGACCCGTAAAAATGTATATAGGCTTTTTCTATTTTTTTGCCGAAAAGCTTGCGCGCTATCTGCCCTATTCGCACCGCCCCCGCCGTATGGGAGCTCGACGGCCCAACCATCACGGGGCCTATAATGTCAAATACACTGCGGTACTTCATATTTAGCTCCTTGAAATTAATCACCCACAGCTTAACCAAATATCCCCGCAATGTCAATGGGGGAATGCGCAAAAGCCGTAAAAAAAACCGCTCCCTTATTAGGAAGCGGAAAGGGTGTAAAAAATATGCCTGTAAAAATATGCCGGCAATATTTTTATGAACTATTGTTTAGGCTGTTAAAAACATCTAAATCAGCATATTGTCTTTTTGTTTGGAAGCTTTTTTTATCAAGCTAAAAATGCAGGGAATGCACAGCTTTTCAATAGCTTGCAGCCTTAGCGCCTAAAGCTTATTGCTATTGCGCTAAATAAGCAAAGCGCCACAACCCCCTAAACAGCGCTTTTAAGGCACTATAACGCCAAGGCTAAGCGCCTTGGCGTTAGGGTTTCGTTTATAGATTTTGCGATTTTTTAACTTTTATATATTAGTGCGTTTTCTGTTTAGCATATATGCAGCTGCAGCCAGCAAAACGGAAACCGATATAAGTATGCCGAGCGTTTGGTAGATGCTGTCGCCCGTCTGCGGCGCTTTTGCGGAGTTTTTGAACACTATATCCCCGTCATAGGGAATGCCGTCTTTCTTTAAAGATATTTCGGCTTCAAGCTTGCCGCCTGCGGCTTTGGTAGTCACCATTACCGTATAGACCGTATCGTCATAAACTATGTTTTTATCTTCGCCTTTAACTTCGTTTATAGTATAGGTCCAGTTCGCAACTTCCTTGCTGAAGGTGCGGTCCGGGAATGCTACGGTTCCGTCCGCCTTGTTCTTGGCTTCCGCAATCACCTTGCCGTTTCTGTCCTTAAGTTCAAATGCAAACTGCCCGTCATAAAGCTTGGCGTTTTTAAACGTCTTTTTAACGTTCAGCGGCACGCTTAGCGTTGGATAGCTTGGTTTTGGCGGCGCAGTGGGTTTTGCCGTAGGCGCTGCGGTGGGTTCTTGCGTGGGTTCTTGCGTGGGTTCGGGCGTTATATAAGTATTTGTTATATTATAGCCGTCCACTTTAGAAGTATAATCTTTTACTTCGTCTTCTGCAATTGTATAGCTTATTTCTTTTCCGTCTTCGTATTTCGGAAGCCCTTCAAAGCTCCACTTCCAGCTGTCTGCTTCTGTTACCTTTTTAGCTTCAATTTTTACGCCGTTTTTAAGCAGATTTATGCTA
>JBMNUE010000031.1:0-16454 GCA_050946095.1 Christensenellales bacterium
ACGCATAGGCCATAAGCGCCGCCATCTAAAAAAGCTTTTGAACACGGCACAATTCCATGCCCATAAGCGTCTGCCTTTACAACGGCAAAGAGCTTTTTACCTTTCGGAAGCGCCTTGGAAAGCTTTTCCGCATTATATTTTAATGCGGAAAGCGATACTTTCGCATAGGTTTTTCGGCATATGGTCAAAGGAAGTATACCTCCTGAGCGCTTAATATTCGCACAGACTTGCTTTTAAGCAAGGTTTTTGCTTCTTCCGTTTGCTGTGTGCGCAGAATAATATACGCTTCTTTGCCGCCGTCGCGCAGGAAAGAATATAGATATTCTACGAATATATTTGCTTCGGCCAAATAGCCAAGCACCTTAGCGAGCGCGCCCGGTTGATCCGGCACTTCCATCGGTATTACAGTATCAAGCCTTGCGGTAAAGCCCGCATTTAGCACAACCTGCAATGCTTCATCCGGGTTTGCTACAATACCGCGCAGTATGCCAAACGAGCTTGTGTCTGCAACAGAAAGGGATATTAAGTCTATTTTGTGCTCCCCCAGCAGCCTTGTAAGATTAACTAAGCTTCCTGGTGTGTTTTCTATAAATATGGATAACTGTTTCACATCCATAAACTTTCCCCCTTTTGTATATTATAGCATATAATAGGCATATATTCTACAATTGCCGTGCCTTTCTCAAGTCTACAACGCGCTGGAATTTATTTTCGCCCTGAGATAGGCTGCCGGTCGGCAAAAGCTTTACATCGCAGCGCACAAGCAGGCCTTCGCTTAGGGTCTTTGCTACTTTGTTTCTTAAATTTTCTAAGTCCTTAACTGTATCGCCTATAAGCCTATTATCAAGCTCTACTTCTACAAGCAATGTATCAAGATTTTTAATGCGATCCACTGTAAGCCTAAATTGAGGGCGTATTCCTTCAATATGCATAAGCAGCGTTTCTGCCTGAGATGGAAATACGTTGACACCGCGTACAATAAGCATATCGTCAGTGCGCATTTTTACCTTTTCTATTTTTCTGTGAGTTCTTCCGCATGGACACGGCTGCGCTATAAGCCTTGTTATATCATGCGTGCGGTAACGCAAAAGCGGCATGGCTTCTTTTTGAAGCGTTGTTATTACAAGCTCTCCTTCTTCGCCATCCGGCAGCACTTGTCCTTTTTCATCCACTATTTCAGGGTAAAAAGCATCCTCCCATATATGCAAACCTTGGTTAAATTCACATTCCATAGCTACACCGGGCCCCATTATTTCTGTGAGTCCGTATATATCGTGCGCTTTTATGTGAAGCTGGTTTTCTATTTCATTGCGCATATGGTCTGTCCACGGCTCAGCCCCGAATATACCGGTGCGCAAAGAAAAATCTTTTATGTTGATACCGTGTTCATTTATATAGTCCGCTAAATTAAGGGCATAGCTTGGAGTGCAGCATATTGTAGTAACGTTAAAATCCTTAATAAGCTGTATCTGCCTTGCTGTATTGCCGCCCGAAGCAGGTATAACAGTTGCTCCGAGCCTTTCCACCCCATAGTGCATGCCAAGCCCGCCTGTAAAAAGGCCATAGCCGTAGGATACTTGCACAACAGAGCTTTTGTTAATACCTGCGCAGGAAAGATCGCGCGCCATTATATCCGCCCAATTATCTAAATCCCTTTTTGTGTATGCAGCAACGGTTGGTTTTCCTGTAGTACCGCTTGAAGCGTGAAAGCGGATTATCTCTTCTTTCGGAACGGCAAAAAGACCAAAGGGATAGTTATCCCGCAGGTCTTGTTTCTCTGTAAAGGGCAGATACCGCACATCGTCTAAAGAACGTATATCCTCAGGTTTTATACCAGTATCCAGCATTTTTTGCCTGTAGAAAGGCACATCGCTGTAAAGCCTATTTATAAGCTTTTGCAGCTGTTCAAGCTGAATTTCTTTTAAAACTTTTCTATCTATGCATTCCTTGTCTTTTTGCCAAAACTCCATTTATTTCTCCGACTGTTTGTTCAAATAATAGCTTCGTCCTAACTTAAAGGCTTCTATGTTTACATCTAGCATTTTCGGTTTAATTGCTGCACTAAGAGACGATATCCAGCTTTCCAAATCAAAAGGCAGAAAATTAGATAACACTCCAAGCATAACAATATTAACACAGCGCGCGTTTCCGGCCTGCTTGGCTAGTTTTAATGCATCAAGCGCAATAATATTATCTTTTTCGATGTGTTCAGGATATTCTGCGCTGCCCGTTATAACAGTTATAGGCATAATTTCCTGTGTTGAAGCTATCATCTTGCCGTCTTCTTTTAGATAGTCTAAAGCTCGCAGGGCTTCAAGCCATTCAAAGCCTATTACAAAATCCGCCTCACCTATAGATATAAGAGGGGACATCACCTTTTCCGCCATGCGCACATGCGTAATAACGCTGCCGCCGCGCTGAGCCATTCCATGCACTTCGGACATCTTGATATCAAGCTGCTTTGAGGCAGCCAAATTGGCCAGTACTTTTGCAGCGAGCAAAGCTCCCTGCCCGCCTACTCCGGATAAAATTATATCGTACTTCATTGGTTTTCCTCCACATGGAAGCTGTCAAACGGGCAAATACTCGCGCATAGACCGCATCCGTTGCAAAGAGTATTGTCCACCATAACGCTGTTTTCCTGCGGTATTATAGCAGGGCAGCCTATTTTTAAGCATTTTTTACAGTTTTTACAGCCATCTACAGTATAAGCTTTATTTTTTTGATGGGGCAATAAGGCGCACGGCTGCTTTGCCACAATAACGCTCACTCCGTTAAAATTAAGCTCTTCTTCTAAAACATTATCAAATTTTTCAACATCCATAGGACTTACAACGCGCGTTCTTGCGCCTATGGATTCGCATAAGTTTTCTATATTGAGTTCCGGCGCATCATTACCGTAAATATCTTTACCGGTGGCTGGATTTGGCTGGTGCCCCGTCATGGCCGTTATTCGGTTATCCAAAACAATAACAGTTATAGGGGTTTGAAAATATACAGCGCTCATGAGCGGCTGTATGCCTGAATGCAGGAAGGTTGAATCTCCTATTACGGCAACAGCATTTTTAGAAAAATCATTTCCTTTGGAAAGCACCGCGCCAAGCAGCATGCCTATGGAAGAGCCCATGCAAAGCGATGCGTCCATGCTGGAAAGCGGCGCTAAAGTGCCTAAGGTATAGCATCCTATATCGCCAAACACTGTGAGCTTGCGCTTTTTTAAAGCATAAAAGCTTGCTCTATGCGGGCAGCCGGGACAAAGAATAGGAGGACGCTGCGCAAATTGCTTGTTTTCAGCCTGTTTTTGCGGCAAACCAAATATATTGCGGAGCTTTTCAGGGCTTAATTCTCCCTGTTTGCCCGTAAGTTCTTTGCCTATGGCTTTTATACCCATGGCTTTAACTTCCTGCTCTATAACGCCTTCCAGCTCTTCAATTACATATAATTTTTCTACTTTTGAAGCAAAGCTTTTAATCATTTCTTTTGGCAATGGATAAGTTAAACCCAGCTTAAGCACGCTTGCTTCGGGGAGCACTTCTTTTACATAAGTATACGGAACGCCTGCCGTTATTATTCCTATTTTTTTAGACCGCAATTCCATTCTGTTTATTTCAAAGCCGTTTGCATCCTTAGCTAATCTGTCTTCCCTTTCCTCCACTTTTATATGGCGTTTTTTAGCCATACCCGGCATCATAACATATTTTTGCGGATCTTTACTGTACTCCTTTGCTTTAGCTTCTTCCCTGTTCTTAAGCTCCACATTGGTTCTTTGGTGCGCAAGGCGTGTTGTAATACGGAGTATTACAGGAGTATCGTATTCTTCTGATAATTCAAACGCAGTTTTAACCATGTCCTTAGCTTCCTGCGCATCGGAAGGCTCAAGCACCGGCACATGGGCTGCCCTTGCTATTTGCCGCGTATCCTGTTCGTTTTGACTTGAAAACATGCCCGGGTCATCCGCACACGCTATTACCACACCTGCATTAACGCCTGTGTAGGCACATGTGTACAGGGCGTCTGATGCAACGTTTAAACCTACATGCTTAAGGCAGGTCATGGCGCGCTTGCCCATAAGGCTTGCTCCAAACACAGTTTCCAATGATACTTTTTCATTGACCGACCATTGGCAATAAATTTCCTTATACTGTGTCGCGGCCTCGGTAATTTCCGTACTAGGCGTGCCCGGATAGCTTATTACAAAAGAAGCGCCCGCTTCGTACGCTCCCCTTGCTATAGCCTCGTTGCCAAGCATTAATTTTTTCATGAATATCCCTTCCTTCAGTCGCTAAAGTTAGCCATACTTTAGATGTTATAAATATACTGGATATTTACGCATTTTTCTTGAAATTAGTGTATTTTTTTCGTTTTTTAGAAAAGGGCTTCCACAAACTCTTTTGCGTCAAAAGCCTGAAGGTCGTCTATGCCTTCGCCAACGCCTATATACCAAACCGGTATGTTCAGCTCGTTGCGTATGGCAATTACTATGCCGCCTTTTGCAGTACCATCGAGCTTGGTTAGCACAATACCGTTTATTTCAGCCGCTTCTTTAAACTCTTTGGCTTGGTTTAATCCGTTTTGGCCGGTTGTAGCGTCTAACACAAGCATAGATCTAACAGCAGCTTCGGGAAATTCTCTATCAATAACCCTGCGCATTTTGCCAAGCTCTTCCATAAGATTTTTTTTGTTATGCAGCCTGCCTGCCGTATCCACAATTACAAGGTCTGTTCCGCGGGCCTTAGCGGACTGCACTGCATCAAATACAACTGCCGCAGGGTCTGAACCCATCTGGTGCTTTATAAGCGGCACATCAGCGCGCTCTGCCCATATTGCAAGCTGGTCATCAGCTGCAGCTCTAAACGTATCTGCAGCGGCAAGCGTTACGCTTCTTCCAATTTCTTTAAATCTCATGGCGAGTTTGCCGACAGTTGTTGTTTTCCCGACACCGTTTACGCCAACTACAAACATAACCATCGGCCAGCTAAGAGGGGGGCGCGGCACATTCATGTTTTCTGCCATTATTTCTTTTAGCATATTGCGTGCAACAGCGGCGTCTTTTACATTTTCACGCTCTACCCTGTTTTTAAGTTCTTCGACAAGGCTTTCAGATGCTTTTACGCCCGCATCGCTCATAATTAAAATATCCGTCAAGTCTTCGTAGAAGTCTTCATCTATTTTTTCACTGCTTTGAACAAGTTCATCCACTTTGTCCGTAAAGCCGGAGCGCGCTTTTTGCAAGCCTTCCTTAAGTCTAGAAAAAAATCCTTCTTTTGCCATATTATCTCCTTAAAATTTATAATCTTCCAAGTTTACTGAAACCATGGTGCTTACGCCCTTTTCCTGCATAGCTACTCCATAAAGAGCATCGCAGCTTTCCATGGTGCCTTTTCTGTGCGTTACAACGATAAACTGCGTTGTCTTTGAAAATTCCGAAAGAAAATTTGAAAAGTGCCCAATATTTGCATCGTCCAAGGCTGCTTCTATTTCGTCCAATACGCAAAACGGTGTGGGTTTGATTTTTAGCATTGCAAAAAGTATGGCAATCGCAGTCAAGGCCCTTTCCCCGCCGGATAAAAGGCTTAAAAGCTGAAGACGTTTTCCCGGAGGCTGTGCGCTTATTTCAATATCGCAGGTTAGCGGAGATGAAGGGTCGCTTAGTTTTAGAGTAGCGCTTCCTCCGCCAAAAAGCCGTTTGAAGCATTCTTCAAAGTAAACGCCGAGCTTGTTGAATTCTTCTGTAAACTGCGTTTCCATTTCTTTTAGCAGATGATCAATAAGATTATTAAGATCTTGCTGTGCCTTTTGAGCGTCATTTTTTTGCATTAGCATATCGTCATAGCGTGCTTTTGTCTGTGAATATTCTTCTACCGCATGTGCGTTTATGGGCCCTAACTGCTTTATTGCGCTGCGCTTTTCATGCGCTTCTTTTTCCATAGAAGGAAGCGTTGGCGCTTCATCAAACCTATGGTTAAGCGCTTGAGCATACGTCATTTCATATTTTGAAAATATGTTTGATGCCATAGTATTGCGCTCGTCTTCGCTTCTTGCGTAAAGCAGTTCTGCCCTATGCAGTTTTTCGCTTTCGTCATTCATTTCGCTATGATTAAGCTCTGTTTCATAGTCTGTGTTCTTTCTGGTGGCATTTAATTCTTTTCTTTTTTCGTCAATTTTGACAGATTCTTCCCGCATATCATTGTTTTCAAACTGCAGTTTTTTATACTGTTCAGAAAGATTAGCAAGTATTGATTTTAGCTCCTTTGTCTTTTCGTTTGCCTCTTTAGAGCTTTGTTTGTTTTGATTTATTATCTCATGCAGGTTTTTTTGTTCTTTTTCGCTATAGTCGGCTTCTTTTTGCATTATATCAAGTTCGTGCTGCGCTGATTGCTGTGCAATTACAGCCTGCTGCACTATATCACGCTGGGATTCCGCTTTTTGCTGTATATGATACAGCTGGGCCTGCATTGTTTTTATTCTTTCATGCAAGGCTTCCTGATCAAAAGAGCGCGTCTTGCTTAAATTTTTAGCTTTGTCCAAGTCTTTTTGCATATCTTCAAGCGCTAACACAATTTGCGCCTGAGCGCTCAATGTATCGTTAAGGCTTTCTTCCTGCTTTTTATATTCCTGTTCAGCGCTTGCAAGCTTTTCTTTTTCAAGAGCTAAAGCAAGAACAGCATCATTTAACAGTTTTTCTGTTTTTAATAATTCTGTATGCGTTTTGCTATATTCATCTGTCAAATTATTTATTTTTTTTCTTTCACTTACAAGCAAACGCTCGGAATCTTCAAGCTGTTTAGCAAGTTCTTTCCTTTGGCGTTCTCTTCCTAAAAGACTTACGGACTGGCTTTGCGAAGTTCCGCCAGTCATAGAACCGCCCGATCGCATAACATCGCCCTGCAAGGTCACCGCATTGAAGCGGTACTTACCTGCGCGCATAACAGCTATGGCGCTCTGAAGGTCCTGCGTTATAACGCATCTTCCGAGCATGTTTTCCACTATGCCCCTGTACTGTTCATCGAACGCAATAAGCTCGCTTGCAACGCCTAAGCACCCGTCTAATTTTAAAACATGCCTTTCATACGGCTCGAGCGTGCGTCCTTTTACGGAAGTAATCGGAAGAAAAGTTGTCCTTCCAAGGCGGTTTTTGCGCAGATAGTTTATTATGTTCTTGGCTGTCTCTTCATCCTGCGTTACTATATGCTGAAGCTGTCCGCCAAGCAGCATATCTATCGCCGTTTCATATTGTTTCGGCACCTGTATAAGCTTTGCTATAACGCCATGAACACGCTCATCGCCGCGGCTGAACTTAAGCGCCTGTTTAACTGCGCTGTAATAGCCCTCGTAGCCTTCAGACATCTCGTTAAGCAGCGCAAGCTTGCTTTGCATAACATTTACATCTTGAGTAAGCTTCTGCTCTTTCTCTTTTGCATTTTGAATATTTAAAATATTTGCATTATCTTTAAAAATGAGCGTTTCATGCTTTTCTTTAAGTGTTTTTGCTTTTTCTTCAGCTTCTTTTACATGGCTTTCAAGAGTTTCAATAAAATTCCTGCCTTTTTCAAGGCTGATTTCCTGTTCTTGTCGAGTGTCCTCAAGCTGTTTTTGGCGTTCTTGAAATTGCGAAAGCATAGTTTGGTGCTTTGCTTCAAGCGTTTTAGCGTCTGCTATGCTGTTTGCAGCTTTAAGCAGCATATCGCGCTGCTCATCAAGAGCGTTTTGTGCTATTTGCTCTTCATTTTCAAGCGCATTAAGCTTTTCTTTCTCTTGTGCCAGCTGCTCGCCCAGAACCATAAGCTCATTTTCCTTAGCTTTTTGCAAAGTATCCGCATCGTTTTTTGAATTTATAAGCAGACTCAGCCTTTGCTCAGCTTGCATCGTTTCTTCAGAAAGCCTTGAAACTTCCTTTATAAGCGAATCTATCTCAGCCTGTTTTCTTTCTTCTTGCTTGCCTATTTCCTGTAAAGCTTCGCTTATCTGCAGCTGTTCTTTTCTGTGCCGGCTTTCATAGTTATCAAGCGCCTCCTGCTCTGAATCCAGCTCATCTCTCCGTTTTGAAAGTTCATCAATATTTTTTTTTGCGGATGCTATGGCTTCTGTATGTAAAGATATTTTTTCGCCTATGGATTGCATACGCTGCTTGAGCCTTTCCTGCCTGATAATAAATATATTAAGTTCAAGCTGCTTTAGGCGCTCTGCCTGCACCAAATATTCCTGAGCATCCTGTGCTTGCTTTTTTAAGGGCTCTAATCGTAAAGATATTTCATCTATCAGATCGTTCACGCGGATAAGGTTTTCTTCTGTTTTTTGAAGTTTCCTTTCCGCTTCTTCTTTGCGCACGCGATATGTGACAATTCCTGCCGCTTCTTCAAACACCTGGCGTCTTTGTTCGCTTTTGGCTGAAAGTATATCGTCTATTCTGCCTTGACCTATAATTGAATAGCCTTCTTTGCCAACGCCCGTATCTCTAAAAAGCTCTAATATATCTTTAAGGCGGCAGGCATTTTTGTTTAGATAATACTCTCCTTCTCCGTTTCGGTAAACGCGCCTTGTTACCATTACTTCCGTATATTCACTTTGAAGGAAACCATCCTCGTTATCAAATACAAGCGATACTTCGCAGTAAGGCAAAGGCTTTCTGTTTTCCGTGCCATTAAAGATGATATCTTCCATTTTTGACCCGCGCAAGGCTTTGGGGCTTTGTTCACCAAGCACCCAGCGGACCGCATCCGCTATATTGCTTTTACCCGATCCGTTAGGGCCGACAATGCCCGTTATGCCCTTATCAAAAAACAGCTCAGTTCTTTGGGCGAACGACTTAAAACCATATATGTTAAGGCTTTTTAGTTTCATTAAAAGACTCCTTCAAATATATGGACTGCATCGCCAATTTTGCCGCTTCCTGTTCCGCTTGTTTTATGGAGCCGGCAGTGCCTTTCGCAAATCCGCCGCTGCCAAAATGCACCCCGCATGTAAATGTTGGCGCATGATCCGGGCCTTCTTCCTTAATAAGAGAATATTTTGGCAACGGAAAATCAAGACTTTGCAATTTTTCTTGAAGCACAGTCTTGTAATCCTTTTGCTTATCGCTTTTTTGCATGCTGTCTTTAAACAAAATATGAATAGTATGCGATACCTTGTCTATGCCGCCATCCAAAAAGATCGCTCCAAGCACGGCTTCCAGCGCATCGCTTGACACGCTTTTCACATTGCGGCCGCCTTTTTGCTCAAAGGATTTTTGCATTTTTATATAACTGCTCAATTTTATTTTTTCGGCGACCTGCAGAAGGCCTTCTTCGCATACGATCCTTGCGCGCATGCGAGTCATATCCCCCTCCGGCATCGCGGGACTTATGTCGAATATCATTTTGCTTATGACAAGCTCAAGTACAGCATCGCCTAAAAATTCAAGCCTTTGGTTGTTAGCACCGTCAAGGCTTGCATGTGTAAGGGCTAAATTAAGCAATTTTTTGTCTTTAAAAGTATAGCCCAGCTCTTTTTCTAATTTGTTTATATTGTTTCTCTGCACTATTAAAAGCTGCTGTGTTTGGCAGCAGCGACCTTGCTTATTATTCCTGGGTTACTTTTTCTATATACTTAGCAATGTCTCCAACGGTTTTAAGCTCCGTTATGGCGCTGTCATCAACCTGCATGTTGTATTCGTCCTCAAGGTCCATAATAAGCACCATTATATTTGCGCTGTCGGCGCCTAAATCTTCAACAAGTCGGGCGTCTTCTACTACCTGGCTTTCGTCTACCTTAAGCTGGTTTGCTATCATTTTTTTTACTGTTTCTAAAACCATATTTACACCTCTTTAATGCTTTGTATATTATCAGCAATGGCTTTGGCAATATCGCCTTTTACCATGTTGACGCATTGTTTTATAGCGTTTGCGAATGCTTTTTCGTCGCTTGAACCGTGGGCTTTTACTACGGAACCCTGCACGCCAAGCAGCGGGGCGCCGCCTATTTCTTTGTAATCCAATAGTGTTTTAACGCGCTTAAAAGCGGGTTTTGCCATAAGCGCTCCAATCTTGGAACGCGTGTCTGCAAGCAGCTCTGCTTTTATAATGTCAAGCAGCGTTTTTGCAACGCCTTCCATAAATTTTAGTATTATGTTGCCAACAAAGCCATCGCATACCACAACATCGGCCTTATCTGCAGTTATGTAGCGGGCTTCTATATTGCCTACAAAGTTAAACGGGGAGTTTTTAAGCAGCGGGTAGCTTGCCTTTACAAGAGCGTTGCCTTTTTCAGCTTCATCGCCTATGTTCACAAGGCCTATTCTTGGATTTTCAATGCCTTTTACGATTTTCATGTACGCTTCGCCCATAGCTGCAAACTGTAAAAGATATTCAGGCTTGCAGTCGACATTTGCACCGCAGTCTATAAGCAAAAACTGTCCTTTTCCATTTGGCATAAACGGAGCCAAGGCAGGCCTGTCTATACCCGGTATTCTTCCAAGGCGCAGCATTCCGCCTAAGAGAACGGCGCCGGTTGATCCTGAGGAAACAAAGCCGTCAGCTTCTTTATTGCGAAGCTTCAGCATGCCTTTCACTATTGTGGAATCTTTTTTTTGGCGTATGGCAAGCGCAGGCGATTCGCTGTTTGAAATGCTGTCTTCACAGTGTTCTACTTGAATCCTGCTCATGTCCTTATCCACAAGCAATTCATTAATAGCTTTTTTGTCGCCTGCCAATATAAGCTCCAAATCAGGATATTCTTGCAGAGCCGCTAAAGAACCCAAAACCTGAGCTTTGGGCGCATTATCCCCGCCCTGGCAGTCTACATAAATGCGCACATTTTCCATCCTCCCTCTGCGGGATATTTTAGCACATATAGCAAATAAGCACAAGAACATGCGCTGTGTGGATATCTTCGCATAATACCTAAGTCAAAGCAGCTTTTAATTGCATTTAAATTTTATACCTTTTTATTTGGCTTAATAATGGTGCATCTTTCGATAATTCAAAACCTAATCAAAGAAAACCGCTGTTTCTTTAGACAATATTTTAGGTTTTTGAATAAAACCCCCAAAAGACACCATTTAGCTAATTTAAAGCGATTTTTATAACATTCAACAATCTTATTATTTCAACGGCTATAAAAAAAAGATTTGCAGACTGTCGATAATATGCCCTTGGACATTTGGCTTTGTGTCTTTTCGCTTGGAAACTTTGCCCCCTCTCAAGCCCAAAATGTATGGAATGCATAGTTTTCAACGCTCCACAGCCTTAGCACTGAGAGCTTTTAACGGTTACACTCATGGAGCCTCTTCCCCTGAAACCATATAAATAATATTTAGTCTGCACTATGTGATTTATTATTATATTTCTGATTAATTACTTTTATTATTGAAGCCTTTTAAAAAAATGGTATAATGCCGGTATGAGGAGGCTGCTTTGGATTCGATTTCCGTAACTATAGAAAACACAGTGTTTAGAAATGACACCAATCAATATTCTGTGCTTGACGTATACTGCGACGGGACGCCTGTTACCGTAGTCGGCAATTTGCCGAGCTTTGCCCAGGGCGAACAGGTTGAATTTTCCGGTTTTTGGGATACTCATCCGATTTATGGGCGGCAATTCAAAGCCTGCTCTTTTAAAACAGAGCAGCCATCTACATTAACAGGCATAGAAAAATATTTGTCGTCAGGTCTAATAAAGGGCGTTGGCGCAAGCACTGCGAGAAAAATAGTAAGCGAATTTGGACTTGAAACATTTAATGTGCTTATGTATAAGCCTGAAAAGCTCGAAAAAATACCGGGCATAGGAAATAAACGCAGACAGCAAATAACAAGCAGTTTTAATGAACAGCTCGCAGCGCGAAAAGCCATGATGTTTTTGCAGTCTTACGATATTTCCCCCTCAATGGCGCTTAGGATAACCAATTACTACGGCGATGAAACGGAAAATATAATTCGTACAAACCCGTATAAGATAATAGATGATATAAAGGGCATAGGTTTTTTAACGGCGGATAAGATCGCCTTTTCCATGGGGATAGAAAAAGACAGCTCTTTTAGAATACAATACGGAATAAAGCACGTGCTAAGCCAAGCAGCCTCTATGCACGGGCATACATTTTTGCCAAGGGAAATGCTGGTTAAACAAGCTGTTTCTTTGCTCAAAATAAGCGAAGAGCTTTTATCGGTACAGCTGCAGGCTTTGCTTTTGTCTAAAGAATTAACTACAGCTTATATAGACGGCACGGAAGCAATTTTTTTAACATGGTACTATACTGCCGAAAAAGAAATCGCCATACGCTTAACAAGGCAAATGCTATCCGCAAAGAAAACAATTGATTTGCAAGCAGAAGTTGATAATATAGCCAAGTTTGAAAACCTGCACAATATTTCGTTCAGCGATTCGCAGAAAAACGCCATAATAAGAGCACGCCAGGAAGGCGTTTTAATAATTACAGGAGGGCCCGGTACCGGAAAAACCACAATAATAGACTGCATAGTAAGGCTTTCCAGCGATTCCGAATATACTTTTTTAGCAGCGCCAACGGGGCGCGCAGCAAAGCGCATGGAAGAAGCCACAAATCACGAAGCGAAAACCGTACACAGGTTATTATCCTTTAACGGCGAGGAATCCTGCTTCGAATATGATGAAAACAACGCGCTTGACTGCAGCTGCCTTATAGTGGACGAAGTTTCAATGATGGATGTGTTTCTTATGCGAAGCCTGCTTAGAGCGCTAGACCCTGATACGCAGCTTATTTTAGTAGGAGATGCTGATCAGCTGCCAAGCGTAGGAGCAGGCAATGTGCTTAAAGACATTTTGCAAAGCAAAATAATACCCACTGTTGAACTTTCTGAAATATTCAGGCAGGAAGAAGGCAGCAACATAGTTATAAACGCGCATAGAATAAATCATGGAGAACCGCCCATAATAAATGAAAAAAACGGTGATTTTTTTATGCATAGATGCCGCTCCGCCGAAGAAACAGCGCAGACAATTTTATCTTTGTGTTCAAAGAGGCTCCCAAATTATTTAGGCCTTACAAACACAACGCAGAGCATCCAGGTGCTGTCGCCTACAAAAAAAGGCATATGCGGCGTTGAAAATTTAAACCGTCTTTTGCAGGCGGCTTTAAACCCCAAAAAAGAAGAGAACGCCGAGATAGTTTACAATGAAACCATATTCAGGATAGGAGATCGCGTTATACACACTAGGAACAATTATCAGCTGGAGTGGGAAACAAAAGATGGAGTTAAAGGCCTTGGCGTTTTTAACGGAGATATTGGCTATATAACAGACGTATACGAAGAAAGCCTTATAGTATGCTTTGACGATAACAGATTAGTCGAGTACGATTATAAGCAGCTTGAAGACTTGGATTTGGCATATTGCCTGTCCGTGCATAAAAGCCAGGGCAGCGAATTTCCCGTTGTTGTTATGCCCGTTATAGGCGGTCCTCCTATACTTGTAACAAGAAATCTTTTTTACACTGCAATGACCCGCGCAAGAAAAATGGTCGTTTTGGCCGGTTTTCCAAAAGCCGTTGAAGATATGGTGCAAAACACGTACATAGACAATAGATTTACTTCTTTAAAGGAACAGTTGTACCAAACGCAGGAACATTATGAAAATATTTGATAAAATTGTAGATTTGCTTTTGCCTCCCGTTATATGTTTGGGCTGCGAAGAGCCAAGAAAAATAGATTTTGGAGCGCCGCTTTGCAAAAAATGCGAAGAAGAACTTGAAACGCTTAAATTAAGTGAATATGTTTGCTTAAACTGCCTTTCCCCGCTTTCTTCAAACAGTACATGCAAGTATTGCCAAGAAGGCGGCATGCAAAATATTTACCAGGCATTTGCGCCTTACCATTACCACGGAGTTGCGCGGAAGCTTATTATACAGTTAAAATTCGGCTTTGTAGATGATGCCGCTATTCCGCTTGCCGATGCTATGTATCAATGCATTTACGGCATGCCCTTTGATGCCATGGTGCCGGTTCCGCTGCATAAAGATAGGCTTAGAGAGCGCGGCATTAACCAGTCGGAAAGGTTATCGGAACTTATTTCCGCACAAAATGGCATACCTATATTAAAGGCGCTTGAAAAAATAAAAAAGACTAAAAGACAATCGTCTTTAAACAAAAAAGAAAAAAGAGAAAGTAATGTTAAAGGTGCATATGCAATATGCGAAGATGTAGAAGGCTTAAATTTGCTGCTTATAGATGATGTGCGTACAACCGGCAGTACGGCGAGAGCTTGCGCGAAAGAGCTCGCATCGCATGGGGCTAAAAGCGTATCTTTGCTTACTGCGGCAGTTGCGCCTCCAAAAGAAAAATAAGGAAAAATGAAGCTATGGAAGAACAATTTATAAGAACCGCCGCTGTGTTAGGCGAAGAGGCTGTAAAATTAATACAATCAAAAACAGTTATGCTTTTGGGCTTAGGCGGTGTAGGAGCAGCTTGCGCTGAAGCCTTAGTGCGCGGGGGCATAGGCAGGCTTATACTTGTAGACGGAGATATTATCAAACCAAGCAATATAAACCGCCAGCTGTTCGCACTGCATTCAACTTTAGGAATGAAAAAAACAGACGCAGCAATTGATAGATTAAAAGATATTAACCCAAATGTGCAGCTTGAGCCTTATTCAATTTTTGTAAATGAAAATAATATTCATATGCTCCCTTTTGACGAATGCGACCTTATAATAGACGCCATAGACGATACAGCAGCCAAGGTCTTTATTGCAAAATTAGCTCAAGATAAAAACATACCTGCGTATGCCTGTATGGGTACTGGGAATAAAGCATACCCGAGTATGTTTAAATTCGCGGATATTTATGATACTAATGTGTGTCCGCTATGCCGGAAAATGCGTAAATTATATAAAAATGCCGGCATAGAAAAACTGACGGTTCTGTATTCGCCTGAACCGGTTAAGGGACAATTATTTAAAGAAAGCGGCAAGATAGTACCTGGGAGCACTTCTTTTACGCCCCCTATTGCAGGAATGATGCTCGCTGGAAAAGCGCTTCTTTATTTCTCCGAAGAACTTTCTAAAGAAGACAATGCAATTTTATAGGCTTCTTTAGCAGTTGAAAAGTCAAAACCCTTACGCGCCAACATAGCTATGGAATTGTTATATAGCTTATTTGCTTCAAAGTGCATTCTTGTTTTTATATACTTTTTTACAAGCTCAACCGCCAAATCAAGTGTTTCGCTATCTTGTACAAGCTTTTCCAGCATTTCTTGGATTATTTTTTTATCTACGCCTTTATAAATAAGGTCTTGTTTTATTCTGTTATTTCCGTATTTATTTTTTTTACGCCTTATATAGTTTTCTGCATATCTTTCATCGTCCAAAAAGCGGCGTTCAAGCATATACTGCAAAAGCTCATTCACAGTTTTATCCGTATAGCCTACATTTATAAGCTTATAATACATTTCCTTAGTAGTGTAATCTTTTTTGCTTAATAAATAGGCAGCTCGCTCTGCGGCAAACTTGAAAGCTTCTTTTTGATGCGTTTCAAAATATTCGTCTATGTCCACAGCAGTATTTATTTTTAATGGAAAAGTTTTTAAAAGCGGAAGCGGTATCTTAACCTTTTCTCCATCGTCAAAAGAAACTAAATAATACCCTCCGCGTTGTTTTTGTATTGAATTTATTATTTCCATAATTCCCTTTGCTGCCAGATTTTCATAAAGTCAAGGTTTATATATGCCATCACTTCTTTTCTAGCAAGAGAACAGCCCGATGTGCAAAGTGCCATGCCATCTTTATTTTGCAAGTCAATAAATAGACCAAATATTGCGCCATATGCAAAACCTTGATGGCCAAACAATGTGTGACTGGCAATGCTTCTATCGTTAAATATGAATATGCCTATCCCCTGTCTTAACCGCCAATCGTCTTTACCAAAAGATGCAAAAGGCGTGCGCATCGTTTTAAGCGAATTTTCGCTTAAAAAACCCGGCTGCAAAATAGCGCATCCAATTTTTGAAAGCCCGTCAGCATTTATATTGCAGTTTCCCTGCGCTAGGGTATAATGCTGCAAAGGGTCAGGCTTATCCCATCCTGTATCGTCTTTATGCTGCCTGTTATATGCGTTTAGTTCAGGCTCTTCTCTAAATGGTAGCACATTATAAAGGTTTGAAAAGTTGCTTTCTAAATGCTGCGGATAAAAGCTCGCTTTAATATTCAATGGCTTAAAAAGAGTTTCCTGCATTATTTGCTCGAAAGATTTGTTGAATTTAGCTTCCAAAACACATGCTACCAATCCTGCGCCAAGGTTAGAGTATTCAAATTGGTAGCTTTCGGACTTAGGCAATATATTTTCATCGTTCAGCATTTCTGTTACGGGTACTCCTGTGCCGAGAAGATCATCGTAGGACTTGCCGTCATGTATGCCTGCCGTATGAGTCATGAGCTGCCTTAATGTAAGCTTTTGATCGCGGATTTTATAGGGCAGAATTTCATGAACATCGCTGTCAAGAGAGATTT
>JBMNUE010000032.1:0-16413 GCA_050946095.1 Christensenellales bacterium
CTTTATAAATACATAACCTTAAAACGCATGCAGAAAGCCAGCATCATGCTTTCAAACGGGCAGGCACCTTCGCAGGTATATTTAAACTGCGGGTATAGCGACTATTCTAATTTTTATAGGGCTTTTTTAAACGAATACGGCATAAGCCCTTCAGAGTATATTAAACGCTGCAAATAATAGGGCGTCAGCAAAATATCCGAATTTATTTCGCTGTATTTTATTTTAACTTATGCTCCGCTCAAAATATAAAATTAGCAATGCGCAGCGTCCGCGGCGCTCTGCCGCAATTGCGCTAACGGCGTTTTGCCCAGCATTCCCCTAAACAATATTTTCCCAATAAATCCGAATAATTAAATTTACAATATATAAAACATTTGCTAAAGGGACATTATATGCCCGCTTTTTACTTGAAAGCTCATATTCTGTCCTTTATAATATGTTTAATAGAGCAGCTAATAAATACCGGCTGCAAATTAAAAGGAGGAAATATGAAAAAACTACTAAGCACTCTGCTAGCTTTTGTGATGCTTTTAAGCCTTGTAAGCAGCGGAGTTGTCGCCGAAGGCGGCAAAAAAGCACTCAAGCCCGGCACATACGAAGCCGCAGCACTAGGCCTTAACGACTTAATAAAAGTTGCAGTAACCGTAAATGAAAATGAAATAGAATCCGTCGAAGTGCTTTCGCACCAGGAAACAGCTGGCATAGGCTCGCCTTTAACGGAAAAGCAGTTAGAAGGCGACACGCCTGTAGCAGTACTTCCTGAGCGCATAGTTGAAGCGCAGTCCTACGGGGTGGATTCTATTGCGGGCGCCACAATGACAAGCCGCGCAATAAAATTAGCGGTTAAAGATGCGCTTGAACAAGCCGGCGCAGACCTTGACGAATGGAAAACTGCACCCGAAAAGCCCGCTCCTGAAGAAAAAGAAATGACGGCGGATGTCGTAATATTGGGCGGCGGCGGCGCAGGCCTTGCAGCAGCCATATCCGCAGTCGAAAGCGGCGTAGACAGCGTAATAATAGTTGAAAAATGCGGCGCTGTAGGCGGCGATACCTTGGTTTGCGGCGCAATCTACAACACACCCGACAAGGAACTCCAATCCAAAGAAACAATGACGGACGCAAAACGCGCAACAATAGAAAGCGCCATTGCGGCAGAATCTATATCGGATGAGCATAAGGCGCTTCAGGAAGAAGTGGCTAAAGAATTTGAAGAATACAAAAAAGAAGATCGCCATGATATATTCGACTCCGAAGCTTGGTATGCTCTGCAAACATTTGACGGCGGCGACCGCGTAGGAATTCTCGACCTTATAAAAACGCTTACCTACAACGCCAAAGCCGGATACGATTGGATAGTAGACCTTGGCATGCAGTTTGACGACCATATTTCTCAGGGCGCAGGTTCCCTTTGGCAAAGGACGCATACATCCGTAATGCCCATGGGCACGGGATTTATAACCACATATGTGGATCAGATAGACAAATTAGGCGATAAGGTTAAAATATTAACTTCTACAACCGCAAAGAGCTTAATTAAAAACGATGATGGACGCATAGTAGGCGCAACAGCCGAAGATACGGACGGCAACACCTACAAGTTTACCGCAAACAAAGGCGTTATACTTGCAACAGGCGGTTTTGCCGCAAACGGCAAAATGGCGCAGGAATACAACACATCCGGCAAATGGAACGACCTTAGCAACGTAAAAACCACTAACAGATACCATTGCTCATTAGGCGATGGCATTGTGATGGCGAAAGAAGTCGGCGCGGATCTTAGCCAAATGGAGCAGATACAGCTGCTCTACCTTGGCAACCTTAAAGACGGCCAGATTTCAAAATTCCCTCCGCGCTGCGTAAACGGCACTGATGAACTTATATTCATCAATAAAGAAGGAAAACGCTTCGTACAGGAAGACGGGCGCCGCGACCAGATCTGCCTTGCTTCGCTTGAGCAGACAGACGGCATGTTCTATTTCCTCGAATCGGGCGACGGCAACGCGCCGGATCTTAAAAACGGCAAATCCGGAGACGGCTTTAACTTAAGCTTCCTTGAAGAGCAGGAATATATCTATACAGCCGACACTCTTGAAGAACTTGTAGAAAAGCTCAACGCTTCCGGCGCAGACATGAAAGTTGAAGACTTGAAAGCTACAATAGAAAAATACAACGAATGCGTTGAAAACGACAAGGACGAAGAGTTTGGACGCACGCTGTTTTCAATAAAGCTTGAAAACGGTCCTTGGATCGCAACTCCCCGCCAGGCTTGCCTGCACCACACAATGGGCGGCGTTCGCATAGACACGGAATGCCATGTGCTCGATAAAGACGGCAACATAATACCGGGCCTTGTAGCGGCCGGCGAAGTTACAGGCGGCATACACGGCGCCAACCGCTTAGGCGGCAACGCAGTTGTTGATACCGTAGTATTCGGCAAACTTGCAGGCGAAACCGTAGCAAAATAAACTAAATGCTTTTTTAAAAGGGCGGGGAGCATTCCCCGCCTTATTTTTTCGGCAATATTTCCTTGGACGTTTTTTCGTTTTTCGTTTATCTTGGTCGCTTGCTACCTCAAGCCAAAACACATAAAATGCACAGCTTTTCAATTCCCCGCTACCTTATTACTGTAAGCTTTTCATAATTAAGCCAATGGAATTAGCCCCCATACCCCCCGAAACAGCAATTTCTATATACCCTAAGGAAAGTAACATGCCCAATTTTGCTGTATTATTAATTAAACGCTTGTTTATAAACAGGCGTTTTTTACGGCTTAAATAGATCCATATTCGGCGTTTTTGTGTGCCTTATAGCATCATATTCAAAAAAACCGTCCTTAACGTTGCTTCTATACACTTCAAGCCGCTTCTATTCGCTTCAACGAAAAGAGCGTAAAATTGTAAATATGTATTGTTTGATAGGATTTACAGTCAAATCTAATAAAAATAATCAAAATTAGCTTTCAGCGCTGCGATTTTAAAAAATTGCTATGCACTAATTTTTTGACTCGTTTTAGCTTAAGCCTACTAATCAAAGCCGCCGGCTTAGGAGGCGGTATGCACCGCGCTTTCAAGGCGATAATACCGGCAGCACCTCAAGACGTTTTGAAAAGTCTGCCAGCCGTAACGTAATATTTCCTCGGACCGCCGCTAAAGCTGCATTGTATTCCGCCTTATTATTCTTGCTGTCCGCAAACGGGTCTATATATTCTTTGAATGATAATTGGTCGCACATTGTATTCTTTGAATGATAATTGATCGCATATTGTGTCTTCTTTATTGCGAATGTATTATGTGCTTTTCTCTTCTTCCGACTGTATCCGCATAGTATTCTCGGCACCATAAGCGCCTATACCTATATTTTAAGTTTGCATACCGGCCGAATATCATCAGAGAGCTCTTCTCCTTTAGGTATCTCATAAACTGCGGTACGCTCAAATGCGGCGGTATAATTACCAAGATATGTATATTTTCAGGGCATGCTTATATTATACCAGCCTTTTTCTATCTCTGCATTTTTCGCTTCGCAAAGTTTCCGAAGTATTTGGCCCATATTTTGCTTTACTTTTACATATATCTATCGCCTAATATTTTGGAGCAAATGCTATTTGCAGCTCCATTTTGTGTGCGATAAACTTCCTTTGTCTGACATGCCTCCTTTGATTTGTTACGGTTGGCAAACCCTTACACATTGCATCAGAGGCGGTATCTTGCATCTAAATTTTTTTCTTAACCGGCTAAGCCTGCGGTTATTTTGCGCTAACGCCAACAAAAGAATTCGGCAAAGCGTCCGTGGACGCTTTGCCGATAAGTTAAGCGATTATTATATTTATCCTATTGGGCCTGCGTCTATTACTTCCTTAGGCATATTGGTATATTGGCTGAAGTTTTCCTTGAATTGTTCAGCAAGCTCTTTTGCTGTCTTTTCATAGGCGGCTTTGTCTTTCCACATTTTTTTCGGGGAAAGCACTTCGTCCGGCACGCCCGGGCAACTCTTTGGAACCGACAGGTTAAATATTGGGTCGAGTTCAAACTCCGCCTCTTCAAGCGATCCGTCAAGGCAGGCAGCTACCATTGCGCGGGTTAATGAGAGCTTAATGCGGCTTCCGCCGGTGTTGTATCCGCCGCCGGACCAGCCTGTGTTTACAAGGTATACATTCGCGCCGTAGGTGTCTATTCTTTCGCCTAAAAGCTCGGCATAGCGGGACGCGGGCAGCGGAAGGAAAGGCGCTCCAAAGCAGGTTGAAAACGTTGCCTGCGGCTCCGTAACTCCCCTTTCAGTTCCGGCGAGCTTTGCGGTGTATCCTGAAACATAGTGGTACATTGCAGCTTCCCTGCTCAGTTTGCTTACAGGCGGCAGAACGCCAAAAGCGTCAGCCGTAAGGAATATAACGGTCTTTGGGTGCGCGCCTACGCCCGATAATTCCGCATTGTTAATATAGTTAACGGGATAGCCCACCCTTGTGTTTTCCGTGTATTTAGCATCATCAAAGTCCAAAACGCGCGTGTTTTCATCCATAACCACGTTTTCAACAAGCGCTCCAAACTTTATGGCGTTCCAAATATCCGGCTCGTTTTCTTTGGAAAGGTTTATACACTTTGCGTAGCAGCCGCCTTCTATGTTGAATATGCCCTTGTCGCTCCAGCCATGCTCGTCATCGCCTATAAGCTTGCGGTCCGGGTCTGCTGAAAGCGTTGTTTTGCCCGTTCCTGAAAGGCCGAAGAACAAAGCGCTGTCTCCGTGTTTGCCTATGTTTGCAGAGCAATGCATGCTGAATACATCATGCTTGGGTAAAATATAGTTCATAATTGAAAATACGCTCTTCTTGATTTCGCCGGCATATCGGCTGCCAGCTATTATTACAAGGCGTTTTTCAAAGTTGATTATTATTGCGGCTTCAGAGTGCACGCCGTCTTCTTCAGGTATGCATTTAAAGCCGGGGGCGGCTATAACTGTAAAGTCCGCCTCGAAATTTTGAAGCTCTTCTTCTGTGGGTCTGCGCAAAAGCTGGTGTATAAACAGGTTTTGGCTCGCAAGTTCATTTACAACGCGTATCTGCTGCCTGTAAGCAGGGTCCGCTCCTGCAAAGCCGTCAAATACAAACAGATCTTTGCCCTGCAAATACGCACGCATTTTAGCGAATATTAAATCAAATTTTTCCTGGCTTATAGGCACATTTACCTTGCCCCAGGCTATTTCATCGTGTATGCTCTCTTGATCTACTATGTACCTGTCCTTAGGTGAACGGCCGGTATATCTGCCCGTATTTACAACTAAAGCGCCCGTTTCGCTTAGCGTTCCTTCGCTTCTTTTTAAAGCCTGTTCCACTAATGCCGCGGGCGATAAGTTGCGGTATATTTTTTCGGTACGTATAATCCCTAATTTTTCTAAATATTTTGCTGTTTCTGACATATTATCCTCCTACAAAAAATTCCAACATTAGACTATTATAACGATAGTCCAATTTTTCATTTTTGTCAACCTTAAATAGTATTAGAAAAACCCTTAAAAATCTAAGGGTTTTGGTAAAATTAATGGGAAGATATGCGGCAGTATATTATTAAAACCTTACAGGCATTCCCCGTTTGTTTCTATGACATTCTTATACCAGTAGGCGGAGTCTTTGGGAATGCGTTCAAGCGTATCATAATCCACATATACTATGCCGAACCTGTCTGCATAGCCCCTTGCCCATTCAAAGTTATCAAGGAACGACCATTGGAAATATCCCGCAACATCTACGCCCTCCTGAGCGGCTTTTTTAAGAGCTAGGAGATATTTATGCAGATAGTCTATTCTAGACGGGTCGTGAACCTTGCCGTCAAGAAACACGGTATCAATATCTGCCATGCCGTTTTCTGTAATTATTATAGGCAGTTTATACCTTTCATAAAGGTATTTTGCAGCCCAGTAAAGGCAGTCCGGCGTTACGGGCCATTCGCTTGCGGTTTTAGCAATTCCCGGTTTATGCTTTACTATTTCAAAGCCTTTTTCGTTCTGAGCGCTTTTTACATAATGCCCCTGGTATATGTTCTGCCCGTAAAAATCAAGTTTTTGTTTTATCGCAGGCATATCGTCCTGCCAATTATCGGGAAGATATTTACCGTAAATTTTAAGCCCCTGCTCGGGATATTCGCCTAAAACAATAGGATCGCTCCACCACGATGAGTTCCAGTACCATCTGTCGGGGTCTTCAGGCACATAGAAATACGCAATTCTTGCAGCTTCTATGTCTTCCTTTGAATCGCTTGCGGGCATCATAGGGTTGAAGTTAGGCGCATAGCCTACTTTCGCATCTTTTACAATGGAACGTATTGCTTTTATAGCAAGCCCGTTTGACAGAAGCGCATTATGCGCCATAACTATGCTTGCGCTAAGCGGCAGCTTAAGCCCCGGCGCATGCTCGCCCGTAACATGCCCCATGCCTATAAAACACGGCGGTTCGTTTAGGGGTATAAAGTCTTTAACTCTGTCCCCAAACTCCTTTGCGCAAAGAACGGCGTATTCTTCAAACCATTTGGGGCTGTCATCGTTCTCCCATCCGCCTTGCTTAAACAATTCAAGCGGATAATCCCAATGGAAAAGGGTTGCAAAAGGCCTAATATCTCTATCGAGCAGCCCATCTATAAGGCGGTTGTAAAAGTCCAGTCCTTTTTGATTTATGCTGCCTCTGCCTTTTGGCAGAATCCTCGGCCATGATATTGAAAACCTGTAGTTTTTTATGCCGAGGCTGTGCAAAAGATTTAAATCTTCCTCATACCTATGATAATGATCGCAGGAAACATCCCCGTTATGGTTTTCAAACACCTTGCCATCAGTATGGCTGAACCTGTCCCACACGGAAAGCCCCTTGCCGTCGGCAAAAGCGCCCCCTTCTATTTGGTATGAGGCGGTTGCGCTGCCCCATATAAAGTCTTTCTTAAATGACATATTTACTCCTTTAATCCGCCCAATGCAACGCCCCTTATTATGTGCTTGCTGAGCAGCAGATATACTACAATTAGCGGCAGAACTGTTAAAGACAGCGCAAGATACACCGTGCCGTAATCCGTGCGGAAGCGGTCGCTGCGAAGCAATGCTACCAGCATAGGCATTGTATATTTGCTCTGCGAGGATATTAGCATGGTAGGCTCAAACAGCCTGTTCCAGCTGCCTATAAATATGAATATCGCCTGCGTGGCAAGCGCCGGCTTCATAAGCGGCAGAGCGATATTATTGAAAGTATTATACTCGCTGCTTCCGTCTATCCTTGCGGCTTCAACCATTTCAAGCGGCAGAGCCGTAAGCATATACTGCCGCATAAAGAAAACCACAGCAGGAGATGCAATGGCAGGTATAATGAGCGGCCAGTAAGTATTGGTAAGACCCAGCTTAAACATAAATGTAAAGAAACCTACTATGCTTACTTGGGTCGGAATCATCATAGTTGCCATAATAACGGTAAAGGCGGCTTTTTTCATCTTAAACCTATAAACCACCAGTCCGTAGGCTGTAAGAGTGCTAAAATACAGCGCAAGAAGCGTTGATAAGCCGGCAACTTGAAAGCTGTTCCACATGCCCCTTGCCACATCGAAATTCTGCCTGTCCCTTAGAGTTTGCATATTTGTTTTAAGCATATTGCCGGGTATAAGGCTTATGCCCTGCTGAATGGCATAATTTTCTCTTGTTGCATTTACAAACATAACAAGAAAAGGCATTACGCTCAAAGCGCAAAGAATGAAAGAAACCACATATATAAGCGTTTTCTTAAAACCTATCCTAAGCCTGTAATTCACTTTTTAGCCCTCCTTGCCGCCTTAACTTCATCTTTATCGCGCATGATAAAGAAAAGTATTAGGCTAAGTACCGCAGTAACTATAAAAAGCAAAATGGATACCGCAGCGCCTCTGCCATAATCTTTAGTTCCTGAATACACCAGCTCCATGATATACATAGTATTAGTCTGTATCATGTTTTTTGCAGGAGAACCCGGCTGCAGCATAAGGGCCGGCACATCGTACATCTGCATTCCGCCTATAAGGCTTGTTACAAGCGTATACAGCATTATAGGCTTTATAAGCGGCAATGTTATCTTTCTAAAAGATTGTCCGGACGTTGCGCCGTCTATCTCTGCCGCTTCATATAAGCTCGGCGAAATGCCAAGTATGCCCGATATTAGTATTATCATAGTATTGCCGTACCACATCCAGAAGTTTATAAAGGCGATGGCAATTCTTGTATGCCAGCCTTTTTCAAGGAAATTCACGGCTACAAGCGCCGCGGTGCCAGGGTTAGCGTAAGTTGCAGCATCTATTACTCCAAGCTTTGCAAGAAGGGAGTTAATAGGCCCTTGCGGGTATGCCATAAGAGCGTAAAAAAGAACAGAAATACTGGCCGCGGTTATAATGTTTGGCATAAAAACCAGCACCTTTACAAGACCCTGGCCCTTAATTTTAAAGCGGGTATCCGTAAACCATTTGGCAAGCAGAAGCGCCAGCAATATCTGCGGTATGAAGTTTATAATCCACATTATCGATGTATTATAAAACGCCCTTAATGCATATCCTTTTGTAAGAACATTTTTGAAATTGCTAAGTCCCACAAACTTAGGGCCAATCCATTTGCCCGCGCCTGTAAGCATGTGCTTTTGAAAAGCAAGGTAGAAGGTGTTTATCAGCGGGTACGCTTGAAACACTATATACACTAAAAAGAAAGGCAGTATGAATAGATAGCCGTATTTAGCATAGCTTATGCTTTTATTTTTTTTACCGGTAGCCGTATTTTTCAATGCCAAATCTCTCCTTATGTTAGGGCGGGGTTTCCCCCGCCCTTAAGTGTTAGTCTACGGAAATTTCAGGGAACATATCTGCAACTCCGTCTTTAAAGTCCGCAATTGCAGTGTCAAAGTCTTTTTCGCCGTTTACATAGGAGTTGACCTCGGTATCCATGAGCAAGTTTATATTCTGGTCGTACGGGCTCATGGTGGAGGTGTCGATAAGCGGCGTTACCGCCTGGAACAAGCTGTAATGGTCCTGTCCGCCTAAGAAATCAAAGCTGAATCCATCGTCTATTATGTTCTGTATCGCTACTACATTGTTTACATAGTCCTTGGATTTAAGGCAATAGTCCTGCATGCTTCCTTCTTCGATGGTGAAGTATTCTATAATATCTTTCACAAGGGGTTTGTTTTCGCAGGTGTTTGCAGCAGCGAGCCATGTGCCGCCCCAGTAATAGGGCTGCGGGCCGTTTACAGCAGCCCAGTCGCCGTATGTGCCTTCGCCGGGCGCAGAGCCGCCGCAGTTGCCAGTCATTACCCACTGTATGCCCCATGTTGAGAAGAAATATCCCAATATGCTGTCGTTGCCTATGCCTGCGTTCCACGCTTCGGACCAGGGGTTGGCGTTTGCGGTTAAGTTTTCATCGTGCAGGGTTTTGGCAAAGTCAAAATACCATTTGACCTGATCGTCTATTACCAGTTCCAAATCGTCGTTTACCCAGGGGGATTCTCTCTTAGTGCGCACAACCTGCCAAACGTCGCCGTTTGAAGGTATCATTTTGGTTGCGCCTTCTGAAGCTTTGTTAACTTCTCTCGCGGTTTCAAGGAAGGCATCCCAATCCTTCACCTTTTCCTGCATCTCTTCAGGCGTTGCAACGCCTAAATATTTTTCTGCAAGGCTCCTGCGGTATAGGAAAAGACCGGGGGCTGCCTGCCATGAAGAGCCTTTTATTATTCCGTTTTCATCCCTTGCAACGTCTATAGTGTAGGGATACTGGTCTTTAAGAGCGTCTTCTGTTATGCCCACTTCGCTTAAAGGAAGCGTGTAATCGCTGTTTACATATTTAAGGGCGTAGTCCGCTTCCATCAGGAACATGTCGATCTTTTCGCCCGCAGCAAGAGCCGCATCCAGCTTTTGCTGGTAGACGCCGCCGTCGTTCGGGTTGATGACAAATTCAATCTTGTCGCCGTTTGGGAGCACCATTGTTCCATCGTCTTCAACCGTGCCGCCTACTGCCGGTATGTAGTAAGTTTTAAGCATACCTTGGAATTCATCATTCCATGAGTAGATGATAAGCGGCTTTCCCGTTGCCGGCACATCAAAGTCCGTGGTGTAGGTTTCGGCTGATGCAAGCCCTATCATTAGCAGCATCGCCAACACCAAAATTGTAGAAGTAATCCTTTTCATGTTGTGACCTCCTTATTTTTATTGCCTTTCGGCAATTATTTACACCTGTTGTACGCCACCGTTTCGCCCTTTATAAGCTTTGTGGCAACTTCCACTTTATGCGGAATAAAGTTTTTGTGATCTTCTATTTGATTTATCAAGAGTTTTGCGGCTTCTCTTCCTATTGTACAGGTATCCTGCAAAACTGTGGTGATGCGCGGGTGCAGCATCTGCAGTATGGGCACTCCGTCAAAGCCCGCTATTGAAATATCCTCGGGAATTTTAAGATTCTTTTCCCCCATAAGCTCTATCGCGCCAAGCGAAGCAAAGTCGTCCGGCAGGATTATGCAGCTTGGAGGGGAATTTAAGCTCAACAGCTCATTAACAGCCTTCTTAACCGCCCCTGGGTTGTGGTAAAGGCTTTCAACAAGATAATTTTTTGAAAGCGGCAATCCGTTTTCTTTCATTGTGTCTATAAAGCATTTAAGGCGTTTAGCAGTTATGTTTGAGGGGTTCCCATATATCATGGCGATTTTTTCATGGCCCATGGATATAATATACTTTACCAGCGCTTTCATTCCTTTCACGTTTTCAGAAGCCACGCAGGATTTGTCTTTAAATGGTCTATCTATAGTTACAATTGGAAGCCCGCTGTTTACCAGCTCTACTATCTGCGGGTCTGAAAATTCGCAGCAGACTATGCATACGCCGTCTACATTGCGGTACTGGCTGTGCTGCAGATATGTCATAGCTTTCTGCCCGCTTGCACGCATGGAGTTTGAAATAAATGTAACGTCATAGCCCTTAAGCTCGGCTTCTGTCTTAAAGCTTTCAAGTACGGGCGAAAAATAGCTGTGGGTAAGGCCGCTGCCCGAATTTTCCGAATAGACTATGCCTATGTTGAAAGTGTTTCCGGTTTTAAGCCCCCTTGCAATTGCGCTTGGACGATAGCCCAGCTTTACAGCCGCTTCGAACACCCTGTTGCGCGTATCCTGGCTTATATCTGTATAGCCGTTTAAAGCCTTGCTTACTGCAGAAGGCGAAATACCCAAGTGCGCGGATAAATCCTTTATGGTAACTGCCACCCTTAACCTCCAAGCATGTATGTTTCGGTTCAACTAAATCGTTTTAGTAAGCCTGAATCAAAAAATAGATGTCTCTAAATCGTTTTAGTACGACCACTATAGCATAGATAATTTATAATTGCAAGTTTTTTTAAATAATTACTGCAAGTTGGTATTTTATCAGTCTGTAGACAATATGTACTGGGGCTCTTTGCCGCGCGTCTTTTCGCTTGGGGACTTTGCTCCCTCAAGCCAAAAATATAGGTAATGCATAGCTTTTAAATACCCCGCGGCCTAAGCTCCAAAGCCTTCAACTATTGCACTAATGGGGCTTTGTCCTATGCCACCTAAATAGCGCTTTATATACACTCTGTATTTTATGTATTTAGTTTTTGTTTTTTGCATCCATGCAGAGTATCAATATTTTGCTTTGGTAAAATTTATGGCGGAATTTGATTTTTAAACATGATTTTTTACGGTTTTTGAATCGCTGTACATTTTTTCATGGCAATAGTGCTTGCATTCTTCCGGCAGCGCCTATATAGGCATAGAAACAAAATTTTATCAAACGCAACATGCGAAAACTATTAAAAACAGCCCGCGCTTATGCGAACAGGCTGTCGGCAATATATGTATTATTTTTTGTTTTAAAGCTTTATCTTTATAAGAAAAAGCAGGAAAAGTACAGAGATATAATGCCTTGCGGCCTTAGCGCCGCTATGCCATAAGTTGCATTTATTGGTATCTGCTATCTAAATATTAGCTTTTCGGCAAAATTAACTTATCTCCGCAGTATTTTTTAATTTGATAACTTATTAATGCGCGTCTGAAACATCGGGAAGAGCTAAAAAGTCTATAAATTTTTTAACCTCTCTATCCCAAAATTCCCAGGTGTGCTTTCCTTTGGATTCGTGATAGCTTAAATATATCCCGTCCCCTTTAAGCGATGAAAGGTAATTTTTAGTGCCGCGCGCCTTATTGAGAAGCCCGTCTTCAGTGCCTATGGACATGAAGATTTTCACCTTAGGGCGTTCGCCCGAAGCTATTTTTCTGGCATTTTCAAATACCTGCTTTCTGTATTCCTGCTTTCCTTCGCGTCCATCTAATATAAGTTCATCGTCCAAAACCCCGTAAAGGTACTCCATTCCGGCAGAAAGCGAGCCTATTGCGCTATACTGTTCAGGGCGCGATAAGCCCAGCATAAGCGAGCCTGCGCCGCCCATGGAAAGGCCCGCTATATAGGTATCCTCCCTTTTATTGGAGAGCGGAAAAAAAGCCTTCATTTTGCTAGGCAGTTCATCCACTATGTATTCATAAAAGCGTCCGCCGTGCAGCATATCCATATAGCCGGACATATAACCATTAGGCATTACAACGCACAAGGCTTTTTTCTGCGCATAGCGTTCTATGCTTGTGCGGCGCATCCAGTCGTTATAGTTGCCGTAGGCGCCGTGGAGAAGGTAAAGCGTTTTGCGCTCCGGAAAATTATCCGCCGTGTATTCGCCATGAGGCAGTATAACATTAACGCTTTCTTCCTTTTTAAGAACTTCCGAAAAAAAGTTTAATTCTATAAATGCCATATTACACCTGCTTAAACCAATCAAAAGCATGCTTGCCGGCTTCGTCCCAGTTGTCCCAAGTATGCCCGCCAGTCTGTTTTAAAAAAGTTACATCATAGTTTAAAGAGAGCAGATGATTATAAAAATCCGCATTCTCTTTGTAAAGCTTATCTTCCGTTCCGCAGGACATAAAAATTTCAGGCTTTTCAAAGCTAATATTCTCCGCCGTAAAATATATGTCGTTTATTGAGTTTTCGTATTCTTCAAGGCTGCCGAAAATATCTTCAAACATTTTCTGCCTGTCTTTTTCGCGCATGCGCCTTGGCATATCAATAGCGGAAGAAAACGCAGCGCATTTTGAAAAAAGCCCGCTTGCCAAGGCTGCTTTAATGGCGCCGTATCCCCCCATGGAAAGACCCGCAATAAAGCGGTCTTCTTTTTTTTGGCTTAAGGCAGGAAAAAGGCGTTCGCACTGCGTTATAAGTTCCTCGGTAATATAGCTGTAGTATTTAAAGCCTTTTTTCATGTCCGTATAAAAGCTTCTGTCGCCGTCCGGCATAATAAGCGCAAGTTCATTGGCCTTTGCATAGCGCTCGCATGACGTGTAGCGAGTCCAGCATGTCGCGTTATCAGAAAGGCCGTGCAAAAGATATACCGTTTTGTACGGCGCTTTGCCGTTCTCCGGTATTACTGCATAAAAGTCGCGGTTCATAGAAAGAGTTTTTGCATAATGCGTGCACTTTAAAAACGCCATATATCCTTCCTTTCTAAAAACAGCAAAAAGCTGCTCTATGGCAGCTTAATGCCGCCGGCAAAGTGCGCATTCGCACTTTGCCGGATTGCATTTTTTCTTGGCAGCTTTGCTTTTTCAAACTGAATTGAGAGGAGTTGGTTGTTTATCAGGTTTTCGGGGCAATTTTATACTTTGGCTTCTCGCTGTAGCTTGTATGCAGCAGATGGTGCGCTTTATAGCTGTTCGGTTTTTCAAGGAACTCGGAGTATATTTTTATTATGCTCGGGTTTTCATGGCTCTTGCGAAGAACTTTTTCCGCATCCTCCTTGTACAGCGCCTTTGCGCGTTCAATGCGCGGATCAAGGTCAAGCTTTAGCTGCGCAGGCACAATAGGCTGTCCGCCTCCGTTCACGCAGCCGCCGGGGCAGCCCATTATTTCAATAAAATGATAATTCTTTTCGCCGGACTTAATGCTTTCCAGCAGTTTTTTGGCGTTTGCCGTGCCGTTTGCAACAGCCACGTGTATGGTTTTTCCGCCTATGTCGACCGAAGCTTCCTTTATGCCGGCAATGCCCCTTACGGCAGTAAAGTCCAAGTCTTCAAGGGTTTCTCCAGTAAGGCTTTCGTACGCTGTTCTTAATGCTGCTTCCATAACGCCGCCTGTAGCGCCGAATATTACGCCAGCGCCCGTGCTTTCCCCAAGCAAGGGATCAAAGTCTTCATCGGGCAGGCTCGCAAAGTCCATGCCGGAAGATTTAATCATCTGCGCAAGTTCTCTTGTGGTTATTACGGCATCGACATCTGGATATCCGTCAGTCACAAGCTGCGGGCGCCTTGCCTCGCCCTTTTTAGCGGTGCATGGCATAACGGATACTACGCGTATGCTTTCTACCGGTATGTTTTCTTTTTCGGCATAATAGCTTTTTATAACAGCGCCGAGCATTTCATGAGGGGATTTGCAGGTTGAAAGATTTTCAATAAACTCCGGATAATAAGCTTCGCAGAAGTTTATCCATCCGGGAGAGCATGAAGTAATCATAGGAAGCACGCCGTCGCTATTAATTCTTTCTAAAAGCTCGGTCGCTTCCTCCATAATGGTAAGGTCTGCTGCAAAATCGGTATCGAACACTTTGTCAAAGCTAAGGCGCCTTAGGGCGGCAACCATTCTGCCTGTAACATTGGTACCCATCTTGATGCCGAATTCTTCCCCCAATGCCGCGCGCACAGCAGGCGCCGTTTGCACAACTACGTGCAATTTGTCGTCTGCAAGCATATCCCACACGCGGTCGACTTCGCTTGTTTCGCGCAGTGCGCCGGTGGGGCATGCAGTTACGCATTGCCCGCAGCCTATGCAGGCGGTTGAATTGACCGGCAGATCCCACGGGGATTCTATGCTCGTTTTAAACCCGCGGTGCACAGGGCCTATTACGCCGCAGGCTTGCGCATTGCTGCACACAGCAACGCAGCGGCGGCATAGTATGCATTTGTTGTTGTCTCTTTCTATGCATTTTGAGCTGTGGTCTATTTCAAACTTATTGTCTTCCCCGTTAAAGCGGTCTGCATCGTCTATGCCTAAATCCATAGCAAGCTTTTGAAGTTCGCAGTTTTGATTGCGCACGCAGGAAAGGCATTTCTTATCGTGGTTGCTCAATATAAGCTCCACTATAGTTTTTCTCGCCTGGCGAACTCTTGGCGTGTTGGTTTTTACAACCATGCCTTCGCGGGCTTCCAAAACGCAGCTCGCCTGCAGATTTCTGGCGCCTGCATCCACCACGCACACGCGGCAAGAGCCTATGGCGTTTACTCCCTTTAAAAAGCACAGAGTAGGTATATGTATGTGCGCCTGCCTTGCGGCTTCAAGCACGGAAGTACCGTCTTTTACCTGTACCTGTTTACCGTCTATAGTTAATGTTACCATTTCATGTCCTCCCATCAAACCTTCACAATGGCGCCAAAGCGGCATTTCTCAATGCAGGAAAGGCATTTTATGCACTTGTCCGGGTCTATGTGGTGCTGTTGCCTTACTTCGCCGGATATGGCGTCAACAGGGCATACCCTTGAACATGCCGTGCAGCCGCGGCAGCTGTCCGTTATTTCAAGATGCATGAGATCCTTGCACTGGTGGGCCGGGCAGCGTTTTTCGTATATATGCGCTTCGTATTCGTCTCTAAAGTAGCGCAGGGTTGAAAGCACCGGGTTTGGCGCAGTTTGCCCTAAGCCGCAAAGCGAAGAAGAGCTTATGGTATTTGCAAGATCTTCAAGCTTCTCTATGTCGCCGTCTTTGCCTTGGCCTTTTACGATTCTGTTAAGTATTTCAAGCATGCGCTTGGTGCCTATCCTGCAGGGCGTGCATTTGCCGCAGCTTTCTTCAACGGTAAAATCCAAGAAGAAGCGGGCAATATCTACCATGCAGTTGTCTTCATCCATAACGACCATGCCGCCGGAACCCATCATAGAACCTATTTCAACTAAAGAGTCGTATTCTATGGGAACATCAAGCAGAGACGCCGGTATGCAGCCGCCGGAAGGACCGCCCGTCTGCACAGCCTTGAACTTCTTGTCCTTGGGTATGCCGCCGCCAACATCGTATATTATTTTTTTAAGCGGCGTGCCCATGGGTATTTCCACAAGGCCGGTGTTGTTTATTTTCCCGCCCAAAGCAAACACTTTTGTGCCGGGGGATTTTTCCGTGCCTATGGAAAGGAACCATTCTACGCCTTTGTTTATAATCTGCGGAACGTTTGCATAGGTTTCAACGTTGTTTATGTTGGTAGGCTTGCCAAAAAGCCCGGATACCGCAGGGAACGGAGGCTTAGGCTTCGGTTCTCCGCGCTTGCCTTCTATGGACGCCATAAGCGCAGTTTCTTCGCCGCATACGAAAGCGCCGGCGCCAAGGCGCAGCTGTATGTCAAAATCAA
>JBMNUE010000033.1:0-16224 GCA_050946095.1 Christensenellales bacterium
TAGCATTGCCGGTTCCTGTTGTGCCGCCTTCGTTGCAGCCGAAAATACCTACGCATCCTTCTGTGATATAGTTTTCTGCAATAGACTGCGAGGCAGCTACCTGGCCTTCGCCATACTGTGTTTCAAGAATCTCAAACTTGCTTCCTTCAAAAGCAGACCTGAAGCCTTCTTCGCGCAGCTGTGTTGAAGTCGTGGAAGAGTTCACATTTACTATGCCTATTTTGCCTTCCGTTATGCCGTTTTCTTCTAATTGTTTTAGCATAACTTCACCGGCTATTTTGCCTGCCGCCTTGTTATCGGTTGCAAGCGTCTGCTCCGCTGGAGTGTTTGCTGGGCTGTCAACGTAAATAAACTTTACGCCGTCAGCTTGGTACTGTTTAATAGTGGCTACCTGCGTATCCGGCCCGTTTGATGCAAGGAGTATAGCCTGTGCATTATCCGCATATGCGTTATTTATGCACTCTATCTGTGCAGCATCATTTTTGCCTTGGGTTGGTGCATCCCACTTGTAGTTTACTTTCACGCCTTCTTCTGCAAGCTTTGCAACAGCGTCTTTGCAGCCTGCATCAACATTTACCCAATGCTGATCCATAAGGTCCATCGTAATGAGGTATATGGTGTATTCATCTTCCGCAAGCGCAAAAGATACGCCAACTACCATCATAAGCGAAAGTAAGATTGCAATTAGTTTTTTCATGTTCTATTGAACCTCCTTTTTATTATCGAAACGCGTTCAGCGTTAGGATGCTCTTTTTGAAAATACGGACTTGAAGCGGTTTTTAGTTACGCTTCCTCCGCGTATTATAACGTCTATAAGGACCGATAATACTACAATAAATCCTACAACTATGTTGCGCCACGCTACTGGGGCGCCAACCAGAGACAGGCCGTTATACATTGCTCCCCAGATGCTGGCACCCACTATATTGCCAAGCAGTATTCCCTGCCCGCCTAATGTAGAAATGCCGCCTATAACAGAAGCTGCAACAGCGTACATCTCATAGCCGGTTCCTGCGTCCATAGCTCCCATGCCGGCCTGCGCGCAGGTTACTAAGCCTACAACGCCTGCACAGAATCCGCTTACTACATATGCTTTTATAGTGGTAGCTGAAACATTAACGCCTGAAAGTTTTGCAGCTTCAATATTGCTGCCGATAGCATATATATGCCTTCCGCTTTTTGTGTGCGACAAGTAGTAATTAAATATAAGCCAGAGCACAAGCGCAATCCAGAACGTATTATAAACTCCTAAAAATTTGCCGTAATATAAAAAGCTTCTCCAACTTTCAGCGCCTGCTCCTATAGCATCAGTATTCATATTTCCATTTACAAGCTGCGCTATACCTCGTGCAATTGTCATAGTGCCAAGGGTGCCTATAAAGGGTGGAAGTTTACAGGTTGCAACAAGAAAACCGTTTAAAAATCCCGTGAACACGCAGGGCGCTAAGGTAACGAGCGATGCAAGCCACGGATCCATGCCGTGCGTCATAAGGGTAGCGGAGATCATAGCGCTCATGCCGATTACAGATCCTATTGATAAGTCAATATTGCCTGTAATAAGCACATAACCTTGGCCGATGGAAATTATTAGATATGGGGCAATTTGTCTTAGAAGATTAGCCACATTCCTGGAGGATAAGAAATTGTTGTTGATAAAATAAAATATTAAGCATAGGCCTATCAGCCCAAAAAACACGGTTATTACCTGTCCCATGCCGCGTATTGCAAACAACCTCTTGAACCAGTTTTTCTTTTTAGTTTCTGACATTGCTTCCTCCCTGTATTGCTTACGCAATAGCTTCATTGCCCAATTTTTTATCAAATTGGGTTGCAAGCTTCATTATTTTTTCCTGTGTCGCTTCTTCTATAGGCATTTCGCCTGTAATTTTGCCGTCGCACATTACAATAATCCTATCGGCTATGCCTAATATTTCAGACATTTCGCTTGAAACAAACAACACCGCTTTGCCCTGACGCTTAAGGTCGTTCATAATATTGTATATTTCTACCTTTGCGGCTACATCTATTCCTCTTGTAGGCTCGTCAAATATAATTACCCTTGAATTTCTTACAAGCCATTTAGCCACTACCACCTTTTGCTGGTTGCCGCCGGACAGACTCGCGGCGTCTACATCTGCATTAGGCAGTCGTATGCTTAAATCATCTATTGATTTATCTACCATTTTATCTACCTTTTTTGTATCGACAGATCCTAATTTGCCGGAAGCTATATCAAGATTTGGCAATTCAATATTGCTTGTAACGCTCAGCTTAGTGCATAAGCCGTCTTTTTTTCTGTCTTCCGGCACAAGCACAACGCCTTGGCTTATGGCATCCATGGTCTTGTTAATAATTATCTCTTTCCCATCTAATATTATAGTGCCGCTTTCCTTTTCGTCGGCGCCAAATATTGCTCTTACGGCTTCGCTTCTTCCTGCGCCGACCAACCCTGCAATTCCAATTATTTCGCCTTCATATGCAGAGAATGAAACATCGCGCACCATGTGCCCGGCGTTAAGATTTTTAACTTCAAATATCTTTTTCCCTTTTTTCATAGTAATGCGCGGGTATTTTTCAGTAATATCGCGTCCTACCATGTGGCGTATTATTTCATCAAGGTTGGTGTCTTTAAAGTTCAGGTCAGCTATAAAGCGCCCGTCCCTTAATATTGTTACCCTGTCGACTATATACTGCAGTTCTTCTAATCTATGGCTTATATATACTATTCCATGGCCGGAAGCCCTTAAATTTCTTATGATTGTGAAAAGTTCTTCTATCTCAACACCTGTTAAGGAGCTTGTCGGTTCATCCATTATTATTATTTTTGCGTTGGTGGACAAAGCCTTTGCGATTTCCACCATCTGCTGCTTTGAAATAGAGAGTGAACTTACCAAGTCGTTCGGGGAAATATCAATATTTAACTCGGACAGTATTTCCTTGGTTCTTTTGTTCATCTCGCTTACATCAAGACGGCCAAATTTGTTTGTAAGTTCTCTGCCCAAGAATATATTTTCAGACACCGTAAGATGCTTGCAAAGATTTAATTCCTGATGAATTATCGCTATCCCCATTTCTTGGGCCTTGCGAGGCGTAAAGTCCGCATCTATTTCTGTATCAAATACTTTTATGGTTCCGGAATCTCTTTGGTAAACGCCGCTTAGAATTTTCATCAAAGTGGATTTTCCTGCTCCGTTTTCTCCAAGCAAGGCCAGGACCTCGCCCGAGCGTAAAGAGAAGTCGACTTTATCAAGCGCTTTGACGCCGGGAAAGGACTTGTCAATTCCTTTCATTTCTACAATAGTTTGAAAATTATTCTCCATTTTCTCCGCCTTGTATAAAATGTAATGTAAACTATTGCTTATTATATGAGAATTCGTTGCCGTTGTCAATAAAACACCTTTCAATTATATTTGCTCATTACCCTTACAATAGACACCTTTCAATTACGTTTACTCATTTGTTTATCAAACAGCAAATATAAAAAGCCGCTGAAGCATACATTTCAGCGGCTTTTAGCTGGCTAAGGACTGAGTGGTTGATACAATTTGCTTAAACAAACTCCTCTACTTATCATCCGGAATTTACTAATAAATTTACCAATCCATATTAGATTGATTACAAATATCAAACCACATTTTATCTATAATCCATTGTGCCTGTTCTACATTATTTATATCTTCCATATGTACTCGTGCATCAACAGAAATCGGTAGTCCACTACGAACAAACAACATGGGTATTTCATATTCATTATCAAGAATTTCCCAAAATTTAGAAAACACATTTTTTGCATCAAGATACATAACATAAGAGACAGCATCAGAATGAACCTCTACAAACCCCCTTAAATACTCCTTGCCTTCATACATCGGGTATCGGCCAAAACTCGGTATTTGCACATAGGCTTTCATTTCTCGTGAAAAACCACCGTGTGTATTATGATTTCTATATACTTCTTTAATGCGATGTAACTCGGATGTGATTTCGTCCGGCATCACTTCGCCACACACATCTCGGATTTTTGCATTCCACGACCAGCCTATGTTTCTAATAAAATATTTGTAGTAGGATTTTTCTAACGAAAATGCTTCAGTAAAAGGATAAAGTAAAGTTAATACATGCTCAAGGGCAGAATAAAAAGTATCAATATATGCTTCAATGTCATAGGTTATTTCTAAACTAAGTAACCTAAGGTAATCACTTCCTTTTTGTTGTATATATCTATATCCGCGATCGTTTTCAATAATGTCATACTTGCCACGGAGTTTTTCTTCAATTATTTTTTTTCTCTTTTCAAGTGTTTCAATTTTATTTTCATAAAATTCTATTTTAGAAAAGTACTCCATAGCCTCATTCACCATCGAAAACTTATTTTCAATAAGTGCCTGCTCTCCAATCAACAAAAATAAATTCTCTAAAAGCGGATAAACTTTTTCGAAAGAGTAAATAATTTCATCTTTGTATTGTTTTTCTATAGAGAGTATGTAATCCATCTTAAAATGGCTGACGGAGGCATACGTGCCCCTATAGTCAAATTCAATAACATAGTTAACCTTTTCAAAAATCCTATATTTCACATCGAAGCCCAAAATAATATCAAAACAGTATGCCAGCAAATTTGGATTCAGCGGATTATCAGAATAGTCGATGTCAATTCGTTCGGCATCATTTCGCTTTGTTTCTTTTGAGACAGTCTTAAAATTCTTCAACAAACTTTTTATCTCATGCATTATGGCACTAATAGCAATGTTATTTTCTTCTTCCATTGTCATACTCCTTTTCGCATTACGCTCAATTGTGAAGTAAATCTTTTATCAGATCATATAAATCTAGTTTGTCAGAACTACTTGGATTTTCTCAACCACATTCTCTCTTCTGATATACTTCCACGAAAATTTTATAGAAGGTTTTGTTGTTATTTTCAAACTTGTCAAAATTTATTCATATTAAAAGTACACGAATATAGCTTGTCTTTTTATCATTTTGAAATATCCAGGTTACTGATCAAACAATAGCTCTATCGATAGATTGTACAACTTTGGCTAGAATACTTAATGCTCCTCAAAAACAATTTTCTTTGCGACTAATGTATCAGCAGGTAACAAGTCGAAAGACAAGAGGCTATCAATTCTAGCCCAGATAAATTTGTCATGAACTGATAAATCTATTATGCCTTCCACTAACTGGCAATAATAAACACCCATCTCAAGATAAAACTCCTCATAATCATATTGGATGTTTGTGCAGAAAGAGCGGATTTCCACGTCTATTGCTAGTTCTTCTTTAATTTCTCGTACCACACACTCTTCAGGAGTTTCACCATTTTCAATCTTTCCACCAGGAAATTCCCAACCACCACCCATCTTTTCTGAGGGAGCACGTCTTGTGAGAAGAACTTTTTCGTTCTCAATAATTGCTGCTGCACATACTTTAATCGTTGGTTTCATTTCTTATTTTATTAAGCAAGTATTGCTTATCCTTTTCATCATTCAGAATATGCATCTTTCTGTGACAATTAGGGCATAAGGCAACGGTATTATCAATCGTGTCTGAACCGCCTTGAGAGATCCAGTTAATATGATAAGTTTCTAGGTATGGCCTACCATCATTATTTAGAAATGGTGCAGCCTGTTCGCACAATTGGCAATATCCATTTGCCCGTCGTTTGGCATATTCTGAAACATAAACATCACGTAAGTATATGGTACTGAAAACTTCTCTCCTTGACACAATGTCACTCTGATTTTCTATCGCTCTTAGGCGGACCTTGTTGTCGGAGGATCTCCTGGCCCTATGCTCTTTTCCCTCTAGCAACTTTTTGATCAAAGTAGCCTCAATGAGCGTATCTTCTTTTATCAATGCTAGAGGAAACATCAAAACAGATCTTTTATTACCATCCTCATCTTTTTGAATTTCTCGATACGGTTCAGAAGCTAGGTAAACTTCACCTCGGTATATGTATTCTTTTGGTGCTAAAACCTCGAATAGGTGTACTTCAATATCAGTTTCATTTGATTCGGCTAATGTCTTGTTTTGCCTGCTTAATGTTTGATCACCTTTTTTACCCATGCCTGTATAATGCAAAATATTGTCAATCCATTTATCATCATAAAGATCCTTTGTGTGGTCACTTACAATAACTAGAGAGTTTGTGGCATGGGATCTCCGCATCCCTCCCGTGTTTCCACACTTAAACATCTCAGTAATATCTTCATTGGTGTAGATTCCACCAACAGTAAATGTAACAAAACGACTCATCTGCTGAGTTTCCTTTCTATCGAGTTAATATTTTATCTACAATCATCTTAATTTCATCGTCAGTGTATCCCGCTTGCCGCAAAACAATACAGTAATTAAGGTGCTCTACTAATCGTATTGCTGTGATTACGTTCTCGTCTGGATCGTATTCTCTTTTCTCATGAGCAAGATCATTTCGCCACAAATTAGCAATGTTGGCTAACTCTGATATATTATCATTCCCAAAATACCCAGATAAGATCGTTTCTAGACTGTTCCAGCTATCATACCCGTAATACACCTTACAAATTTTTTCCGATAATGCGACTGTTGGGCTAAATGTCCTAAGCAAACGTTTAGCTTTCTTTTTTTTCTTACCACTTTGAGTATCAGCATATCCTTCGATTAAAAGTCTTATGTCATCATAAACCTGGATAGTTTCATCTGACGATATCTCAGGTAGAAAAGTCCTCTGGTAATATTCAAAGGCAGCTGTTATTTGTAGACACTGCTTAAGGTCGAGTAAATTTCTGGCGGCACGCGATGAGTGTGTACTCCAAACTGAAACCTTACCTTTCAGAAATAACGAAAACAAACCTTCAAAAGCAGAGGATAGACTACAGTAATTGATAGTCTCAGCTATAACCTTTGATTTTTCAATGTTTTCTTTATACTGGTTAATTACGTTGAATTCAGATGACACCGGAAAATACCTGTCTTTAGTAATAGCGGTACCATCATCTTGTCTTTCACAGAGTTTATGTTTGCTCTTGCCAATCAAAATAGCCCTTTCCAGTGCAATATTTTGGCGATTGCATAAAAAGCTAAAGAAGGAATGCACTAAATGATATAGGGCAAGGAAAAAATCATAGTCATCAGTTTCGACAAACTTAAATACTAGGCTGGAATTTGTTTCGGCATGGCATTTGTTGCTGAGTTTACCAACACTAGTCAGTTTGAGCATTAGAGTAACATTTTTTCCTTTATATTCAAAATTGAAACTCATAATGATTTCAGGGCTTCCCACAAATTCGAAATGGCTGTCTTCAGGGAAATATTTACACATTTTAGTTGAAGGAATGAAATAATCCAATTCAGGGAAAGAAAATTTCATTTTTGAAAATTTTGAATTAGCCGTATAGTTATCTATGTAGAAATCAACCTCAGTCCTCACAGTTCCTATTGATATTGGAACTTTATCATCTTTTGTAATAAACGAACCAAGGTTTTCAAGAGGAATTGCAAGATGAAAAAGAATTAATTCTCCGGTCGTTACATTGTGTTTTTTTCCAATTAAAAACTTTACGTCTTCTTCAAAGGTAAAAGGGGATCCCTCTAGGAATAGAGATAGAAAATTATTCTCAAAACGAAAAGGGATAACTCTCTCATTTGAAAGCAAGGCAAATCCATCAATTATCGCCATCAGACATCACCCTCATCAATAAATTCCAAAATATCATCCACACCGCAGTCAAGCACACGGCAGATTCTTTCAATGCTGTCGAGCGAGATGTATTTTCTGCGCTTTATCTGCGTCATTACATTCCCGGAGAAACCAGCCTTATTAATGAGTTCAGAATTGCTCATCTGCTGGTCGATTAAAAGATGAAATAACCTATCATAGGATACTGCCATAAGATTTTCCTTTCATACTCTAGCAACTATGAATATTCTATCATCATTGCGTGAATATTTCTATAATGAAATGATTTCCTGACTGTTTTTTATTTGTACCCTTACAATAGATGTGAGACTGAAAGATGAGAAAGAAGCGATTGAGTCTGGTAAAATAAAGTCAAAATATTTAACAGAAAGGACTCAATCGCCATGGAAAGCACCTTTCAATTATATTATGCTCATTTGTTTATCAAACCGCAAATATAAAAAGCCGCTGAAATATGCATTTCAACGGCTTTTAGCTGGAGCTGATGCCCGGATTCGAACCGGGGACCTCATCCTTACCAAGGATGCGCTCTACCTACTGAGCTACATCAGCGAAGCAAAACGGATTATACAATAAACATATATAAATTGCAAGTGCAAAAAGCAACTTAAGTTCAAGCTGGCGTTAAAGTGTCAATTGACACTTTGCCGGGTCTCTTTTCGTTTAGTCGCTCTTGCTCTCTAAAGGCAAAAAATAGGGAATACACAGCTGTTCAATGCTACGCGACTTTAGCGATAGAAGCTTTTCGCAATTACATTTATTGGGCTTAGCTCACTGAATCCATTTGAATAGTATTTTGCTTAGACTTTGTTTAAGTCTTCGTATTTGCCGTGCCATTAAAATTAATATTTTTGATAGAGATAAAATATAATCGGCCTATGGACAGGTTATTTATTGACTACATTTTTGAGAAAACTGATGAGAGAATTGAAATTTTGCTATGAAGCCCGCTGTTTGTTGAGATAAAACAGGACTATTTGATTAAAATTAAAGGGTGGGTGTGCAAAATGCCAGCTTATGCGAAAGTTCATTTTTAATTACCCTTGCAAAGTTGCTATGGCAAGGGTAGAATGATAAAAACCGGTTTAAAGGAGAGCAAAAATGGATTATAAGCAGGCAGCAAAAGAATTTTGTGAAAAAGAAACGCAGTTTCACCTTGGGGTTATTCCCACGGAACAATCAAATCCTATTACTAAGAACCTAAGCGCTACAATAGCCAAGGATACGGCGGCAGGCGTAAAGTGCATACTGGATGCAGATGTAAATATCTCAAAGGTTGCAAGAGAAACTTTTAAAAGCAAGGCTTATAAGGCGCTTGTTGATGATATAGTTCGCTGTATGGATGAAGGAAAAACAGTGCTTTTTTCAAGCGTTGGAGCTTCGGGAAGAATGGCTATACAGCTTGATGCCACATGGCGCAAATATTTTTTGAATTTAACGCAGGTTTTGCCAAAATATAGATATGAATTTTTAAAGCTGATGGAAGTAACCAACAGCCTAACAACGGGCGGCGACAGGGCGCTTGTGCAGGCGGTTGAAAACTTTGAAGACTACATGACTTTTGGCGCACGGCAGATAGAAGAAGCGGGCGTAGGCAAAGGGGATGTAGTAGTTGCGCTGTCTGAATGCGGCCTTTCTGCTTCAATAAACGGTTCTGCAGTAGAAGCGGACAAGCGCGGCTGCAACACCTATTACCTATACTGCAACCCAAAAGAAATATTGACTGAGCATCTTGAGCGCAGCCGCAAAGTGTTTGAAAGAGAAAACATAGTTTTTATGCCGCTGTATGTAGGCAATATGGCTGTTGCGGGTTCTACAAGAATGCAGGTAACGACAATAGAGCTGCTTGTTGCAGGAGCTGCTCTTGAAATGGCGGCGGATATATGGCTTAAAAAGACGCTTACAGAAGAAGAATATGCCTGTTTAGGAACAGTTTCGTTAACAGGGGACGGCTATGCTGACGCATTTGAAGAATTAAGCAAAAACTTGCGCATGGGCGAAGCTCTAAGCGGGCTTGCGCAAGCCGTAGCTATTGAAGCGGACACCTACACCAAAGGCGGCCTAATAAGCTACGCAACCCATGAATACCTTTTAGATATAATGACCGATACCACGGAGCGCCAGCCCACCTTTACTCTGCCGCCTTTTAGAAAAAAAGGAGAAACAGGTCCTTTAAGCTGGGCATATATCAAAGACCCGCTTTACCCGAGCGATGTTGCATGGCAGCATGTGTTTTTGCGCCCTGTTAAAGGCCTTGACTGGAACAAAGAAGATTATATACAGATGAAGGCCGCTGACGATATCATAAACAACCCTCCAAAGGTTGGCGGGGAAGAAGTGTTTAAGTACGATATAGGTTCCAGCAGCGACCCGAGCCGTTGGGAAAAGCGCCCCGCAGGCCTTGTTCTTGTAGATATAAACGGTTCATTCAATAAAAAGGCGCAGGAATGGGCAAACAAGGAAAGCAAAAACTTTGACTTTGTAACGGCTTTCCGCTTTGGCGACATACCGTACCACAGCATTGCAGAAAACGAGGTAAAAGTGCCTGTAAAGCTGCCGCGCACGAGCATGGAACTGCTTACGCATTTAATGGTTAAGCTTGCGTTTAACGTTTTAAGCACGGCCACCATGGCTAAGATGGGCAGGGTATGGGGAAACTGGATGATACAGGTTCTTCCCACAAATAAAAAACTTATAGACCGCAGCACGAGAATTATAGCCAACCTCATGGATATACCCTATGAAAAAGCCAGTGAAGAATTTTTCAAGAGTTACTATTCAAGAGAAGAAGACCAGCAGTACCGTGAAAGCTATGTTGTAGAAACCCTTAACCGCTTAGGCTTTGATCCTAAGGAGGAAAGGTGATGCAGATAGGCTTTGACAACGAAAAGTATCAAGAACTTCAGTCAGCCGAAATACAAAAACGCATAGATTATTTTGAAGGTAAACTGTATCTTGAGCTTGGAGGCAAGCTGTTTGATGACTTTCACGCATCAAGGGTGCTGCCGGGGTTTAAGCCGGACAGCAAGATAAGCATGCTGCTCAAGATGAAAGACCAGTGCGAAATAATAGTATGCATAAACGCCTGCGATATAGAAAAAAACAAGACTCGCGGCGACCTTGGCATCACCTACGATGCCGATGTGCTTCGCCTAATAGATGCGTTCATGGCATGCGGATTTTTAGTGTCCGGAATTGTTATTACACAGTATAAAAAACAAAAAAGTGCGCAGAATTTTAGAAGAAGGCTGCGCAGCCAGGGGTTTAAGGTATATATACATTACCCCATACAAGGCTATCCATCGGATACGGACTTTGTTGTATCGGCCAAGGGCTATGGCAGGAACGACTTTGTTAAAACGGAGCGTCCCCTTGTGCTTGTTACAGCCCCGGGACCAGGTTCCGGTAAAATGGCTGTATGCTTAAACCAGATGTATCATGAGCACAAAAACGGCAAAAAAGCGGGCTATGCCAAGTTTGAAACTTTCCCTATTTGGAACCTTCCGCTAAACCACCCAATAAATATGGCGTATGAAGCTGCCACGGTGGACTTGGGCGATGTAAATATGATAGACCCTTACCATTTGCAGGCGTACAATGTACAGGCGGTAAACTACAACCGCGACATCGAAGTGTTTCCGCTGCTCAATAACATATTTAAACTTATATTAGGCTATTCACCATACAAATCTCCCACTGACATGGGCGTCAACATGGTAAAATACGCCATTACGGATGAAAAAGTATGCATTGAAGCGGCTAAGCAGGAAGTAATACGCAGGCTTTACGATGCGCTTTGCGAACAGCGAAAGGGCCTTGCCGGCGATGAAGAAGTGCAGAAATTAAAGCTTATCTTCCAGCACTTGGAGCTTTCGGATGATGACAGGCCTGTGCTTGCCGCAGCGAGGAAAAGAGCGCAGCAGACCGGTGCGCCTGCCGCTGCTATACAGCTGCATGACGGAACAGTTGTAACATCTAAAACGAGTCCCCTTTTGGGCGCTTCGGCGGCTTTGATATTAAACGCGCTTAAGTACCTTGCCGGCATAGAAAAACCAAAGAAGCTTATACCTCCTGAAGTAATAGGCCCTGTGCAGAGCCTTAAATGCGATTACCTGGGCAACAACAATCCCCGCCTGCACAGCGATGAAATACTCATAGCTCTGTCAATAACAGCCGCAGGAAGCGAAGAAGCCATGCTTGCTATGAAGCAGCTGCCCAAATTACAAGGCACTGAAGTGCATACTTCTGTAATACTGTCCCAGGTTGATGAAAATATATTCAGAAGGCTTGGCGTAAATTTAACGAGCGAACCGCAGTACCAGACTAAAAAGCTGTACCATAGGTAGATTTAAAAATCCTTATTAACCGCTATGCTGCAACAAAAAAGGGTATTTTCCTTCAGAAAATTGTTTAATAAGCTGCTTCCCGTAAATAAGCAGGAAATATACCTTGCCTTAAAAAACGAAATACCGGAAGAAAAAGATTTAGGCATAAGACATACTTTTGTGTATAATATACGTGTTAGGAACAGGGCGGTAATCTATACGGCAGGCTATATAAGCCTGCGTATAGGTGAAAGCTCTCCGCTGTATTACTTAGGGCATATAGGCTATCGTATAGATAGGCTGCACCAGGGGCACGGATACGCAAAAAAGGCAGTGGAACTGATAAAGCCCAAAGCCCGCATTATGGGCATAAAAAGCCTTTCAATAACATGCGATGTCGATAACATTGCTTCGCGCAAAACCTGTGAAAATGCGGGCTGCATACTTGAACAAATAGTCGATGTGCCGCCTGCGTACCGAGAAATCTGCATGGGTTCTACGAAAAAGTGCCGCTATATTCTTTTTACTGAGGAGGAACATTGAACACTACAATACAAGGCTTAAAAACCTTTTATATTAATACGGGGGACACAAGCAAAGAAAAGCTGCTTGTGCTGCACGGCTGGGGGGCCGATGTAGGCACTATGCTACCAGTAATCAATATTCTCAAGGAATATTACGATGTAATTGCGTTTGACTTTCCTGTCCATGGCGGGACGGATTTTTTTAAAGGCGACTGGACGGTTAAAGATTATGCGGCTTTTACAGCTGAATTTGTTTCTTCGCTCAATTTAAAAGGCTGCCATGTGCTGGCGCATTCTTTCGGTGCGCGCGTTGCTGTTGAAATCGCCGCAAATAAGCCTGAGCTTTTTAGCAAAATAATATTAACGGGCGCCGCAGGCATAAGAAAAAAGCCCACAAGACAGCAAAAGCGCAGGCAGGCAAGCTATAAAATGCAGTCTTTATTTCTTAAGCTGCTGTCTAAAATACCTTTTGCCAAAGAAAAGGCCGCTTCTTTAAATAATAACTTAAGAAAAAAATACTCTTCAAAAGACTATTTAGCGCTTCCGGACAGCATGCGCCAAACCTTTAAAAATATTATTTCATATGACCAAAAAGCGCTGCTTAAAAAAATAAAAAACAAAGTTTTGCTTATTTGGGGGCGTGATGATACAGAAACCCCTATTTGGGCGGCGGAAGTTTTCCATAAAGAAATACCAAACAGCCGCTTGGTTATAATGCAGGGGGGGCATTTCGTTTTTACAAGCTATCCCGCTGCCTTTTGTGACTTCGTGCTGGACTTTATCGAGGAGGACTGAACTTGTTGAGCCAAATTTCTTTGATATTGCTGTGGTATGCGCCCGCTGCTGCGTTTGCTTTAATAACGCCCATAACAGTTATGTATTTTCAGCTTAGCAGCTACCAGTTTAGAGGATTCTTGGCTGCTGTTAAAAGGCAAAGGCGGCGTGTATGGCTGCCCGGCATTATTTTAAGCGCAGTAAGTTTTTTAATATGCTTTTTATCGGACTTATTATATAGACAGGGCGGGGCATGGCAGGTTTTGGCACCTTTGCTTGGCGCTGCTATAATAGTTTTAACGGGAAGAATTATTGGTAAAAAAGTATATTTAAGCCGCGAAGGCAAGAGCAAGCTTAACTTTACTGCCCGCATTAAGCGTTTTTATGCGGCGCTTGCGGTTTTGCTTTTTGCGGTGTTTTATCTTGTAAGAAAGTACGCGCCGCTGCTTGGGTTAAACGCAATTATTGTTTTTCCTGTGCCTGTATGGATATTTGCTGCGGCTATTATCGTTTGGCCCGTAGAACGCCTGGTTTATGAACTCTATTTTCAGGATGCAAAGCGTATTTTAAAAGAGCGCGAAGATGTGCTTGTAATAGGCGTTACGGGAAGCTACGGGAAAACGAGCGTTAAATTCTTTATTAAAACCCTGCTTGATCAAAAGTACAATGTTTTATGCTCGCGAGGCAGTCAAAACACGCCCATGGGCATTGCCACATGCATAAGGAACGACCTTATGCCTTCGCATAATGTGTTTGTTGCGGAATTAGGCGCCCGCCATAGAGGCGACATAAAAGAGCTTTGCCGCCTTTTAAACCCTAAAATAGGCGTGCTTACAAGCGTAGGCCCGCAGCATCTTGAAACATTCGGCAGCCTTGAAACCATAAAGCAAACCAAGTACGATTTGATACGCGCTCTTCCAAAAGACGGCTTTGCCGTGTTTGGGGAAGACCACGCGCTGGTGCATAATCTGTATCAGCAGACTAAAATAGACAAGGTTATAGCAGGAAGCGACGGGGAAGACATATGGGCGGAAGACCTTGAAGAAATAGGGCGCGACACTGTATTCACCCTATGCACTAAACAAGGCAAGCGTATACCGGTAACAATGCATTTAAGGGGCGCGCATTTTGCAAACAACGCGCTCATGGCGGCAGCGGTTGCCATTCACCTTGGCTTAAGCGACAGGCAGATTATGAACGGTATGGAGCTTCTGTATCCCATACGCCATCGCTTTAAGGTGGAAACGGGAGCAGACGGCGTAAACAGGATAAACAACGGCTACAACGCAAACCCCGTGAGCTCGGCGCAGACGCTGGCAGAGCTTAAAAAGAAGCAGTATGACGGCAGGCATATTATTATTACGCCCGGTTTTGTGGAATTGGGATTTGAAGAAGAGCGCTACAACAGGGAACTGGGCGCAAACATGGCCTCCGCTGCAGATATAGTGTTGCTTGTCGGCAAAAAGCGCACAATACCTATTGCCGAAGGACTTATAAACGCAGGTTTTAATGAAGAAGCCATACACAGCTTCAGTTCTCTTAAGGAGGCAAACGACTATTACGAAACAATAAAAGCCCGCGGCGACTATGTTCTTTACGAAAACGACCTGCCGGATCATTACAGCGAGGTATAAAATGAAGAAAATACAACTGGGATTATTGTTTGGGGGGCGCACATGCGAGCACGAAGTATCTGTAATAAGCGCGCTGCAGCTTTCCCGTGCCGTGGACTTGTACCGCTACGATTTGTACCCTATATATATAAACAAAAACGGAGAGTGGTTCTGCGGCGACGGACTGCTTGATTTATCCAACTACAGAGAACCTATACTGTTTTCCCAGCCGGGCCTATATGAAAAATGCGCATTGGATATTACCGCTCATTCAGGCGCGCTCACTGTTTGGCAGCCCGGCAAAGGGCTTTTAGGAAAGCCAAAGCAAAAAATAATTACTCATTTAGATGTCGTCATTCCTGTTATGCACGGGCTTCACGGCGAAGACGGAAGCGTGCAGGGGATGCTTGAACTTGCGGATATACCCTATGCTTCAACTGGCATAGTGGGTTCTTCTGTTGGCATGGACAAAATAATAATGAAGCGGGTATTTAAGGGCTCAGGCATTCCCGTGCTTGACGACACAAGCCTTTTGCGCAGCGAATTTATGCAGAATAAAAATAAGAGTGTTAAGCAAATAGAAGAAAAGCTTAGCTATCCCGTTTTTGTAAAGCCGTGCAATTTAGGCTCTTCTATCGGCATAAGCAGAGCGGACAATAGGGAAGAGCTTGTTTCAGCCATTGAATTGGCCTGCGAATACGACAGGCGCATATTGATAGAAAAAGGACTTGATAAACCCGTAGAAGTAAACTGCTCTGTTTTAGGTTTCGATAAGGACGTGCGGGCATCTGTGCTTGAAATGCCGTCAACAGGGGGGCTGCCGCTTAGTTTTTTCGACAAATATATGCGAAACGGCGGCAGCAAAGGCATGGCGTCTTTAAGCCGTATAATACCCGCCCCGATAGATGACGATATGACGGAAAAAATAAAAGAGCTTTCTGAAAAGGTGTTTAGACTGCTGGACTGCAAGGGAGTTGTCCGCATAGACTGGATGATAGATGTAAAGACCGATAAACTCTATATTACAGAAATAAATACCATACCAGGCTCTATGGCCTTTTACCTTTGGAACAAGTCCGACCCGCCCGTGCGCTACCCAAAGCTTATAGATAAGCTTGTGGATTACGCCATTAAAGCTCATAACATGAAAAGCGAAAACAATTATGCTTTCCAGTCAGATTTATTTACCAAAATGAGCCTTACAGGGGCAAAGGGCAGCAAAAGCAGCGTTTAAAAATATTTAAAAGTTTTTTGGTTTTTTTGGTGCTTAAGTGTCTTGTGCTTTATTTAACATTAGATATAAAATT
>JBMNUE010000034.1:0-16193 GCA_050946095.1 Christensenellales bacterium
CCGGCGTGCAGATAAACATAGCGTCCGCAAGCTTGCCGGATGCAAGCATGTCTTCCGCCGAATCAAAGCACATATTATCCGGCAGATCAAGCATTTTTTGAGTGCTGATAAGCCTGTCTTTTCTTATATCCGCAGCCGCAACCACCTTAAAAGAATCCGCCAGGCTTTCTTTTATAATTCTCGCATAGGTATCCGTGCCGCGGCTCCCGCAGCCCGCAATCGCAACACTTATAGGTTTGTTCAAATAAATCCCTCTTTCCGCCCAAAGGCTCTTTGCTTTCAATTAGTATAGCCCCATTTTAAGTTTTAATCAACGCAAGCTTCTTGGGGACTTTGCATAAGGCGGATTTTTTATTCATAAATGCTTGCAAACGAAGCATAAAAAGTATAAAATGTACAAAGAAAAAACAAAGGCGGTACGCATGAGTAAAAGGCTTAAGGATGTATTAGCGGCGGCATTTACCCTGTTCACCATGTTTTTAGGAGCGGGCAATATTATGTTTCCCCCTTATGTAGGCGTGCAGGCGGGGCAGCATTGGTTTGCAGCCGCACTGGGCTTTGTGTTGATGGGAGCGGGCCTTCCGCTTATGGGTTCGCTTGCTGTGGCAGATGCGGGCGGCGACAGCAATAAAATGTTTAACGGCGCATGGGAATGGATGGCGCTCGCCTTTCACATTATAGTAATCATTATAATAGGCCCGCTTTTTGCGATACCCCGCGCTGCTGCGACAACTGTTGAAATGGGCGTTATTTCTTTTATTCAAAATGAAGCAAACAAAGATTTGATATTTTTTATATCGTCCGCATTGTTTTTTATAATAACCTATGTTTTGTCCGCTTCGGAAAGCAGCGTTTTGGACACCTTGGGCGGCAAAATTTCGCCTCCGCTTGTTGTGTTTTTGGTGATAAGCGTAGTTATAAGCATAGTTAAGCCCATAGGCGAACCGACAGCAAGGGAAACCAACAAAAACCTGTTTTACTTTGGCGTTTCTTCAGGTTACCAGACCATGGACGGCTTAGCCTCCATAGTGCTAAGCGGAGCCGTTGGCGGCTTGCTTTTAAAAAAAGGATACAGCGAGCAGGAAAGCCGCAAGATGCTGCGCTTCTGCGCATTATTCGCAGGCTTTATGCTGTGTTTTGTATACATAGGCTATTGCTGGATAGGCGCTTCAACGGGAGATGCGCTTGTCCACTTACATTCCCACACGCAAATATTAAGCGAAGTTTCCTATATGCTAAGCGGACAGGCGGGCAAAATACTGTTTGTGCTGATAATATTTTTCGCCTGCCTTACTACGGCAAGCGGCCTTGTGGTAACATTCGCGCAGTATTTTGAAAAGCTGTTTAACTACCGCCTAAGCTATAAAACATGGGTGCGCTTTGCAGTAGCTATAAGCTTTCTTATAAGCCTTATAGGCACCAAAAGCATTATAGCTATTTCGGGGCCTATATTGGAGTCCCTTTACCCAATCTGCGTTGTGCTGATACTGCTTAATCTGATGAAAAAAATCGTGCGCAGCCGGGAAGCTTTCAGGGGCGGCATTATAGCTTCCGCATTGTTTGCGGTATTGCAGCTTTTGTTTTTCCTGCCCCTGACATCCGATTTTGCGGGAAGGATAATAGCCTGGCTGCCGCTTGGCAAACATGGTTTTGGCTATATCGCGCCTGCCGCAATAGGCGTATTTACGGGTGCTCTATATGGAAGGAGCAAGAAAATTGGCCAAGAAGAAAAATAATATAGAAAAAACAAACGCCATGCGGCTTTTAGACAGAGACAATATACCGTATACGGCGCTTGAAATAAACTCAAACAAGGCTCTGTCCGGCATAGAAGCCGCGGAATTTCTCGGCAAGCCCCCCAAAAGCGTGTTTAAAACCTTGGTAACCGCAGGCAAATCCGGAGAACATTATGTGTTTGTCGTTCCTTCTAATAAAACGCTCAATTTAAAAAAAGCGGCTGAGATTTCTCAAGAAAAATCCATAGCCATGATAAAAGAAAAAGAGCTGCTTCCGCTAACGGGCTATGTGCACGGCGGCTGCTCTCCCATAGGCATGAAGCAAAATTTCCCGTGTTTTTTGGACGCAAGCGCTGTAAAAAGCCCATTTATTATAATAAGCGCCGGCAAAATAGGCCGCCATATAGAGATAGCTCCGCAGATTCTTTTAAAATATTTAAATGCAAAACCAGCGGAGCTTTGCGACTGATATTGTTTTAATGCCGGCAGCAGAAAATATTTCTTGCGCAGCGCAAGCTTTTCATGAGTTTGCAAACAATCGCATAATAATATAAAACAGCAGCCAGATTGAAAGCATGAATTGCTCCCGGCTGCTAATTCTTTGTCCGCTTTAAGTTTGTATTTAGGCTTTATCTTATTCAGCCTTTTTGCCGCAAGCTCTATCTAATAAAAATCTTTCGTAAGCACCAAAAGGCTTATTTTAGGCGGGTTGAACCAGCGCTTGCGCAAAAGCTTCGGGTACACTTCGCTTGCGCCAAGCCCCGGGCTTATATGCTGAACCACTCCGCGCATATTAATCTTGCCTTCAATATATTTATCTTCGGGCCAATATTCGCCATTAGGGTTTTCTACCGTCATGGGGGCGTATATAGCTCCAATTCCCGGCAGTCTCGCCTGACCGTTGTTTAAATGGCCCGACAGTATGATTTGCAGCCTGCCCGGGAAATTTTGCATGCGTATGTTTTCTTTATCCTGCGCGTTAAGGTAGGCCAGGCTTTCAGAGCTTACAGGCACATGGCTTAAGGCTATGTAAGTGTGTTCCGGCAGCATTTCAAGCTTCGCCTTTTCCGTATCTTCCAGAGCCTGCATTTTGTAGGACGCTTCTAAACCCTGCTCCATAAGCGAAAAACGCATGGCATCGCTGTCCGCCGTTAAAATATTTTGCGGCAAAATCCAAACCACGCTTTTTTTCACTTCCCATTTTATAGGTCTGTCAACATATATGGCGCCCGATGCCTGAAGCTTTGCAATCCATTCCGGCAGCCCGTTTGCAGCATTTGGCGCAGGGTCTTCATCGCCGGAAATAAAAAACACGGGAACATCCGTTGGAAGCTGATTAATTAGGCTGAGCAGGGCATCGGGAGAGCCGTCTTTATCCGTAATGTCTCCCGTTACAAATACGGCATGGTAGTTGTCGCTCTTGATTAGCTCCATTAATTTTTCTTGGTTTTCGCCAAAAAACTGCCCGTCAAGGTCTGAAATATGCAGCAGGGCCAGTTTTTCAAGCTTGTCGCTTAAAGAAGGCACAGTAAGCATTACGCGCTGTTTTTTAGGGTAATCGTTTATAACGCTGTTTAAAAATAGAGCGCCTAATATAACTGCCGCGATAATAATAAGCATCAGCAGCCATCCCCAGCGCCTTTTTTTGCGCGGAGCGAATAAATTCTTAGCCATTTTTATTCACCAAGGCATAAAAAAGTATATCGGCATATTCGCCTTTAACGTAAAGGCGCTGTTTCATAAGGCCCTCCAATTGAAAACCGCATTTTTTAAGCACATTCGCCGAATGCGTGTTTCTGCTGTCGCACTGGGCTTCAAGCCTATGAAGCCTAAGCGTGTTAAAAGAATAGTCTATAAGTTTTTTAAGGGCCTCTGTTGCATAGCCCTGCCCCCAGCTTTTAGGCGCGAATGAATAGCCCACTTCCGCTAAAGAATGCTCTAAATTCATAGAAACAAGCCCTATTGTGCCTATCATCTTCCCGGTGGATTTTTCTTCAACAGCGAAGTTTATAGCTTGGTTCTGCTTGTTTTCCCTTGCCATGGCGTACAAAAAATAACGGCTGTCGCTTAAACTTTCATGCGCGTTCCACAGGCAATAGCGGCTGCAGGCAGGGTCCTTTGCGTAGGAATACAGGTCGCGGCAGTCGCTTTTTTTAGGGGCGCGCAAAATAAGCCTCTCAGTGTCTAGGAAGCTTTGCTTTAGTGAACCGTAGCTTAAAGCCTTATGCAATGCCAAGGTAAGCCTTTGCCGTCTGAAAAACGAGCTGCGCTTCTTGTTCGTGTTCGCGAACTCCCTTAATATAGCTGCAAACGCCGAGCGCTATAATAGCTAAAAGCACAATCACAAGAATTATGAATTTAAAATTAATACGTTTTTTCATATCAGCAGGAATATTTTGCTATAAATCCGTCTTTGTAGGCGGCGCTGTCAAAAACGGGCGAAGCGCTTTCGCTAAGTGCCTTTTCCGCCATAAGCAGCCCCGCACAGGTTTTAAGGTCCATAATTTCTCCGTTCATAACCTGCCTAACGGCTTCCTTAAGCGGTATTGTTTTGCAGAAGAGAAATTCGTCCTTGTCCAAATGCTTTTCCCCTTTATTAAGCCCCATGGCGAGGTACAAAGAAATGCGCTCCGTGCAGAATCCCGGCGTTGTAACGACCCTTGTAAGGTACTTCCAGTGCGCTGCTTCAAATCCGGTTTCTTCTTTTAATTCCCTTTTGGCGCACTCAAAGGGATCTTCCGCGGCAAAGTCCAGCTTGCCTGCTGGTATTTCCCAGGTTAGGCTGTCTATAGCCACGCGGTGCTGGCGCACGAGCGTTACATTGCCTTTGTCGTCCACGGGAACTACTGCGGCGGCGCCGTGGTGCAGCACTATTTCCCTTGCGGCTGTCCTGCCGTCAGGCAGCCTGACCTGCCACTTCTGCACGCGCATAATGGCGCCTTTATATATGTCCTCGCCGGATATAAAAGTTTCCTTTATACTGCTGTCGTCCACATTATCACTCCTCGCATATAGAATACGCCATTTAAGCTGTAAATTGCAAGGCTTAACACATCAATATAAAGCAATTTTTACAAAGTTTTAATCGCGTTTGCGCATTATGTGCAGCATATAAAACAGAGTTTTTATACTGCCGATAATATATATCAGGACATTTTGTCCTGCGTTTTTCGCTTGCAAGCCTTGCTCTTCCAAGCTAAAAATGTAAGGTGATGACATGCTTTTCAATGCCCCGCAGCTGAAGCCCCGAAGAAGCTTTTAACAATTATACTAATGGGGCTTAGCCCCCTGAAACCCCTAAACAGTGATTTATCTAAAATCTGCATAGTTTTTAGGCTGCCGACAATGTGCCTCAGGACATTTTATCCTGCGTTTTTTCGCTTGCAAGCCTTGCTCCTTAAAACGAAAAATTTAAGGTGATGACATGCCTTTCAATGCCCCGCAGCCGAAGCCCTGAAGCTTTTAACGATTATACTAATGGGGCTTTGCCTCCTGAAACTCTTTAACAATAATTTATCTTTACTATGCATAGTTTTTATATCTTTAAAGTACACACAAAACATTTTTTAGTAATAAAGAAGCAAAAACCTTGAATGTAACCGTAAAAAAGCCGCGAGCGTTAAACCGTATGCCTTTGCCTAAATTGCATTTTCCTTATTCTTTTGATAGAGCAAAAATCTCTAAGCGAAAAGGCAAAGCATCTAAGCCGTTTTGCTAAAAGCCTGCGTCTTTTTAGCCGCCTTATTTATTGTTTATCATTATATTTATTATTTCTTCGTTTGTTTCGCGCATGCCGTCTTTGCCAAGGCGGCCTACATTTTCTATGTTGGCTTCAACGCCTTTTCCGACAATGCCGTCGCCCGCTATAAACTGCTGCCCGCAGCGGTACATATTGTATCCCATAAGCCCGGCATCTATGGAGGCGGCTATTTTGGCTGCGCATGAAGCTTTGGCGCCGTCGCATATTATGCCGGAAACTATCGCAAGGGCATTTACCAGGGTGTGTATTATTGCTTCGTATCCCCCGCCCAAAAGGTAAGCAATGCCGCAGCCCGCCCCGGCGCCGGCGTTGACTGCGCCGCAATAGGCGGATAAGCAGCCTATGCCCGTTTTCTGGTGTATGGCGGTAAGGTTTGAAATGCACAGCGCGCGGTAGAGCTTTTCATCGCTCGCCTTAAGCTCCCTTGCATAAACAATCACAGGCACCGAAGCTGCAATGCCCTGGTTTCCGCTGCCAGAATTTATTATTACAGGCAGCTCGCAGCCGTTCATGCGGGCATCAGAAGCCGCAGCGGCGGCCGCCTTTGCTCTATTTTCTATGGAATTTACATAGCAGCGGCTTATTACATTGCCTATATTGGCGCCGTAGTCGCCTTTCAGGCCTTCTTCAGCTATCGCCATATTATATTCTATTTGGCGGTCCAAAATTTCTTTTACATCGTCAACATCGCAGTTTAAGGCAAAATCCCAAATGCCTTCCATGGTCAAAACCCTGCGGTCTGTAACATGGCTTTCATCGTCCTTTGAGACGGGAAGCTCAAGCAGCACAGTTTCATTCACTTTTTCCAAAACAATATTTGTGTGGAAGTTAGCTATGCGCACGGAAGCGCTTTTGCCGCCCTTTGCGAGCGTAACTAAAATATCAAAAACGGGGCCGTTTTCAACATGCTTTATTGTTATAGGCATATTTTTAATAAAGCTTGTTATTTCGCCAAGCTGTTTTTCGCTCACGGAAGAAATGACCTCTAATTTTTTAGAAGAATCGCCCGCTATTATGCCGGCAGCGGCAGCGGCTTCAATGCCCTTTTGCCCGCCCGTATTGGGAACAACGACCGATTTTACATTTTTTATTATGCTTCCGCTGATTTCGCAATGCACGCTTTCCGGCATATCGCAAAGAAGCTCCCTAGCGCGCGCAGCAGCCAAGGCTATCGCAATGGGCTCCGTGCAGCCCATCGCCGGTATAAGCTCCTCCTTAAGTATTGAAACATAATCTTTATAAATTCTATCTGTTTTTTCCATAATTTTACTCCGTTTTATTATAAGCATTTCAGGGGCAAGGCATTTGCAATTTTAAAGCTGAATTTATATTAGCATTTAAATTACATCTTACACGCACCATATGCCGTATTTTACCTAATAATTTATAAATAATGCGGGGTTTTGGGCGTCAGCACTTCAGCGCCGTTTTTGGTAATAAGCACCATATCTTCTATGTTAAAGCCGTTAAAACCCTTTATATAGCAAGGCACTTCCATAGCAAGCACCATGCCCGCCTTTAGATAGCCGCAGTTTCCATCGCTTATTATGGGAGCTTCCGCCGTCTGCGGCCCTATGCTTATGCTGTGGCCTACATGCCCGCGCTCGTATGAAGGGTAATATTTTTTAACATAGTCAAAGGCAATGTGGTACAGTTCGTGAAATGTAAGGCCGGGCTTTGCCGCCTCTATCATTCTCCGCTGCGCCTCGTAAAGCCTGTCCTTTAAGCGGAAGAGTTCTTTATCCGCTTTAGGCATGACCCAGGCGCGCGATGTGTCGGTAGTATAAAAATCAAACTCGGCATTGACGCCGGCATCAAATTTAAAAACATGATCGGCCGCTACAACGCCGTCTCCCGGCAGCGACAAACGGGAGCTTGCCGGCCCCGTTGAAAACATGGACCAGGAGCTTGGAGCGCAAACGCCTGACGCTATAACGCTTTCGCGGAAGACCTGCGCCATATCGCGCTCCGTTACTCCAGGGCGAACCGCCCTGCTTACCTTATAAAAGCCTTCGTCCGCTACTTCGCAAAGAGTTTTAAACATAAGTATTTCATCTTCCGTTTTAACGCTGCGCGCTTCAATAAACATTTTGGATATATCAACAAGTTCCATTTTAGGGAACATACGCTTTAGTTTATTAAGATAATTAACATTTAAATAATCAAGCTCAACGCCCACGCGTCTGTTCTCCAAATTAAGGCCGTGCACTATATCTTTAAGCACGCTGTCCTGAGAACTGTTTTCTAAAGGCGCCGGATTTTTAATGCCCAGCATTTCGTCCCATGTTTTTGCTCCCACCCAGGTATGATAGGAATACGGTATAATATTTGTATACGAACTGCCTAAGCTGCGGCGAAGCTCCTTAATTTTTTCTTCGAACGCGGCGAATTCAAAATCCATAGTCGTAATGTGAACGGCGCTGTTAGGGTCTGAATTTAAAACGGCTGCAGAAAAGCCCGGCTGCCTTGTAACCGTATGCTGATGGCCGGTAAAGCCCGCCGTGTAATGTATGTTTTCTGGCGATGAAACAATGGCACCGTCAAGCTCATAAAGCCTAAGGTATTGTTTAACTCTATCGTATTTTGGTGCAACCAGCGGATATTTATATTTCATAGCAGCCTCTTTCATATTTTTGCAGTGTGTATGTTCGTCTTTTTTAATCCTGTTTACCGTTTTATATAAACAATCAGTAAAAATCAGTTTTTAAGCCTTGGGTCCAGAGCATCGCGCAGGCCGTCGCCTACAAGGTTTAAGGAAAGCGCTATAAACGCAATGGTAAGCCCCGGGAAAACAACGCCCCACATATCATAGCGCATATATTCCTTGGCATCGGACAGCATTGCGCCAAGCTCCGGCGCAGGAGGCTGCTGGCCTAAGCCTAAGTAGCTTAAAGCCGCCGTATTAAGTATCTGCGCTGCAACCGCCATTGTGGCCTGCACTATTATTGTGCCTAAAGCGTTTGGTAGTATGTGGCGCGCAGTTATAAACATGGGCGAGCAGCCGTATGCCCTTGCGGCTTCTATATATTCCATATCCGTAACATTAATTACTGCGGAACGGACAACACGGGTGAAGGACGGAATCTGCGAAACTATAAGCGCTATTATAAGGTTGTTTATTCCGGCTCCAAGCGAAGCGGAAATCGCAATCGCTAAAAGCAAGGTAGGTATGCCCATAAAAATATCCAAAACGCGCATTATTATAGCATCTGCTTTTCCCCCGTAATATGCCGCTGCCGAGCCTAAAAAACAGGCAATGGCGCAAGCCGCAATGGTGGACATAAAGCCAACCTGCAGGGATACCCTTGTTCCAAAAAGCACACGGGCAAAAATATCGCGGCCGTATTCATCGGTTCCGAAGGGGTGCTCCCAGCTCGGGTCAGCAAAGCGGTTGTCGCCGTGGTGCTTTATGGCGTCTGCTTCATAGTCGCATATAAGCGAAGCGCATAGGGATAAAATAACTATAATAGATATAAGCACCAAGCCGAACATAGCGAGTTTGCTTTTTTTGAAGCGGCGCCAGGTTTCGGACATGCCGCCATGCTTTTTATCAGGCTTTTGCATTTTTCTTGGCACCTCCCATGTATTTGGCTTTTATGCGCGGATCTATGTAGGCATATAGAATATCCACAGCCAGCACAATAATCACATTGAGGAAAGCGAGAAACAGTATGCAGGCGGTTGTCTGCGGAATATCCTTTGAACGTATGGAAAGTATGGTAAGAGAGCCAAGCCCCGGTATTCCAAAAATCGATTCCACCAAAACAGTTCCGCCCATAAGATAGCCGAACTGGTTGCCTATTACGGTAACTACCGGTAGCAATGCGTTTCTTAGCGCATGCTTATAAACCACCGTTCTTTCGGGCGCTCCCTTGGCCCTTGCCGTGCGCACATAGTCCTGACGTATGGTTTCAAGCATATTTGATCGCGTAAGCCTTACAATGCTTGCAGCCGTTGCCATAGCAAGCGTAACAACCGGCATAATGTAGTGCAGGGGGGTTACCGTGCCTGTAAATGTGGACGGCAGCCAGCCTAAGTTAAGGGCAAAAATCATGGTGAACATCATAGCGAGCCAGAACTGAGGCACGGCTGCAAAGAACATAGCTAAAATGCTGCTTATAAAGTCTATTGCCGAATATTGCTTTACCGCCGATATCACGCCTATGGGCACGCCTATTATAACGGAAAGTATAATAGCAAACAGCCCTATGCGGAATGTAATGCCGAAGCGGGAAAAAATCTCGTCAAATACGGGGGAGCCCGTTCTATAAGACGTTCCAAAGTCCCCCTTTAATGCATTCCCCAGGTAGCGCACATAGCGAACGAGAAAAGGATCGTTCATGCCAAGCTCTTCGTTAAGCTTGTCAATCTGTTCTTTCGTGGCGGAAGTGCCTAATATGGCGGAAGCCGGGTCGCCCGGCGTAAACGACATTATGGAAAAAACTATGAATGACACGCCAAGAAGTATGGGAAGCATAAGCAGGATTCTTTTTATGATGTATTTTGTCATAATCATTCCTTCTAATGGTCGCGCAAAGCTTAAACGCTACGCCCGTTCTATGTCCCGCATTAGCGCAGGGCATAGAACGGCCTGTGCGTTTTATTCGGTAAGCCTTAAGGGATTATTAAAAACGCAGTATTGGTTGTTTTAACGAGCAAAAGCGTCAATTCCAATGCATATCGGACAGTGTGCTAAATCCCGTTGTGTAGGCGCGCTCAACAGCCAGGTCTTTCTTATGCGCGCAGGTTACAACGCGGTTGTAAATTGGTATTACAACAGCGCCCTCATAAATTTCTTTCTCTATTTCAGAATAAATTTCGGCGCGCTTTTCAGGGTCCTGGCATATGGCGCCTTCTGCAAAGGCTTTGTCAACAGTTTCGCTGTTTAGCCGCGAAAAGTTATACCCGCCTATGGCGCTTGAAGCAAACACAGTGTTCCAAAGGTCAACATCGGGCCCAAAGGTCTGGACGATTGTGGACATTGAAAATTTGCCGGTCTTCATGTTGGATACCCATGTGTTTGTTTCAAGCATTTGAACGTCTATATTTACGCCTATCTCTTTAAGGTCTTCCTGGTAAACTATGGCGACCTTCTTGTAGCTTTCCATGCCTACTATAAAGGGTATAACTTCTCCGTTGTAGTTTGTTTTAGCTAAATATTCCTTGGCAAGCTCTATGTTGTATTCAGGGCTGTCGTACTTGCCGGAAAATCCTGCGGTGCGTTCGTCCCATACATGGGTTGACGGGTTGGCAACTCCGTCCATGCCCATGTTTATTATGTTGTCGCGGTTGGTCGCAAGCATAAGCGCCATGCGGAAATTGGGGTCCTTCACCCAGTCGGCTTCAAGATTCATTACTATATAGCCGCTGCCCAGCGTGGAATTTAGGTCCATAGCTATGTCCTTGTTTTTTTGGAGCATGGGAACGGCAATGGACGGAACAGTATATGTTAAATCTATTTCGCCTGTTTCAAGGGCGTTAAGGGCTGTATCCTGGTTGGTAAGAACCACAAATTCCACATTTTTTATCTGCGGCTTTTCGCCGTAGTAGTTTTCGTTGCGCTCGAGCACGACCTTTGAACCGGACACCCATTCCTTGTATATATAGGGCCCTGTGCCGCACGGCGCTTTTTTGATGTTATCTCCCGCTTCCAAAACGGCCTTTTCGTTCATAATGCATACCTGCGCTGCAACGGAAGTTAAAAACGGCACGTAGGGCGCATCCAAAACAATTTTTACCGTGTAATCGTCCAAGGCTACGACATCTGTTATGTTTTTGGTGTAGTTGGACATTTCGCTCGATTCCTTAGCGCGCTTCATGGAGAAAATAACGTCCGCAGCCGTGAATTTTTCGCCGTTGTGGAATGTTGCGTCATCGCGGAGCTTGAAGGTGTATTCTTTGCCGTCCTCGCTTATATCATAATCCGTGCATAGGACCTTCTCAAACTCGCCATCGTAAAAACGGAGAAGGCAGTCGAATATGTTGTCGTATACAACCTTGTCAAGGTCCATGCCTGAGTTGTAGGGGTCAAAGCCCGCAAAGTCTGAGTAAACTGCAATCTTTGTAACTTCCTGGTCCGCTGCTGCAATAGCTGCAGACGCCGCCATTAGAACGGCTAAAAGCAGTACAGTTATTTTTTTGTGTCTCATGTGTTTCTTTCCTCCTTTTAATTAATATTTATTTAAACAAAACACATTTCACCTGATGACCGCCGCCTATATCTTTAAGCGGTATATCGCGCCCCAAGCATTCCTTTGAGGCATGCGGGCAGCGCGGCTCAAAGCGGCAGCCCGGCGGGGGATCAATGGGGCTTACTATCTCTCCCTTTATGCTCTTGCGCTTTTTGTTGCGCTTGTCGGGATCTATGCTTGGTATAGCGTCAAGCAGCGCCTGCGTATAGGGGTGCTTGGGGTTTTTAAACAGCTCTGTTTTTTTCGCCCTTTCTATGCATTGGCCAAGGTACATAACCATAATTTCATCGGATATATGCTTTACAACGGAAAGGTTGTGCGTGATAAACATATATGTAAGCTTTCTTTCCTCCTGAAGGTCCATTAAAAGGTTTAAAATCTGCGCCTGAATGGAAACATCGAGCGCCGATACGGGTTCGTCGCAAACTATAAACCTGGGGTTAAGGGAAAGGGCTCTCGCTATGCCTATCCTTTGGCGGCGCCCTCCGTCCAATTCGTGCGGATAGGCGTTATAAAGGCGGGAGGCTAAGCCCACTGTGTCCATCAGCTTTCGGACTTTAGTTTCAGCCTCGCTTCTTTTGCACAGCTTGTTTACAAGCATTGGCTGAGCTATGGTTTCGCTTATGGTCATCCTTGGGTTAAGGGACGCGTAAGGGTCCTGGAAAATAATCTGCATATCGGCGCGCAAACGCCGCATTTCTTTTTTTGAAGCGGCGGTAATATCTTTACCGTCAAACAAAACAGTGCCTGATGTAGGCTCTATAAGGCGCAGAATAGTCCTTCCAAGCGTAGATTTTCCGCAGCCGGATTCGCCGACCACGCCAAGCGTGCAGCCCTCTTTAATGCTGATTGAAATATCGTCCACGGCATGGAGCTCGCCCGCTCCGGTATGGAAATATTTCTTAAGATTTTTTGTTTCCAAAATAACCTTGCCGGGCATATTCAATTTTCCTCCGTTTCATGGCTGAACAAATGGCAGCGGATAATATGCGCGCCGTATTCGACTTTTGGCGGGGATTGTTTTAAGCATATATCCATGCGTTTTGGGCACCTCGGGTGGAACTTGCATCCAGAAGGCAGGTTAGTGGGGTCCGGCATCAGGCCGTCTATGGGGTTTAGTCTCCTGCTTTCCACTTCTAAGTTTGGAATGGAGCCAAACAGCCCCTTTGTATAGGGATGTTTTCTTTCGCCCTTATATATATCCTTAACAGTGCCGTACTCTATTATTTCGCCTGCGTACATTATGGCAACCTTGTCGCAGGTTTCAGCTACTACGCTCAAATCGTGCGTGATAAGCAAAATGGAAGTGTTTATTTTCGCTTCAAGCTCCTGCATCATGTCGAGTATCTGCGCCTGTATGGTTACATCAAGCGCTGTGGTGGGTTCATCCGCTAAAAGCAGCTTCGGCTCGCATGAAAGAGCCATTGCTATAACCACGCGCTGCTTCATTCCGCCTGAAAACTGGTGAGGGTACTCGTTCTTTCTGGTTTCGGGTATGCCAACAAGCCTTAGCATATCTTCAACGCGCTTTTCTCTTTGCTCTTGGTTAACATCCATATGCAGCTTTATAGCTTCGCCTATCTGCTCGCCCACAGTCATAACGGGGTTAAGGCTTGTCATAGGGTCTTGAAATATCATGGATATCTTTTCGCCGCGGATTTTGCGCATTTCGCTTTCGGGCATTTTAAGAAGGTCCCTGCCTTCAAATATTATTTCGCCACCCGTAACAGAGCCCGTAACCTTTGGAAGCAAGCCCATTATGGAAAGCGCCGTTGTGGTTTTTCCAGCGCCCGTTTCTCCTACGAGCCCCAATGTTTCCCCGCGCTCAAGCGCTAAATCTATGCCGTTTACGGCGTGCACCGCTGCATCGTCGTATTTGTATTGAACGGCAAGATTTTTTATTTCGATCAAATTTTCACTCATTAAACAAACCTCCGTATGGCTCGGATTATTATAAATGTTCTTTAAGCGTTTGTATAGACCGCGCGTTAAGCCCTTTTATATATACTGAATCTAAATTTAATATTAAGTTCAGGCTTCTTTTCATAAGACAAAGGCTTAAAAATTGCCGCAAGCCTGCGGCAGTTTGTTCAGTCCTGTTTATGATAGGTTTCAGCTTATAAAAGCTGATTTGATACATTTTGCAGTTGCTATCAGCAGGTATTATATATGAAAAAAATAGGTTTGTAAATGCATAGCGTCTTTACCGCAGCTCCACTTTTGATTCGGACAAAGCCATAACGGACGATAATGGCACTATTCCTATGAATTGAAGCGCATTATCGCCATCGTTTTTGAGCAGTATATTTTCCATATGCTTATTTCCCAAAAGAGCTACGCTATAAGAGCCTAAAATGCAGCCGTCTATGCAACTGCCGTTTTTAGGGTCGAACGTAACTATAAAAGCGCAGCTTTTAAGCGCCTTGCCTCAGGCGGGCTGCTCAGGGCAAGCAGAATACTGCCGTCCTTTGTAAAAAGCCGCCTTTCGCATCTGTTAAAATAGTCAACAAGCAGCTGGCCGTTTTGGTATAGATAAGGCCCTGCAAAAGCCGCATTTAAGCTGATGCACAGCAATAATACCGCTATGAACAATGTTTTTAGCTGCTTCATAAAAGTTCCTTTCTTGGGCTGCTTTAGATATATACGCAATGGTTTTGCACAGCATAGTTTGCAGAAACTACACGCTGTGCTGCTGCGCCGATATAATAGATATTCAATTGCGAGGTTCTTAAATAAACAATAGCGTAAAACCTGCTGCATATTAGTTGCTGTCCCGCCCGGTATAAAACGCATATATTATGCTTAAATAATCAAAAGAATGTTTGCAAACGCTGTTTGACAAAAAAATTAAACAAGTAATTTTTTATTGCTTGCAGCAATAAAGCAAAAGCTTAAACAAGCAGATTCGGAGACTAAGGCTCACTCAATCTATGCGCTAATACTAATGGGCAGCTTTTAAAAAGGATACCAAATGAAAAGACAGTATGCGTTTCTTAGCTATCAGGCGAATGGTTGCCAGAACAGTACGGTTTATATACCGATTAGGCAATGTCAAAATTTATCAAAGAATCTGATGTCTACAAGAGGGTTCAGGCAGCGGAGTAAATCCCAGCGGAATTGCAGGAAATGGGCCTAACAGCACGGCAACGGCTAAAGGTGTTCGCGCAGGGCGCGGTATTTGCAGAGAAGATTTAAGAATGGCTCATTACAAAATTAAGCAATTGCAAGGTCTTTTAAATATTGCAAAAATAAATATGGGCGGAATGATGTGCCTTTCGACTTGATAAAGACGGCGTATATGGCTCTAAAACGGCTGAAGCAGTATATTGCGTTCAGGGAATGCCTTGGTTCGGGCTTGAGTCATACGGAATCGCAGGAGCAAATACACTCACCGCTATATAAAGCAGGCTTAAAACAGCAATAAACTAAATTAATATTTTAAAAACCATAACGTAAGCCATATGTTATTGAAAGTATATGGCTTCTCTTTTTTAAAAGTATATTATTTCTTTTCCTTTCATTTATATTGCAGCACCGATAAATTGTAAGCCAAAAGCTTATTTTTACAGCTTTTGTCCCGCACAGTCTTCAATTTTATTTTACATTTATTGCGGGAGGTCAATACATGGAAATATTTTCAAAAAACCACTTTAATGAAATATATATTCCTTTTTTAAATGCAGAAGAAAGGTACCAGCTTTTTTACGGCGGAGCGGGGAGCGGAAAATCCGTATTCATAGCAAGCCGCATAGTTATGGACTGCTTTAAGGGGCGCAACACGCTCGTAACAAGGCAGGTGGCTTCGCGCATACGAAGCTCCTGCTTTAATGAAATTTTAAAAGCCATAAGGCGTTTTGACGCCATGCACTGTTTTGAGATACAAGAAGGGCTTATAACCTGCACGTATACCGGCGCGCAGGTGCTTTTTTCGGGGCTTGACGATGCTGACAAGCTTAAATCCATAACGCCTGAAAGGGGCGTAATTACAGACATTTGGATAGAAGAAGCCACGGAAACCGACTACGATTCCTTTAAGCAGCTGGATAAGCGCTTAAGGGGCGCGAGCCCGCATAAAAAGCGGATGACCTTAAGCTTTAACCCCTCCGATAAATCCCATTGGATATACGAAAGCTATTTTAAGGGCAGGGAAATTGCGCGCCCTGTTTATAAAGATAAAAACCTAATTATGCTGCACAGCACGTATAAGAACAACCGCTTTTTAACGCAGGACGATATTGCTGCGCTTGAAAACGAAAAGGACGCATACTACCACAGCGTATATACATTGGGGCTGTGGGAGGATACGCGCGGGCAGGTATTTGAAAACGTTATATACGAAGACTGTTCCGGCAAAAATTTCGACAGGAAGGATATGCGCTGCGGGCTTGATTTCGGCTTTTCAAAAGACCCTTCCTGCGCCCTGCTTGTAAGCTATGACAAAAAGAACAAGCTTATATATGTATTAAAAGAAACCGTATTATATTCTTACACCAACGACCGTTTAGC
>JBMNUE010000035.1:0-16108 GCA_050946095.1 Christensenellales bacterium
TACGTTTTCCGTCCATTCTATCTCCAAGTTGGATAATTTCCGGATCTTCCACCCAAAAATAGTCACCATTAACGGCCCAACGCCAAGCAGGAAAGAGCTCCTCCGAAAGTTCACCGCCGATACGCGGGTACGGTATTATCCCCCATGCTTTAGCCCTATCATAATAATTGCGTAGCTCTTCTTGTGTTTTACAGACTGTGGTATCCGTAACCAACAGGCCTGCTTCCACAAGCTTCATATACTTCTGCTGCTCTTCGTTTGGGGTGTCAGGCTCATCTAAAGGTCCTTTTCCAACCATTCCTTCAATACCCCACCCGTCCAACAGTGAAATAAGGTCTTGATTTAGTCCTTTTTCCCAATCACCATCAACAAAAGCAAGATTTATTCCATCTTGCGGAATCACCTTAAATTCTGGATTCCGAGCTTTTGCATGCAAAGCAATTTCCATGAGAAAAGCTTGCATTTTATGCGTACGGCCCAATAGACCAGGTTCACTGACATACATTTCCTCTATTTTTTGTTGCAAGTTGGTATCTTCATGTTTTACATTTTCAGCATAGACATGTTTAGGCAGGTTGCCTGTCATTACCAAGGCCCAAGCCAACAGAATAACTGTAAATATTGTAAAGCGTTTTTTTATCATGTCTCCTCCTTATAGTATCTAGTAAGATTATTAGGGTATTATGAAATGATGTAGTGATGTCATAACAAGTGTTGTTAATAAAATACATTTACCATTATTTGATGTTTTAATACAATGGTCGCGGTCGCCCCCTTTTTTAATTAATTGTACTCTTTGAGTATGTTCACATGAAGATATACCTATTCTGCGTTCATTATAATATTATCGACTTGTCATGTCAAGTGCTTTTGTTTTGGATTTTTCTCGCAATTGTCCCCTTACAATAGATGTAAGACTGAAAGTTAAAAAGCACTTGTTTTGCATGAAGATGGAGAAGCTGTACCAAAGTCAAACATATGTGACACGAGTTCCTGATAAATACAAATTAAACATATTGAGTAAGCCGCTAAATTTTAATAAATTTTATTCATCATGTTAGTCAAGGGATGCTGCACTCTAAAGCACTTGACTAACCCGATAGATAAAACGGAAATTACGATGCAGCCCTATTAAAATATTCTTTCACCATTTCTTTAGGACTTTTATAGTTCAGATGCTTGCGATATGTTTTGTTGCTTTTCTGTTCGTAATGTTTTGGGCTTTAAATATCTCTGTTTCGCTTGAAAATTGTCTTTTATGATAAAATCTTCTTAATCTTCACGATGACTCCTTTCTAAATATCCATTATTACACGGACTGTGGACGCATATGCACATATTTAACACCTAATTTAACTAATATTTTTTCAAAGTGCGACTACTTGCTTGTCTGCTCCCTATCTTTGCAGAATTTCCCTCCGTTATCGGTTTGGATTTCATGAATATTAAAACCCATACGCTTTTCCAGTATTTTTACAAACTATGAAGTAGAGTATGTGATGTTTTCCTCTACAAGCTTTAACACGCGATTGCGAGAATAAACATCAATCGCTGCGATGTGGTGGTAGCAGGCAAAATCGCTTGCAAACCCTATGCAATATTGCAGCGTATATTCCAACTTTATATCCATCTACACTTTATGACCTGGATATTTAACTTCGTATGACTTCGTGTTTCTCGTTTTTGTATTATTCCTGGTTTCGTATATGACGGCACATATGCTTAATAAGTTTAAGTTCTTTTCTTGTATACTGATTGTGATTGCTATGGGGACGCCTATATAATTGACTAGGAGATTCTATGCTGCCGTCATACCTTGACGCCAGCGGCTTACATTTTGGCGTCTGGCATGAAAGTGATGAGCAGCCTTTGCGTTGTTGTTGTCATGTTTTATTACATATTCAACCACCCGTTTACTATGATGCATTCCTTCTATTATTGCTCTGGATATCTTATTTACCAATTGCTAAAGGACTCTCTTTGCTTGCATGTAACATATTGAGATTTTAAAGTACACCTATTTAAAACTTAGCATCAAATCCTATAAGATCTATCAAAGGCATATAAATCGGGCGGCGAGCGCTGTAATTATTTTTGGATATAATTCTTCACTACCCGCATTTTTTTGCCTTAACCAGCAGCATCATGGGGCGGCGCAGTTCGTCTTTAAAGCCGGGCAAATTGAGCATTTCTTTAGGAGGCTGCGCTTCTTCTATGGTTTTAAGCTCAAAGCCGCTGTTTATTAGGCCCATAAGTATCTGCGTTAATGTGTGGTGCTGTTTTATTATGTCGCAGTTTAAAAAGCGGGTGCGCCTTTCGCCTGGGGAAAAGTAGTTGTCGACAGGCCAGTATTTTGGCGTTCCGTTTTCATCGTAAATCCAGTCTTGATCAACTCCGGCGGTAAAGACGGGGTGTTCTATGTTAAATAGGAATACTCCGTCTTTTTTAAGTGTTTTATGCACGCTTTTAAATACTAAATCTATATTCTTTATGTAGTGGAGAGCTAAGTTGGAAACAACGCAGTCCCACTCGTTTTCGGGGTATTCGTATTCGCATATTCCGCAAAGGCGGTATTCTATCTGTTTTGAAGAATTGCGCTTTTTTGCTGTTTCAATCATCTTTTGGCTTATGTCTATACCAAGCACCCGCGCCGCTCCTTGCTCGGCTGCAAACTTGCAGTGCCAGCCGTAGCCGCAGCCCAAATCAAGCACGCTTTTTCCTTTAAGCGGGGGAAAAAGCGGCCTAAGCTGGCGCCATTCCCCGGCGGCCTTAAGCCCGTCTACGCTTCTTGGCATTTTTGCATATTCTTCAAAAAACTTTTCGCTGTCGTATACGCTGCTCATTTTATCTCCCTAAATTTGATTTTCCAATGCAAATATAGCACGGAATAAAGAATTTTTAAAGTTTTTATATGTTATATAACCTTAGCTAAAACCCGGTGCACGCATTTTCCCATATTATGCGCTTAACGCAATCTGCACCGAAATTTTACAATTCCTATACATAGATTGGGTACAATAAAAAAGAAGGAGGATTGTGAGCTTTCTGAAAGAAAACTCAAGAGCGTTTTGAACCGTTCATAATTCCTTTTTCAGCATAGCCGCAGCTTTTTTTATAAAAAGCTGTTTGGGCAAATTATATTGCAAAACAATGCCAAAGAAAGGTGCAGCTTACATGCAAAACAAAGAAATAGTGCGCATAAACAGCCTTAAGGTGCAGTTTGGCGATTTTACGGCGCTAAACATTACAGAGCCTATAACAATAGAGCGGGGCGACAGGCTCGGCATAATAGGCAGCAACGGCGCCGGAAAAACCACGCTTGTTAAGGCGCTGCTTAAAGTGGTTAAAAGCCGCGGAGATGTGCAGATGAATGTGCCCATGGAAAAAATAGCCGTGCATATGCAGCAAAACGGCTACACAAATCTGCTTAAAGTAGAAGACATAATGGAAACGGTGCTTGGCTGCAAGCTAAAAGACCACAAAAAAGCTATGGAGCTTGTGGAGTTTTTTAATTTTAAAAGCAGCTTAAATAAAAAGTTTCAGCACTTAAGCGGCGGGCAGCAGCAGCGCTTAACGCTTATACTCGTCCTAAGCCAGGAAAGCGAGCTTGTTATATTTGACGAAGTAACAACAGGGCTTGACTTTGTAACAAGGCAGGAGCTTATGGAGCTTCTTAAAAAATGGTATAAGGGCAAGGACACAAGCATTTGCTATATAACCCACTACTATGAAGAGCTTGAAAATATGTCCAACAAGCTGCTTTTGCTCGACAAAGGCAGGGTTATAGACTACGGCCGCCAGGACGAGCTGTTCAAAAAATACTGCGGCAACGGCATAATAATTATAGAAAACAACGAGAAAAATTCGCAGCTTGCAGAAGATTTTAAGCAGATAAGCTCCGTAGCAAAGGAAATAGCCCTGAGCTTTAACAATTATGACGAAGAAATAGCAATCATAAAGCGGTTGGCGCAAAACGGCGTGGATTATAAACGAAGCAGTACAGATATAGAAATAATGTACACGAACGCAATAAAAACATGGGAGGAAAACTATGAAGCTGTTTAACGCAAAGCTGCTTAAATACGAATTAAAATCTCAGATAAAAAACTGGTACATACCGTTTTTCGGCCTTGTATTCCCTATTTTTATGAGCCAGATCATCACAAGAAACGCGCTCGGCGATGTGCCTGAGGGAATTCTTCCGTATGCGCATATAAAGGTGTTCTTTTCTTTTGCCATGTACATACCTATGTGCTGCGTGTTTTTAGCGCACAGCAACAACTACGGCTACGAAGTGGAAAGGGAAATACCCTTAAGGCTTAAGCTTTTCGGCATACCTGAATTTACGCAGATATCCTGCAGGCTGCAGTCCGTTCTTATAGTGAGCACTGTAGCGATTGTAATATTCTGCCTTAGCTTTTTCCTAAGCTTTGAAACGCCCAAGCCAAGCATAAGCGCCGTAGCTATATCCATAGCGGTATTTTATCTTCTGTGCATTTCGCTGTTCCTGCTCGCGCACAGCTTGGCGATTATAATAAGGCGCTACGAAGCAACAAGCGGCATAGCGATGGTAATATACTTTATCTGCCTGTTCATGGGCGGCGGCTTAGGCCTGCAGCAGAACACCTTCCCGAAGTTTTTGAAGACGGTTTTCAGCATATTTCCCTTCTACTACTTAAACGAAACGCTCGGCGGCTTGTTCTACAAAGCAACGGACACAGCGCCGCTGTTTCAGTCGCTCATATTCTTTATGCTTTTAGGGCTGGCAATGCTGTTTATAGGCCTAAGGCAGGTTAAAACGAGGAGATAGCTTAATTGATCGGAAATTTTTTGAGCAAAGGCTGTCGGCAATATGCCAGAGGGCGCTTTGCCGTTTCCGCTTAATTTAGCTTGCCCTATAATTTTTAGAATAAAGCCTACATAAAACTCCCTATAAAGCGTCCGCAGACGCTTTATAGGGAGTTTATTAATAATATTCCCTGCGGCATATTTTATGGAATATGCGCATATTTGCTTAATTTTACGGGTTTTATCTATGCAAGGGGCTAAATTTTATTTTCCCCAAGGCTTCCGCCTTAAGGGCTCCGTCAAGGTTGCTGCGCTCTGTTGCGGTGAGCTTATTTATATCGTACTTTTGCATAAGGCTTAGGAGTATCGCTGCGCCCGTTGGCAAAATGTCTTCCCGGCCCTTTGGGACTGCTGGTATTTTGCTTCTAAGCTCCCTTGGCGTATCGGCAAGAAATTCAAGCGCTTTTTTTATGTCGCCGAAATTTATTTCGGTATCCTTGAGCGCAGCGGAGCAAGATTCTTTATTTAGCATATGCGCTAAAATAGCCGCCGTGCCGCCGGCAAAGTACCATTTATCTGCATCAAAAGCGGCGTCCTTAAAGGCCTTTGCAGCTTCATACATGGCAAAATCTATATCCGAAGCGGAATTTATTTGCGCTTTCTTATAAAGACGCGCGGCGCCTATCTGAAAGCTTGCGTTTTTTATTATTTTGCCGTTTTCTCCCGTGGCGATTTCCGTGGAGCCTCCGCCTATGTCCACAACGCCGCATTTTAAAAGCGAGTCCGCAGCGCCCATAAAAGAAAGCTCCGCTTCTTGTGCGCCCGTTAACACGGCGGCGCTTAAGCCGGTTATCTGCCTAATCAAAAGGCGGACTTCTTCTTGGTTTTTTGCATCGCGCACAGCGCTTGTGGCTCCTAAAAAAAAGCTGTCCGCACCAAAAGACGCTGCAGTTTCTATAAATTTATTTATATATTCAGCAAGGGATAAAGCGTCCTCCCTTGATATGCGTTTATTGTTCAGCCTTGAAAAAAGCCCCGTCTGCTGCCTAAATCGTTTTTTCTGCGGCTTGGTGTCAAGCAGCATGCGAAGGGAGTTCGACCCTATTATTATTGCGGCTCTCATTTGTTTTTAAATTCTTCGGGCGGACCTTCGGGGCCCCATAGAGCGAGCGGGTTTGTTATAACAAAGCGTATCTCCCCGTCCGCTAAAAAGCCGTATTCCGTGCGGGCTATGTTTGCTATATAGCTGTCGTTTTTAGAAAGCTCCAGCTGCTCGCGCAGCTTGTTCGCCTGCAAGTTCTGCATCTCCAGCTGATACTGTATTTCCTTAAGCGCAAGCTCGCGCTCATAAATTTTAGCGTCAAGGCGCTTGTTCACCATTATGGTAACGGACAGCAGCACAAAGCATACCGCAGCAACCAATACCGCCGGCACGCGCCTTGTCTTTCTGCGGCTGCGGCGCTTCGCCCGCCTTTCCTTGCGCTCAAACCTTTTGTCCATATCCGCCTCCCTTCAGCGTATTTTATACGAACTTTAACGGATTTGCAATAAAGCGCAAAAAACCGCCGCGCGAAGTTTTTCCGTGCGGCGGTTAATTTTTTTTAGTTATCTGCGTCCTTTTGCTCTGCGTCTTTTTGTTCTTTGTTTTTTTGTTCTTCTTCTGCCTTGTCTTGCCTGTCTTTGCTTTGCGCTTCTTCGCCCGCTTTTTCCTGCCCGTCTTTTTCATCCGTCTTAGGCTGTTTCTCTTTGTTTTCTTCTATATTAAGCCCCGCGGCGTCCGCTAAAAGCTTCTGGCTTCTCTTAAGAAAGTTTTCAAGGTCCGCCGCTTCAAGCGGCTCGGAAGAAAGCCTTGCAAGGTCGTACACCTGCTCTATAAGCAGGCTCTGCCTGTCCTTGTCCTTCATTTTGGAGATAGCGCGCACAACATCGCTGCGGGAGTTAAGCACAAGCACGTGCTTATCCGGCATCATGGCCTGCTGTCCGTAAAGCGCGCTAAGCTCCTTAAAGCGGCGCATATGCTCGTCTTCGGTTATGAAAGCCGAAAGGTTCTTGTCTTCAAGGGCTGTGATTTTAACTTCCAAGTCGTCCTTGTGAAGGGCTTTGCGCACTATGCTCTGCATTTCCTCCTGGGAAATGCCGCTGTCGTCCTTGCCTTCGTGCTTTATGCCTTCAATGTCTGCGTCCACCCGCAAAAACTTAGGGCCGTTGGTATCCGAGTACTCCAAGAAGGACATGAAGTTGTTGTCTATAAGCGAATCCATGTATACAACATCTATATTTCTATCCGTATACTGGCTCACGCTTACCGCCTGCCTTGCAGGGTCCACGGTGTAATAAATCTTGTCTTCTACTTTGCCTTCGTTGCGGCTGCGGTACTCTTCGAATGTAAGGTATTCGCCCTTTGTGGTCTTAAGCAGCATGCTGTTTTTTACGGAATTGAAAAAGTCCTCATCGCGCATGCAGCCGTACTTTAGGAAGGGGTTTATATCGTCCCAGTATTTTTCGTAGGTCTTTCTGTCGGTATTGAACAGCCCGTTAAGCTTATCCGCCGTTTTTTTGGCTATGTGCCTGCTTATCTGGCGCACCTGCCTGTCGTTTTGCAGGAAGCTGCGGCTTACATTAAGCGGAAGGTCGGGGCAGTCTATTACGCCCTTTAGAACCATCAAAAATTCGGGCACTATCTCTTTTATATTGTCCGCAACGAACACCTGGCGGTTGTACAGCTTTATTTCGCCTTCCTGGCCCGTAAAATCCCTTTTTATGTGCGGGAAATACAGTATGCCCTTAAGGTTAAATGGGTAGTCCACATTCAAGTGTATCCAGAAAAGCGGTTCTTCGTAAGTTTTAAACAGCTTTTGGTAGGTTGCTATGTATTCTTCGTCTGTGGCGTCCTTGGGGTTTTTAAACCAAAGCGGATGCACATCGTTTATGGGCTTGGGCTCTTCTGCCTTTTTTTCTTCAAAAACGGGCGGCTTTTCGCCTTTCTTTATGGCCTCTTTCGCTTTTTTATCGTGCTCTTCTTTGCGCTTTTTTTCGTTTTCCAATTCCCGCTTTTCCTGTTCTAAATCTCTAAAGTAAATGGGAACCGGCATAAAGGCGCAGTATTTATCCAAAACTTCGCGCACGCGGAAGCCGTCTAAAAATTCCTTTTCTTCTTCTGTTATGCGAAGGGTTATTGTGCTGCCGCGCTTGTCCCTCGAGCCTTTTTCCATGGTGTAGGACATGCCGTCTTCGCTTTTCCATAAAACGGGTTCGGCCCCTTCCTTATATGAAAGCGTGTCTATTGCAACCAGGTCCGCTGCCATGAAAACGGAGTAAAAGCCTAAGCCGAAGTGGCCTATTATTCCTGCGTCTTCCCCGCCCGAGTAGGACTTTACAAATTCCTGCGCTCCTGAAAAAGCCACCTGGTTTATGTATTTATCCAATTCTTCCGCCGTCATGCCTATGCCGTTGTCGGAAAAAACAAGCTTGCCGTTTTCTTTGTCTACGGTTATATGTATGGCGAGTTCTTCGCCTTCCCCGCCGTTTACGAGCCTATACTTCGTTATGGCGTCAGCTGCGTTTGACACCATCTCCCTAATAAATATATCCCTGTCTGAATAGAGCCATTTTTTTATTACAGGCATAATATTCGCAGCTTCTACGGAAATATTGCCTTTTTTAATATCCGCCAAATCAAGTTCCTCCTTTTAAATGCTGCCCTGCAAAATATCTTAAGATGCCTTGCAGACAGCCTGCATTCTTAAAGCATTATAGCAGAGCAAAAAGAATAATACAAGCATTTTTAGCACTCTTATTATTTGAGTGCTAATGCTTTTGTATTTTTTCTTTGTTTTATATGTTTAACATGTATGGTTATGGGGTAAGATGCTATTAGATGGGTAAATAACCCGCAAAAAACTTGAAGGAGGATTTTATGGAAAACATTAATAACATCAATACACAGGAAGTACGCACCCTCCCGCTTATAGGCGACAAGGCGCCTGCGTTTAAGGCAAACACCACCCAGGGCCCTATAAATTTCCCTGAAGACTTTAAAGGAAAATGGGTAATACTGTTCTCCCACCCGGCGGACTTTACGCCCGTATGCACGACCGAGTTTATGACTTTCGCCTCCATGCAGGAAGAGTTTGACGCTCTTAACGTGCAGCTTATAGGCCTTTCCATCGACTCGCTGCATTCCCACATAGCGTGGCTGCGCCGCTTGAACGAGCTTGAGTGGAAAGACATTAAGAAGCCCGAAGTCAAGTTCCCGCTTATAGACGATGTAAGCATGGAAGTTTCCCACAAGTACGGCATGGTGCATCCGGCAACGGGTTCAAGCACAAGCGCCGTGCGTGCGGTATTCATAATAGACGATAAAGGCATAGTAAGGACCATACTTTACTACCCCGCATCAACCGGCAGAAACTTTGAAGAGATCAAGCGCATAGTAATAGCGCTTCAGAAGGCGGATAAAGAAAACATCGCCACACCTGCCGACTGGAAGCCCGGAGACGACGTCATACTCCCGGCGCCAGGAACCTGCGGAGCCGCAAAAGACGCCATGGCCACTCAGGACGAAGACAAGTACTGCTTAGACTGGTTCCTGTGCTTCCGCAAGGAAAAGTAAGGCATAAAGGATTTTAAGCATAAGCGCCGCACAATCGTGCGGCGTATTTGCTTCCGGCAAAGAGTTTAAGGGGGCGCTTTCAGGCTGCCGGCAAGGTTTGTGAGGGGGCGTTTTCATGCTGTTTTAAGGGGTGCTTTCAAATGAGCCGTGGGGCGTTTTATTTTATGTCTTTCCGCTTATAAGCTTTGTTCAATCAAGCCAAAAATGCAGGGAATGCACAGCTTTTCAATGCATAGCGGCCTTAGCGCTGCAAGCTCTTAACTGCTGCGCTTTAAAGGATTTCGCCTCGAAACCCTATAAATAATGCTTTGTCTGCACTCTGAAAAGTCTTGGGACGCTTTCAAGCTGCCGGAAAGGGTGTTTAGGGGGCGCTTTCAAACGGGCCGTAGGGCGTTTTATCTTATGTCTTTTCGCTTGTAAGCTTTGTTCAATCAAACCAAAAACGCAGAAAATGCACGGCTTTTCAATGTATAGCGGCCTTAGCGCTGCAAGCTTTTAACTGCTGCGCTTTAAAGGATTTCGCCCCGAAACTCTATAAATAATGCTTTGTCTGCACTCTGAAAAATCTTTAAGCACTTTCAAACTGTCGGCAAAGTGTTTAGCGGAGCTTTCAAGCTGCCGGCAAGGTGTTTAGGGGTGCTTTCAAACGAGCCGTATGGCGTTTTATCTTATGTCTTTTCGCTTGGAAGCTTTGTTCAATCAAGCTAAAAATACAGGGAATGCTAAGTTTTCAATTCATAGCCGCCTTAGCGCTGCAAGCTTTTAACTGCTGCGTTTTAAAGGATTTCGCCCCGAAACTCTATAAATAATGCTTTGTCTGCACTCTGAAAAATCTTTAAGCACTTTCAAGCTGTCGGCAAAGAGTTTAGCGGAGCTTTCAAGCTGTCGACAAAAAGCCGTAGAACGCTTTGTCGTGTGTCTTTTCGCTTGGAAGCTTCGTTTAATCAAGCCAAAAACGCAGAAAATGCACAGCTTTTCAATGCATAGCGATCTTAGCGCTGCAAGCTTTTGACTGTTACGCTTTAGAGAGCTTCGCTCAGAAATTCTATAAATAATGCTTTGCTTGCACTCTGAAAAGTCTTGGGACGCTTTCAAGCTTTTGGCGAGGTGTTTAAGGGGTGCTTTCAAGCTGTCGGCAAGGTTTGTAAGGGGGACGTTTTCATGCTGTCGGCAAAGAACCGTAGAACGCTTTGTCGTGTGTCTTTTCGCTTATAAGTTTCGTTCAATAAAACCAAAAACGCAGAAAATGCACGGCTTTTCAATGCATAGCGGCTTTAGCGCTGCAAGTTTTTAACTGCTGCGTTTTATAGTGCTTCGCCCCGAAACTCTCTAAATAATGCTTTGTCTGCACTCTGAAGAGTCTTGGGGCGCTTTCAGGTTTCTGGCAAGGTGTTTAGGGGGCGCTTTTAAACGAGCCGTGGGTTGCTTTGTCATTCGCTTTTTCGCTTATAAGCTTCGTTCAATCAAACCAAAAACGCAGAAAATGCACGGCTTTTCAATGCATAGCGATCTTAGCGCTGCAAGCTTTTGACTGTTGTGTTTTAGAGTGCTTCGCCCCGAAACCCTATAAATAATGCTTTGTCTGCACTCCGACTTGCGCAATCGTGCAATGTATTTATTAGAATTTGTTCTATTTTAATGCTATGGCAGTTCGATTTAGTGTTCTAAAACGCTGAATTTTCAAATTTTTTATCGCAAAACACATATTTTTAGAAAAACGGAGCATTTTCGAGCTTTTTTAAGTATTTAAGAGAATACATGATATAAATCGAGTATAAAGGCAAAACATATGCTTGCTATTTTCAGTGGAATAGTATATAGTACACATTGTAGATTAGCACTCGAAAAGATAGAGTGCTAACAAAAGGAAGTAAATCAGGAGGGAAAACATGACCATCAAACCATTGGGCGACAGAGTCGTCATCAAAAATGTTGAAGTGGAAGAAACCACCAAGAGCGGTATTATATTGACCGGAGCTGCCAAGGAAAAGCCTCAGATGGCTGAAATTATAGCCGTAGGCCCCGGCGGAAACGTAGACGGCAAGGAAATAAGCATGAACGTTAAAGTCGGCCAGAAAGTAATATATTCAAAGTATGCAGGCACAGAAGTAAAGCTTAACGAAGAAGAATACATCATAGTAAGACAGAGCGACATTCTGGCTGTTGTAGAATAAAAATAAGGAGAGATAATTATGGCAAAACAATTAAAATACGGCGAAGACGCACGCCGTTCACTGGAAAGCGGCATAAACCAGCTTGCGGATACAGTTAAAATCACATTAGGACCAAAAGGCCGCAACGTAGTATTGGATAAGAAATACGGCGCCCCCACAATAACAAACGACGGCGTGACCATAGCAAAGGAAATAGATCTTGAAGATCCCTTTGAAAACATGGGCGCGCAGCTTATAAAAGAAGTCGCCACCAAAACAAACGACGTAGCGGGCGACGGCACCACCACAGCCACGCTTTTAGCGCAGGCCATAGTGCGCGAAGGCCTTAAAAATCTGGCTGCGGGCGCTAACCCGATGGGCTTAAAGCAGGGCATTGAGATGGCTACGGAAGCAGCCGTAGCAGGCCTTAAAGAAATGTCCCAGCCGATTAAATCCAAAACTTCCATAGCGCAGGTTGCCGCAATTTCAGCGGGCGACGAAGAAATAGGCCACCTTATTTCGGACGCCATGGAAACCGTTGGCAAAGACGGCGTTATCACCGTTGAAGAGAGCAGAACCCTTAAGACGGATCTTACCACGGTCGAAGGCATGCAGTTTGACCGCGGCTATGTGAGCAGCTACATGGTAACCGATACCGACAAGATGGAAGCCAGCTTAGACGATCCCTATATCCTTATTACAGATAAAAAGATAAGCAATATACAGGAAATCCTTCCCTTGCTTGAAAAAGTGGTTCAGCAGGGCAAGAAACTGCTTATCATTGCAGAAGATGTTGAAGGCGAAGCGCTTGCAACGCTTGTTGTAAATAAGCTCCGCGGCACATTCACATGCGTAGCCGTAAAGGCCCCGGGCTTTGGCGACAGGCGCAAGGAAATGCTGCATGACATAGCTGTTCTTACAGGCGGCGAAGTAATAAGCGAAGAGCTCGGCCTGGAACTTAAAGATACCGAAGTTTCGCAGCTGGGCCACGCCAAGAGCGTAAAGGTAGATAAAGAAAACACCACCATTATAGGCGGCGCAGGCAAGAAGGAAGACATAGACGCAAGGGTATCCCAGATACGCATGCAGATTGAAGAAACCACTAGCGATTACGACCGCGAAAAACTTCAGGAAAGGCTTGCAAAGCTTGCCGGCGGCGTAGCAGTTATAAACGTCGGTGCAGCTACCGAAGTTGAAATGAAAGAGCGCAAAATGCGCATAGAGGACGCGCTTGCCGCAACGCGCGCAGCGGTTGAAGAAGGCATAGTGCCCGGCGGCGGCGTAGCGCTTCTTAACGCTTCGGACAAAGTCCGCGATCTTTTAACCAAGACCACGGGCGATGTAAAAACCGGCGTGCAGATCATACTCCGCGCTGTTGAAGAACCCGTTCGCCAGATATCCTCAAACGGCGGCATAGAAGGCAGCGTAATTATAGACAGCATTCGCCGCGCGCACAAAGCGGGCTACGGCTACGACGTAGTAAAGGGCGAATTTGTGGATATGCTTGAGCAGGGCATCATAGATCCTACCAAGGTAAGCCGCTCAGCGCTTCAAAACGCTGCAAGCATAGGCTCCATGGTGCTTACGACCGAAAGCCTCGTAACGGATATACCGGAACCCGAGCAGCCAATGCCTCAAGCCCCCGCAGGCGGCATGTACTAATAAAAAACAGCCATTAAACATTCCCCCAGCGCTTAAGCGCTGGGGGAGTTTTTTAATTGTTAGCTTTAGCGCAAACAGCCGCAGGCTTAGCCGGTGAGAATAGAAAGCTTCAGATGCAAGATGCCTACTTTTATACAATTTTTAAAGGCTTGCCAACCGTAACAAATCAAAGTAGGTATGTCAGGCAAAGGAAGTTTATCGCACGCAAAATGGAGCTGTAAATAGTATTTGCTCTAAAATATATTAGGCAGGAGATATATGTAAATATAAAGCAAGGTATGGGCCAAATACTGCGGGAATGAATCGAAAAGGGTAGAGATAGAAAAAGGCTGAGATAATAGAAGCATGCCCTGATAATATACACATTTTTGCAAGTATACCGCCGCATATGAGCGCGCCGCAGTTTATGGGGCGCTTAAAGGGGAATAACTCTTTGATGATATTCGGCCGGCATGCAAACTTAAAATACAAGTATGGAAATAGATACTTATGGCGCCGAGAATACTATGCGGATACAGCCGGAAAAAAGAATAGCGCATAATACATTCGCAATCAATTGCAAGAAGACATAGTGTACTATTAATTATCATTCAAAGAATATATAGATCCGTTTGCGGGCAGCAAGAATAATAAGGCAATACAAAAGGCCGCTTTAGCAGCGGCTCGAGAAAATATTGCGGTTGGCAGACTTTTCAAGGCGTCTTGAGATACTGCTATTATCATAGCCTTGAAGGCAAAACGCACACTGCAGGCTTAGCCGGCGGTTTTGATTGCTTTAAGCTAAAACTATAAAAACTACTTAAACTGTCATATATATTTAGACTCTTTGTTCTGCGTATTTTCGCTTTAGAACTTTGCTTCCTTAAATCCCATAATACAGGGAACGCGCAGTTTTAAATGCGCCGCGACTGAAACCCCGAAAGCCTTTTGCGGTTACACATATAGAATCCGCCTAAAAAATATTTTCTCTACACTATTATTAATAGGCTGATTACATTATAATCGCGATTTTCCTATGCCGGCTCTACGAAACAAGGAGCCTCTATACTGTATATGTTTATAAATAAATATATATTCGCAAATCAGCCAAAGCAAAAATAATGATTTTACAGCGATATATTACAAACCCAAGAAAGCGTACACAACAAGCCCTATAATGCCGCTTATCAGCATGGTTTTTATGGGGCTAAGCTTTAGCACTCGCATCATAAGGAGCGAGAAAGCAAATATCGCAATGCCGCAATAGTTTAGGTTTTCCAGGTTAAAGTGCGCTGCGCCGTCCTTAAAAAGCGCAAATATCGTAAGCCCCAAGGCGGCGGAAGCTATCATGCCTATGACCGCCGGGCGCAGTCCCGATAAAATATCCTGAAAAAGCTCAAGACCTTGGTTCTTTTGGTATATTTTTGCAAGCATTACTATAATAATGCAGCTTGGCAGAACGCAGCCAAAGGTTGCGATTATTGCCCCTAAAATGCCGCCCACCTTTAAACCTACAAAGGTAGAAGAGTTTACGGCTATCGGCCCCGGGGTGATTTCTGAAATTGTTAGCAGGTCCGCAAATTCGGATTGATTAAGCCAGCCGCGCCACTCCACTATTTCCTGCTGTATTAAAGGCAGCGCCACATAGCCGCCGCCTATGCTCATGGCGCCTATTTTAAGCATGCTCAAAAAAAGCTGAATATAAATCATAGTTTAATCTTAATTAAAGCGTTAAGGGATGCCTTGCCGAAAGGCGTTTTCGCTTTAGAGCTTGCAATCCTGCGCAATGAGAAGTATGAACTGCTGCGCAATTTTAAGCTTTCGCCGCGCATGCCGCTGGTTTTGGTTATTGTATCTTGCCAACTTAACCGCCTAAATAATATTTTGTCGAAATTCTGATAAATCACTGTTTTTTGCTCCTTTTAGCCAAAACAAAACTCTTTATTATTGAAAGCAGCGCGCAGAACAAAAACACTAAAAGCACGTGCACCTTAAAAAAGTACACTGCTATAAAAGATAAAAAAACAAGCGCCGCGGAAAAAACGCCGCCGCGCTTTTGTTCTCCTACAAATAAATCCACCACGGTGCTTACTATAACCGCAGCAACGCCCGCGCGCATGCCAAGCATAAGGCTTGAAACGTATGTGTTTGAGCGGAATATTTCGTAAAAATAAGACACCAGGGATATTGTTACAAAGGGAGGCAAAATGGAACCCAGGGCAGAAACAAGCGCACCTTTAAGCTGCGCCAAGTGGTAGCCCACCATAAGAGAAGCGTTTACAGCTATCGGCCCCGGGGAAGACTGGGATATGCTTATCAAGTCCAGCATATCTTCTTCCGTTATCCATTTAAGCTCTTGCACAAACCGCTTTCGCATAAGCGGCACTATCACAAAACCCCCGCCGAATGTAAAAGCGCTGAGCTTAAGCGTGCTTAAAAACAGCGTTAAATAAAAAGACTTTTTGCAGAGCCCCCTTTGCTTTGGACTGTTTTCGCCGTTTTCGCTATTTTTATCGTGATTTATTGAGCCGCTATTAATATTTGTTTGATTTATTAGATCGTTTTCGCAATATACGTTACTTTCTTGTGAAACGGCATCCATTTTTTGACGACTCAACAATTTGTTTTCGGTTTTTTCTCGCGAACTACCATGAACATTTTGCTGACTAAACGAGCTGTTTTTGCTATTTTCGACACTTTTTAACGAGATTTCATTAAAATTCCGCTGATTCAACAGCTCATTTTCGCGATTTCTGTTGCTTTTTTCAGAACTGTCATCAATATCTTGTCGATTCATAAGTTTGTTTTTGTTAATTTCGCCGTCTTCTCGCGAACTATCATGAACATTTTGCTGACTAAACGAGCTATTTTTGCTATTTGCGACACTTTTTAACAAAATCTCATCAATATTCCG
>JBMNUE010000036.1:0-16084 GCA_050946095.1 Christensenellales bacterium
GGGTAGCTTGTTGTGCCGGTTGAACACCACATGGCGCGTATGAAGTTCGTGTATTCCCCGTTTTCGTCAAGGCCGTAGACCCTAATAAGCTGGTTGTTTACATCAACCGCCAAAAAATACGGCTGCGGCTTGGGTTCCGGCGAAGGCTTAGGCACATCGTAAGGGCCTGCGGGGTTTTCGCTGTAAAGAGCTTGCCAGGTTATTTCGTCCAGCACTCCGTCAGGGTCTATGCCGTTTTGCTTTTGAAAGGCAATAAGAGCAGCCTGCGTCATCTTGTAAAAGCCAGTGGTAGTAGATTTCCTGTTAAAATACCCAAGCTCCATAAGCCTTTCCTGGAGCTGGCGCACACGCTCCCCTTGGCTTCCGTAAGAAAGCTTGCCAGGATAGCTTAAATCAGGTTCTTTGGTTGGAGCGGGTACCGGCGTGGGCGTAAGGTTTGGGTCCGGTGTCGCCATAAGCGCTTGACCCGAATACAGCTTTATCTGCGTATTTACATCCGCTTCTCCAGTTACGCTAAGCCCGTTTGCCTGCTGAAAGCTTTCTATTGAAGCTTTGGTGCCCTGCAAATATCTGCCGCTTATGCTGCCGGGGTAAAAACCAAGCTCGCTTAGTTTGGTCTGCAGCCTTGAAACGTCTTTGCCTTCATCTCCCTGCTTTAGCGGCCTGTGGCAGTCCCCGAATATTATTTCAAGGGTTTTAGAATCGGCAACGCCGGTAGCCGGCAAGCCGTAAGCTTCCTGCACCTTTTTAACGGATTCTTCCGTTACTTTTAAGTAGTTGCCTGTTACTTTCGCTGAATAATACTTAACATCTTTAAGCCGCGTCTGCAAAGCCCTTACATCGTCGCCGCGGTCGCCGTGCTTAAGCTCGCGCATATCGGAAGACACCATTACTATTTCGTCTTCCGGAATATATTCGCCGCTTTCGGCAAAGGCAGCGGAAAAGACAAGCACCGCGCATAATAATATTATATTAAAACGTCGCATTGCATCCTCCTAAAGTATCGAGATGGTAATATATTAATATATGTTACGGCAGTTTTGCAAGTTTTGGCAAGAAAAATTTAAATATCTTTTACAAAGCTTGTAAAGCGCAGCATTCTCCGCATCAATATGTATAACAGTATATGCAATATTATGCGCCGCGCATCCTTTTGATGCCGCTTTTACAGCTCCTTTAGGCCTTCTTTATCCGCCAGTCTGTCTGCCATTATTACGCCCATGGCTGAAGCCATCATAAGCCCGCGCGTCCAGCCGCTCGAATCGCCCAAGGTGTGAAGGTTTTTAATATTTGTATTTAAATCCTTGTCCATTTTTACGCGGTTGGAATAAAACTTAAGCTCCGGCGAATAAAGCAGGGTTTCCCTTGCCGCAAATCCCGGCACCACAAGCTCCATGGCCTTAATAAAGTTTATAATGTTTGTCATGGCGCGGTATGGCATGCCCGCCGTAATGTCTCCTGCAACGGCATCAGGAAGCGTGGGGCGTACGTTTGAGCGGCTAAGCTCCCTTTCCCATGTGCGCTTGCCGTCCAATATGTCCCCGAAGCGCTGCACCAGTATGCGCCCGTTTGCAAGCATGTTGGTAAGCTCGCCCACCTTTTGCGCATAGGCTATGGGCTGGTTAAACGGGAATGTAAAGTTATGGCTGCACAGTATGGAAAGATTTGTATTTGGGGACTTTTTGCCCTTAAAGCTGTGGCCGTTTACCACGGCAAGATCGTTATCGTAATTTTCCTGGGAAACTATACCCCCGGGGTTCTGGCAGAATGTGCGCACCTTGTCCTTAAATGGGTTTGGGTAGCCTATAAGCTTGCTTTCATACAGCGCTTCGTTTACTTCTTCCATTATTTCATTGCGGACTTCCACGCGCACGCCAATATCCACAGTGCCCGGCTGGTGCGCAATATTATGCTGTTCGCATATTTTTTCAAGCCAATCCGCTCCGCGCCTTCCTGTAGCCACCACTGTGGTTTTTCCAAATATTTCTATTGTTTCTTTGGTTTTTGGGTCTTCCACCTGAACGCCTATGCAAACATCGTCGCGCAAAATAAGATTTGTGCAGTTGCAGCCAAAGCGTATTTCAACGCCGCTGTCAAGCAGAAACTTTTCAATATCGCCGTACAGGGTCTGCGCTTTTTCAGTGCCTAAATGCCTTATAGGGCAGTCGACCAGTTTTAAGCCCGCCTGTATAGCGCGCTTTCTTATTTCCTTTACTCTGTCCTTATGGCTTAAGCCTTCTATATGCTTATCCGCTCCAAACGACAGATATATGGAATCCGTATAATCTATCATGCTCTGGGCGTAGTCTTCGCCTACAAGTTCAGGCAGCTGCCCGCCTACTTCGCTTGACAGAGAAAGCTTGCCGTCGGAAAAAGCTCCCGCACCTGAAAAGCCTGTTGTAATATGGCAATAGGGACGGCAGTTAACGCATTTGCCCGTTTTGGTTTTTGGGCAATGCCTTTTTTTTATAGACTGTCCTTTTTCAATAATAAGTATTTTTTTATCAGTTCCCCTGCGTATAAGCTGCAAGGCCGTAAAAATGCCCGAAGGCCCGGCGCCCACAATAATTAAATCATACTCCATAGCGTACCTCCTCAAGCACTCAAAGTTTACTTTCTAAGTCTTGGCATGTCAATAAGGCTTATTGTAAAAACGAAAACAGGGATATTTGGTTGCTGCTCGGCATATCGCTAAGCGCGCCGCAGTCCTTTAGCAATTCTACGCCTGTGTTTGTTACGCGCGTTCTGTTTTTTAAGTCTTCTACGGATATAAACGGCTTGCCCCGCTGCTCTACTATGCTGTTTGCCGCCTGCTCTCCAAAGCCCGGCAGCGATGTAAACGGGCAGCGCAGCGAATCGCCTTCTATAACGAAGTCTTTAACCTGGCTTTTGTAAAGATCGACCGGCAGCATAGTATAACCCCTTGCATACATTTCAATTAATACTTCAAGGGTTACTATTTCGTTCCTGTCTTTTTCGGTCTGCTCTTTTGCGTCTATGGCCTTGCGCAGTGCAAGCATATCTTTAAGGCATTCTAAGCCTACCAGCATATTGGCTGAATTAAAGCCCTTGCAGCGTATGCTAAAATAGGCTGCGTAGTATTCAAGCGGGTAATACACCTTAAACCACGCTATGCGAAGCGCCATAATAACATATGCAACCGCATGGCCCTTAGGGAACAGATAGCCTATTTTTTTGCAGCTTTCTATAAACCATTCCGGAACTGAATTTTCTCGCATTATGTTTTCAAGGTCCGACATATTTTTAAGCTTTCTGCCCTTGCGTATATTTTCCATTATGTCAAAAGACGCTTTTGCAGGCAAACCCATGCTTATTAAATAGTTCATAATGTCATCGCGTATGCATATGCATTCGCCAAGCTTAGCAGTTCCGTTCAGTATAAGCTCTTTTGCATTGCCTATCCAAACATCCGTGCCGTGCGAAAGGCCCGATATTCTTATAAGTTCGCCCATGGTGGTGGGCTTTGTGTCAATAAGCATCTGCCTTACAAAGGGGGTTCCAAATTCCGGCACGCCGAGCGTGCCCGTTTCGCAGCCTATTTTTTCAGCCGAAACGCCGAGCGGTTCAGGCGAAGTAAAGAGCGCCATAACATTTTTATCCCCAAGCGGTATATCCGAATAATGAACGCCCGTAAGCTTTTCCAGGGTATATATCATAGTGGGATCATCATGTCCCAATATGTCCAATTTTACCAATATGTCGTGCATGGAGTTAAAGTCGAAGTGGGTAGTTACAACGCCGTTTTCTTCTTTATCCGCAGGGTGCTGCACCGCTGTAAACTGGTATATGCTGTACTCTTTCGGCACTATGACCATGCCGCCCGGGTGCTGGCCCGTTGTGCGTTTTACGCCTACGCAGCCCATGGCAAGGCGCTCAACTTCCGCCGAAGGCGCTTCTCTTTCGGTTTTTCTTAAATATTTAAGCGCCAAGCCGTACGCCGTTCTTTCCTGAAGAGTACCTATTGTGCCGGCTCTAAACACAGATCCCTTTCCAAAAAGCTCTTCCACATAGGCATGCGCTTTAGCCTGGTATTCGCCTGAAAAGTTGAGGTCTATATCCGGCACCTTGTCCCCTTTAAAGCCTAAAAACACTTCAAAGGGTATGTCAAAGCCGTCTTTTTCCATGTTTTCTCCGCAAACCGGGCAGGCTTTATCCGGAAGGTCCACGCCCACCTTGTATTTGTCCGGCACATCAAAATACGCTTTGCGGCAGACAGGGCAGCGGTAATGGGGCTGCAGAGGGTTTACCTCCGTTATGCCGCACATTGTAGCTACAAGCGAAGAACCTACGGAGCCGCGGCTGCCGACTATATAGCCGTCCGATATGGATTTTTGAACAAGCAGCGTCGCTATGCGGTACAGAGTCGCATAGCCGTAGCCTATTATGGAATTAAGCTCTTTTTCAAGCCTTTTTTCAACAATTTCAGGCAATTCATCGCCGTATAGTTCATGCGCCCTTGCAAGAGCCATATTCCGCACTTCATTTTCGGCGTTATCCCAAACGGGCGCAAAAGTGGTTTTATTCTCAGGATGTTTAGGGTACAGGCTCGTTTTTTCTATTAAATCGGCAATATTATTTGTGTTTGTTACAACAATTTCATAGGCTTTTTCTTCGCCGAGCCACGAAAAAGCATCGAGCATTTCCTGGGTAGTCCTAAAATACAATTCGGGCTGTATATTAAAGTCCCTCATGTTTTGGCTGCACTGCAGTATGCTTCTATATACAGCGTCATCTTTTTCAAGGTAATGCACATCGCCTGTCGCTACAACGGGTTTGTTAAGCTTATCCGCTATGCTTATTATTTTTCTGTCTATATCGTGCAGCGCTTCCGTGCTTTTTACTATATCTTTTTCACGCAGCAGCCTGTGGTTACCGTCCGGCTGAAGCTCAAAATAATCGTAAAACTTAGCAAGCTCTTCTATTTCAGAGTCGTCGTCCCCATCCAATATGGATTGATATATTTCGCCTTCTTCGCATGCGGAGCCTATTATTAAGCCTTCTCTATGCTTTTCTATCTCTTCTTTTGGCACAAGGGGCACGTTTCTAAAGTACTCAAGGTGCGACATTGTGACGAGCCTGTTTAAATTTTCTATGCCCGTTCTGTTTTTGGCGAGCAGGACCACATGCCTGCGCTGCGTTTTTATATGTCCTGTTAAAACTTTATCTATCTCTTCAAATGTGTTCGCTCCGCGCCTCCTGCATTCGTCCAGCATTATTGCCAAGCACTCCGCAGTGGCTTTAGCGTCATGCACTGCCCTGTGGGCGTTTTTAAGCGAAACGCCTAAGTGGCGGCACAGGGTGCCTAAGCGGTAGCGCGGCATTTCGGGGTAAAGCCTTTGCGCTAAAAACAGCGTATCTATAACGGCGGATTCATGTTTTAAATTAATGCGCGCAAGTTCGCTTTTAAGCATGCCCATATCGAACTTGGCGTTGTGGGCGGCTATGGGGCAGTCGCCCAAAAACTCAAGAAATTCCGGCAATACTTCATGCGCTTTGGGAGCGTTTGCAAGCATTTGATCCGTAATGCCGGTAAGCCTTACTATCTGCTCGCTCAAAGGCCTTCCGGGATTTACCAATTTGGAATAGGAATCCACTATTTTGCCTTTAACAAGCTTTACAGCGCCTATTTCGGTAATCCTGTCTTCCTTAGTATTAAGGCCCGTTGTTTCAAAGTCCAATACCACTATAGGCGCGTCAAAATCTTCAGATGAGGATTTTTTTACAACGGCGCCTTTTTGTATCATATAAGCTTCGAGCCCCGGAATAAGCTTTATATTGTGCTTGTCCGCCGCCTGGAAGGCCTGAGGGAAAGCCTGCACAACGCCTGAATCCGTAATGGCTATCGCCTTATGCCCCCACTTGGCTGCCATAGCGATAAGGTCTTCAGCTGAAACGGTGGCGTCCATATTGCTCATCTGCGTATGGGCATGAAGCTCCACCCTTTTTTGTTCGGACTTATCTTCTCTTTTGGGTATGTCAAAGCGCATAATGTCCCGAGCCATTATGGTAAGCTCCCCGCGCTCAAAGCTGTCTTTTTCGCAGCTGCCGCGCACAATAAGCCCCTCGCCTTTTTTAATCTGCACTATTATGTCTTCCACTCTGTCTATTTCTTCCTGGGTTAAGGGGCGCTCTTCATCGTCTTTCCGTCTCCAGCCGTTTCGGTATTTTAAAAACATTTTGCACTTTATGGAGCTGGTGTTATCCGTTATTACAAAGCTTAAAAGCACCATCTCCCTGCCTTGCATGTCCACTCTGTCTACATCTATAACTTCGCCCCGTACTGCAACAACGCCGCTTGTTTCAGTAAGCGACGCTATTTCAACGGGGTCTTCCTTTATAACGCTGCCTTTTATTTTATTGCTTTGTTTTTTTCTTTTCTTTGGCAGATCCTTGCCTGGTTCTTGCTTTAAAACGAATTTTTTGTTTCGCTCCTGCTCCTTTTTGCGTTCCGCTTCTATTTTCTCAAGCCTTTTTTCCGCATCTCCGCGCAGGCGCAGATAAAGCGCGGGCTTAATATGGAACACATTTTCAATGGCGGATGCGAGCATCGCTAAAATTTTATTTTCTTCTATATATGAAAAAGAAAAATCATCCGGCGCTTCTATTGCAATGCCTTTCTGAAAAGGCGTCCATCGTATTTCATCTATCCATGAAACTATTGCGGGGTATTTCCTTAAAATATATTTGGTAAAAATATCCGCATAGTTTTCCGGGTTTTTTAAAAAGCGTTCGGCAGAGTCGGGCGATGCCGTCCTTAAAGAAACTTTTATGCCTGGAAAAAGCTGCCGAATAGTTTTTTTAATGTTTAGAAAATTCTTTTCGCGCACAGGCTCTTCCGAGAGCAAAAAAAACACCGCGTGCCTGTTTTTTTCGTAGTAATGCACCTTGTCAAGCTTAAGCTTGCCCGTAAGTTCCGGTATTTGCTGATATATTTTTTCAAGAAGTTGCACTTCGCCTTCCACTTGGTTCCTCCTGATTTTTGTTCCATATGTCTATCGCGTTAAGCACTTCCTGCGCATAGTTCTGCGTTATCTTTTTTATAAATACGCCGTCTATATATAACGCCGCGCAATTTTTTCCGCCGCACAAAGCCACATCCGCACCCTTTGCTTCGCCGGGCCCGTTTACTACGCAGCCCATAACTGCAACTTTTACGGGGTAATTAATATGGCTTGTTTTTTCTTCCACTTCTTTTGCAACGGCGGCAACGTCAATATCGGTGCGGCCGCATGTGGGGCATACTATCAAATCCACTCCCTGTTTTAAATGCAAGGCCCTTAGTATGTTTTTTGCAGCGGCAGCTTCAGGTATGGGAGAACCTGAAAGCGACACCCTTAATGTGTTCCCTATGCCGTCAAGCAATAAGCTGCCTATGCCTATGGCGGATTTTATTGTGCCCTGCCCCGGAAGCCCCGATTCCGTAACGCCTATGTGCAGGGGATATGGAAATACCCTGTCCGCAATTCTGTTAGCGAGAACCATTTCTCTTACATCGCTTGATTTTATAGAGATAACTATATCGTAAAAGCCGAATTTTTCAAGCAACTGCACATGCCTTTTAGCGCTTTCAACAAGCGCTTCAGGCGAGGGCCCGCCAAAATGCGCAAGTATGTCCTTTGGAACAGAGCCTGTGTTGACGCCTACCCTTATAGGTATATTGTGCCTTTTAGCGCAGTCCGCAAGGCGCTTGACGTCCTGCTCTTTTTCTATGTTGCCGGGGTTTATTCGCAGTTTTTGTATGCCCGCTTCAATTGATTTTATTGCAAGGTCTGCATCGAAATGTATATCTGCCACTAAAGGCACGGGGCTTTTGTCTATAATAGTTTTAAGCGCTAAGCAGGCTGCATCGTTGTATACTGAAACTCGCACTATATCGCAGCCCGCAAGGTAGAGCTCTTTTATTTGATTTATGGTTGTTTTAGCGTCCTCTGTTTTGGTGTTCGTCATGGATTGGATCGAAACAGGCGCATCTCCCCCTATTTCGACGTTTCCCACAAAAACTTTCTTTTTCATTAAAACAGCCTTAGTATATCCCGCAGCGTTATAAATATTATAAAGCCAAACAGTATAAGCATCCCCGCGGCATGCACATAAGCTTCATGCTTTGCAGGCTTGCCGCGCACCAGTTCGTAGAGCAAAAACAGTATCCTGCTGCCGTCAAGCCCCGGGAAAGGAAAAAGATTTACTATGCCTAAGTTTATGGAAATAAATATAAGCATGGACGGAAACACTATAAACGATGCGACCTGGCTTTGCTTTACTATGGCGTCTGTTACGCCAACGACACCCGTCATATCTTCAAAGCCTTCCCCGGTCGTAATTAGGCCTTTCAGGGCATTTATTATGGCGCCGCTGTAATTGACGCATAGCTTATACGCGCTGCTTAAATTTTCCCCTACGCTGCCTTTTTTAAGCTCCGTAGGAGCGCTGATATTTACCATTATGCCCATTAAATACCTGTTTTCTTTTTCGCTGTATAAGGGCGTAATATTAAGCTGCTCCTGCCTTGCGTTTTCCTTAAGACCTCTTTCAATGGTTACGGCAAGGGGGCCTTCTGCTTTTTCCATCTGCGTATCCAGCACCTGCGACAAATTATCGTCTATTTTTATACCGTTTATAGATAATATTCTGTCGCCAGGCAGCATGCCGGCGGCATCGGCAGGGCTTGCCTGGTTTACCGATGTAACTACTGTTTCATAGGGCCCCGTTATTACAGGAATCCCCTGCGCAGCATACACCGCCAAAGCCACCACAAAGGCTAAAACTATGTTCATCATAGGCCCCATAAATACGGTTATGAGGCGCTTTAATGGGTGGAAGTTTGAAAGCGCGCGCGGGTCGTCCGCTTCTTTTTTGTTTATATCGTCCTCGCCGTAAAACATGCAGTACCCGCCCAATGGCATCGCCTTTAAATAGAACTTGGTTTCGTGTTTTTTGCTCTTCCATGAAACTATCTGCGGGCCAAAGCCTATGGCAAATTCCTTTACGGGTATGCCGGTGAGCCTTGCAGCAAAAAAATGGCCCAGCTCGTGAATGCTTATCATAAGGCCAAACATTAAAATAGCTAAAAGTATATAAATTAAGTTCAATGTGTCCTCCCTTAGGAAATCCTGCTTATATATTGCTCAGCCTGCAGGCGCGCCCAGCTGTCGGCAGCTAATATTTCTTCCACCGTGTTCGCCTTTGGCAAAGACAGATTAAGCACATTTTCAACCGTATCGTATATTGAAGCAAAAGAAATTCTTTTGTCCAAAAAGGCGTATACGGCGGCTTCGTTTGCGGCATTTAGCACACATGGAGCGCTGCCGCCTGTTTTAAGAGCATAGAAAGCAAGTTTCAAAGCCTTAAATTTATCAAAATCCGGCCGCTCAAAGCTTAGATACCCAATTGAAGAAAGGTCTAATCTTTCGCTTACGGCTTTCATGTATACAGGATAAAACATAGCGTAGGAAATAGGCGTTTTCATATCCGGCACGCCCATCTGCGCCAATACAGAGTTGTTTTCGTACTCGACCATGGAATGCACAATGCTCTGCGGGTGTATTAAAACCTTTATTTTTTCCCCCGGCGCTGAAAACAGATAGCTTGCCTCGATAACTTCCAGGGCTTTGTTGAACATGGTGGCAGAATCTATGGTGATTTTTGCTCCCATATTCCATGTGGGGTGTTTAAGCGCATCCTTAAGCGTTACATGCTGCATCTGCTGCTTGGTATATGTCCTGAAAGGGCCGCCAGAAGCCGTTAAAACAATGCTTTTAAACTTGCTGCTGCCGCCTGCGCCTGACAGGCATTGGTGTATGGCGCTGTGTTCGCTGTCCACGGGCAAAAGATTTGCGTTTTCCCCGAATACATTGCATAGGGGCATTATAATATCCCCGCCTGCTACAAGCGTTTCTTTGTTGGCAAGCAGTACGCGCTTTTTTGTTTTAATGGCGGAAAGCACCGCTTCAAGCGCCGACATGCCTACTACTGAAACAAGCACATCGTCTGACGGAACATTTTCAGTCATCTGCTTAAGGGCGTCCTTCCCAAAGAACCATTCGCAAAAATGCAGGTCCTCGGGAATATCGGCTTCGCCTTGTGTTAAGGCTGCCGCCTTAGGGCGGTATTTCCTTACCAGCTCAAAAAGCTTATCTGCATTGCTGTGCGCCGAAAGCGACACGATCTTTATTTTGTCAGGGAAGCTGTCCGCAACGGACAGCGCCTGCATTCCTATTGAGCCTGTGGCTCCCAAAATAGATAATGTTTTCATAAGAAGCTTATATGGTACAAAAATATTAAAACAGCCACAAATAATATGCTGTCGAGCCTATCCATCATGCCGCCGTGCCCCGGGAAAATAGTGCCGAAATCCTTTACTCCGCAATGGCGTTTTATAAGGGACGCAAATAAATCTCCAGTCTGCTCCATTACACCGCCTATAAGCGCTAAGAGCAGTATATGCCACCAGGGCGGAAGCAAAGGGGCGCCTATAATTATAAACACTATATAAACCACCATGGATGCCAACATGCTGAAAATTAGCCCGCCTATTGAGCCTTCCACAGTTTTTTTAGGGCTTACTTCGGGATTAAGCTTATTTTTGCCGTATTTTAAGCCTATAAAATACGCTCCAGCATCGCCCATTGCAGGGATTGCAAACACCAGCCACATAAAAAAGCTGCTTAAGTATTTATCTTCTATTCTTAAAAGCCCCAACATGCTAAGCCCCGGTATCAGCAGCATAAACATGGGTAGAATGGAAATCAGCAGGTCTTCAAGGCGCGGGTCGCTCCTAAACAAAACCTGAACGCTTATTGAAAAGAACGCCACAAACAGCATAGAATATAGCAAAAGCAAGCTGTCCGGGCTTTTTACAAGCATAAATACAGGTATGCCAAGCAGCAGCACAGCCCAGCTCGGCCAGGCTATGGGCCTGTGCCCCGCCTTGGAAAAGGCGAATGTAAGCTCCTGCAAGGCTATGCAAAGCGCTGCAATCCATAGGCAGGAAAAAACCCACCCGCCCATAATCAGCGCAAACACTAATACAGCTGCCAGCGCAATGCCTGTAATAATTCTTGTTTTCATTGGCTTCTGCCTCCAAAACGCCTATCCCTGCTCATGTAGATTTTAAGGTCTTTTTTGTATTCTTCGACCGTATAATCCGGCCACAATATTGGGTTAAATATAAACTCCGCATATGCGCACTGGTATAAAAGGAAATTGCTTATGCGCATTTCTCCGCTCGTCCTTATAAGCAGGTCCACAGGCGGCTCGCCATGCGTGTACAGAGCTTTTTCAAAAGCGGCTTTGTCTATATCTTCCAAAGCAATTTTGTTTTCTTTATATAATACGCAAAGCTTTTTAGCAGCGGACAATATTTCGGCCTGCCCGCCGTAGTTTAAAGCAATATTCAAATACATGCCGGTGTTGCCCGCAGTTCTTTTCATGCTCAACAAAACAGTTTCCCGCTGTTTTTTGGGCAAACCGTCAACATCGCCTAATATTCTTATTATTACGTTGTTTTTATGAAGCTCGTCTATTTCCGAATTAAAGTACTCGAGTATAAGCTGCATAAGAGCCGAAACTTCTTCCTTTGACCTGCTCCAGTTTTCCGTTGAAAAGGCAAAAAGCGTAAGCGCTTTAATGCCGCTGTCGCTTGAAAAGCGTATTATTTCTCTAAGCGTTTCAACGCCCTTTCTATGCCCCGCAGCTACGGAGAGCAGATGTTTTTTTGCCCATCTTCCGTTGCCGTCCATAATTATGGCAACATGCTTTGGCATATTTTTCATTTGCTTTTTTCCTTTGGAACGGCGTTTAAAAACATAGACACATAAACAGTGCTGCCCGAAACTTTAACTATGCGAGCAACCCTGTTCTCATCTTTTTGCTGCAAATCGTCCGCTAAAAGATATTTTATGTCAAAGTTTTTGGTTTTGTTTTTGAGAAAGGAATCAAGCGTATAGCCCAATGCTTCCCGCATCAGACCTCCATAATCTCCTTTTCTTTTTCTTCTGCTATTTCATCCACGCCTTTTATGGCCTCGTCCGTTACTTTTTGTATTTCTTCTTCGGCTCTAAAGCGTTCATCCTCGGATATTTCAGAGTCTTTCTCCAGTTTTTTAACGGAATCCATGGCGTCGCGCCTTGCAGCCCTTATCGCTATGCGGGCTTCCTCCGCGTCTTTCCTTACTATTTTAGTAAGCTCTTTTCTGCGCTCTTCGTTCAGTTCCGGTATGACCAAGCGTATTATTTTGCCGTCGTTTGCGGGATTAAGTCCTAAATCGCTCTGCAATATGGCCTTTTCCACATTGGATATGGCCTTAACATCCCAAACGGATATGGTGAGCATCCTGGGTTCCGGCGCCGAAATATTTGCCATCTGCTTAAGAGGCGTCATGGTGCCGTAATAATCCACCATAATTCTATCCAATATCTGCGGGTTGGCCCTTCCTGCGCGCAAAGACTGCAGCTCTCTTTTTAAAGCCTCCTGGCTTTTCAGCATTTTGTCTTCCGCTGTTTTGATAATATCGTCGTACATAAATTATACCTCCCTTATATGGTCTATATTGTACCTTTTTTTTTAAGTTTAGGCAATAGAAGCGCAGCTATACCGGCTTGCGCCATTTGACAAAACCGGGTTTTTGCAGCAAAAGCCCCTATCCGCCTAAAAATTCTTTTAACTTCTGTCTGTTCTTTTTTATATTCGGCACCACGCAGTAAGCGCCGTTGATCATCTCGTTTTTAAACGATTTCGCAACGGGTATTCTTAAATATCTTGTAGTAACGGTTTCCATAGACAGCATCTTGTTCGCCAAAGAAACAGCATCGCTTAAAGGGATATCCGTTTTTACATAATCTATATTTTCTGAAATCAGGCTGATTATTTGTTCCAAAGGCAGCGTTCTCGTTTTGTTAAAGGCGGCCATCAAAACGCGCTGCTGCCTTGACATGCGTTCATAGTCGCTGTCTATCTTTCTTATTCTCGCAAAAGACATGGCCTGTATGCCGCTAAGGTGAACAAACCCGGCTTCTTCAAGGCGGCCTTCATGCTCGTTTTCGCCGTTTAAATAGTTGTAGTATTCCAGAATGCCGTTTAACGGCTTCTTCTCATCCTCAAGCACTTCTATGCTAATGCCGCCTATGCCGTCTATAATGCGTATCATGCCGGCAAAATTAACCGCTATAAAACCGTCTACATTTAAATCAAAATGCTTATCGAGAGTTTTTCTTAAAAGCTCCGCTCCGCCGAAAGCGTATGCTGCGTTTAGCCTGTTGCTGCCCTTGCCGGGTATGGACACATACAAATCCCTCATAAAAGACACAAGCTTTAATTCCCTGCTGGAAAAATCCATGTCCGCAATTATCATTGTGTCGGACCTTCCCGACATCCTTTCATCGTAGGAATCTATGCCCAATATAAGCAGGCGGTATGAGTCTTTTGCTGGGCTTGTATTTATTAGCTCTTCCTGCCCTATTAAATCTTCCGGCACAACAAGATAGGGGTTTTTATCCTTGTCGCCTGGAAACGCAAAACCATAGTTTTCTTCGGCACAGGAAAATGCGCATATTAAGAGCAGCGCAATAAAAATTGCTGATATCTTTTTCAAATTAATCCCTTTTTTATAATAAAAATTCGGGAAACACAGTCGTTCCCCGAATTTTTATTGTTATTATTAATCTTCCGCAACAATGCACTTTACAGGGCAAACTTCAACGCAAGCCTTGCAGTTGGTGCATTTGTCCGTATCTATTTTCGCAAGGAAGTTTTCAACGTGTATGGCGTCAAATTCGCATGCCTTTTCGCAGCGTTTGCAGCCTATGCAGCCCTTGGTGCAGCTGACTCTTGTGGTTTTGGCGTTGTTTAAGCTTGAACACAGCACCATCACTTTGGAAGCTGCCGGCAATAATTCTATTATGTTTCTTGGGCAAGCTTCAACGCACATGCCGCAGGCCGTGCATTTATCGGGGTTAATGCGCGCCAGCCCGTCTGTAATCTCAATAGCGTCAAATACGCACACTTTTTCGCAGTCGCCAAAGCCTAAGCAGGCATACTGGCATTCTTTCGGGCCGCCTGCAAAAGCGCTTGCCGCCATGCAGCTTTCTACGCCCGAATAGTCGAAGCGTTCGTTCGCAACGCCTTTTTCGCCCTGGCACAGCACACGGGCAACTTTTTTTGCTCCAGTTTCAACAGTTACGCCCATTATTGCTGCAATGGCATCGGCGGACTTTTTCCCGCCCGGAGTACAGCCGTCTACAGGGGCTTCGCCTTTTGCGACGGCCTCAGCAAAGGCATCGCAGCCAGGGAAACCGCAGGCTCCGCAGTTTGCGCCGGAAAGATTATCGCGTATTTTTTGTACTTTTTCATCAACCGGCACTTCAAATTTTTTATCTGCAAAGCTGAGTATTGCGCCAAACACAGCGCCCAAAGCGCTCATTACTAAAATAGCATATACAATCGGCATTTTCTTCCCCCTTTACTATACAAGGCCTTTAAAGCCTAAGAATGCCACGCTCATCATACCTGCTATTACAAGGCTTATGGAAAACCCCTTGAAAGGCAGCGGGATATCGGAATTTTCAAGTCTTTCCCTCACACCTGCCATCATAACTATTGCCAGCATAAAGCCTAAAGCTCCAAACACGCCGTTTAGGACGGACTCTAAAAGATTATAATTGCTCTGTATATTAAGCAAAGCAACGCCCAAAACTGCGCAGTTTGTGGTTATAAGCGGCAAATATATGCCAAGCGCGCTGTAAAGCGACGGAAGCGATTTTTTCATAAACATTTCTACAAACTGCACTAAAGATGCAATTATGAATATGAACGCTATGGTGTTTAAATATGTAAGTTTAAGAGGCAGCAGTATAAACTGGTATACTGCCCAGCTGAACAAAGACGCAAGGCCCATTACGAATGTAACGGCCAAGCCCATTCCGGCCGATGTTTCCACCTTTGAAGAAACGCCTAAAAACGGGCAGCAGCCTAAGAAACGAGAGAAAATATAGTTATTGCAGAGTATGCAATCCACCATGAAAAGGAAAAAGCCTATTTCGGAAAGTCTCATGCTGTCTTAACCTCCTTTGACTTTTTAGAAGAGCTGCGAGCGCTTATGGCGTTTATTATGCCAAGCAGCAGGCCGTATACTATGAACCCGCCCGGAGCAAGCACAAGCAAAAGCATAGGTTCAAAACCCGTTCCCAATACCTGAACGCCGAATATGGTTCCTGCGCCGAACAGTTCGCGTATTATGCCTATAAGCGTAATCGAAAGGGTAAATCCAAGGCCCATGCCAATACCGTCAACAGCGGAATGCAGCACATCGTTTTTTGAAGCGTAGGCTTCGGCGCGCGCCAATATGATACAGTTTACAACTATAAGCGGTATAAATATGCCGAGCGATTCATACAAGGACGGCAGATATGCCTGCATAAGCATCTGCACGATAGTAACAAATGTGCATATTACGACTATATAAGCAGGTATTCTTACCTTGTTTGGTATAAATCTTCTTAAAAGGGATATAACTATGTTTGACCCTATAAGAACGAATGTAGCGGCCAGCCCCATGCCTATGCCGTTTAAAGCGCTTGTGGTAACCGCAAGGGTAGGGCATGTGCCCAAAACCATGCGGAACGTAGGATTTTCATTGAAAATTCCGTTTATAAAAACGCCCCTTAAGTTATTATCCTTCTTTGACATTCTTTTTTACCTCCCCATATATCTTCCTCTTAGAATATCTGTCTATCAGAGGGGTAATGCAGTTCATGAATAGTATGGCATATGTAACGCCTTCAGGGTAGCCGCCGTATTTGCGTATCACTACGACAATCACACCGCACAGCGCGCCGAAAATAAGCTGTCCGCTTCTCTGTATAGGGTTTGTAACATAGTCCGTCGCCATAAACACAGCTCCAAACAATACGCCGCCGGTGAGAATGTACTTTAAGGGGTCTTCGCCTAAAAGCCAGCCCAATAGAACAACCATGCCTATAAAGCTTACCGGCACATGCCAGGTAATGGTTTTTGTAAGCAGCAGGTACACAAAACCTATAAGTATTGCAGCCTTGCACACTTCGCCTAT
>JBMNUE010000037.1:0-15956 GCA_050946095.1 Christensenellales bacterium
AGAATACTCAGAAGATTGGTCGGTTACTAAAGCTTACCTGAGCAAGGCCTTGCTCAATTCATTAATAAACCAGGCAGCATAACATGGACTGCGGAGTTGAAAGTTGCGAACTTGGGTTGACAGGACCAAAAACGCAGGGACAATACTGCGGTCAGAGTGTAGACAAAGTATGATTTTTGGGTTTTCATGGGACGAAGCTTCATTAACATAATCTTGAAAAGCTTCGGTCGCGCGGCATTGAAAAGCTGTGCATCCCATGCATTTTTAACTTGAGATAGGCAAAGCCTCCAAGCGAAAAAACACACGGCCAAGTGTTCAGGGTCACTTTTTCGGCAACCTAAAACCGCAGGAATAATCCTGCGGCAAATTGTTTTTGCTTAGTCTACTGAGTATGGCAGCAGTGCAATAGCTCTTGCGCGTTTTATAGCCAGCGCCAGCTGACGCTGATGCTTCGCGCATGTGCCGGACATGCGGCGCGGCGCAATTTTGCCGCGCTCTGTCATATATCTCCTAAGGCGGTTTACGTCTTTATAGTCTATATATTCAATCTTGCCGGCGCAAAAATCGCACACTCTGCTGCGGCGCGGGCGTCTGCCCCTCGGGCGCGGCCTGCGCTCTTGGCGTGCTTCTGACATTATGCTTCCTCCTTAATTGACCTTGTTAGAACGGCAGGTCATCATCATCGACCTGCACAAAGCCGGTATTGCCTTGCTGTGCGGGAATGTCTTCTGCGACTGCTTCCGGCTGTGCATTCTTGGGAGTTAAAAACTCTACTTCGTCTGCGTTTACTTCCAGGCTGTAACGGGTTTGCCCGTCGTTTCCTGTGTAAGTCTGCAGCGTTAGAGTACCTACTACGCCCACTTTTCTGCCCTTGGCCAAATAGCGGTGGCAGTTTTCTCCAAGCTGTCTCCAAGCGGAAACCCTGAAGAAATCCGCTTCCGGCTGGCCGGCTTCCGCACCGCCGTAACGGCGCCTGTTGACAGCTACCGTAAAACTGCATACGCTGACACCGTTAGGCGTTGTGCGCAATTCCGGATCCCGCGTTAAATTACCTATAATAAATATCTTGTTCACGCGCTGTCTCCTTATTATTCGTTATCTTCAGAATTGTTGTTTGCTTCGGGTTTGTTTTCCTGCCCCTGCTTAGCTTCCTGCTGTTCAGCTTTTTTAGGAGCGGAATCTCTGTAATACGGTCTTGGCTGCGAAACTTTCGGCTTTATTTTGCTTACTTTTTCTTCAACACGTACTGTAAGGTATCTTAAAATATGGTCGGATATCTCTAAGTTACGCTCTATCTCCCTTGGCACTTCAGGAGAAGCCGTGTAATTTAACAGTACATAGTAGCCTTCGGTCTTATAGTCGATTTCATAAGCCAGACGGCGTTTTCCCCATTCTTCCACTTTTTCTACCGTACCGCCGTTTTGTTCGATAAGCTCGCTATAGCGGGCTATAAGCTGCTTGCGGGCTTCCTCGTCAACCTCGGTATCAATGATGTAGATAAGTTCGTACTTCATTCTTTCACCTCCTCACGGACATTAGGCGCCAAACATTTGGCGCAAGGATGTGCCAGTTGCATATGCTACAATATTTTTTAGAAAATTGCAAGGATTTAAAGTAGATTTCCGGTTATTTTTTTATATAAACGGCAAATATTTATTTTTGCCGCTTATAAAGCCTATATTAGCCTTAAACCCATAGTTCGTGCGAAAGCTCCGGTTCGTCTTTAAACTCTGCTAATATAGGTTCCGCAGTTTCCTTTATAAACCATTCAACTTGCTTTTCTGCGCAGCCGGTATATTTTTCCGCTTTCAAAAGTTCCGATTGGTTTTCTTTTAAGAAAGCAAAATCATTGTCTTCAAAAATTCTTTGGAGCAAGTCATTTGAAAGGCCGTATTCTTTTATTCTTTTTCCCGCTTCCATGCTGTAACGCCTTAGTTTTTCATGCAGCGCCTGCCTATCCCCTCCGCGTTTAACGGCCTCCATCAAAATATTTTCTATGCTCATAAAAGGAAGCTCCTGTTCAAGATGCTTTTTTATTTTGTTAGGGTAGACTACAAAGCCCGAAACTATATTGTCAAATATCATAAGCAGGCCGTCCGATGCTAAAAAGCTTTCCGCAACAGCAATACGTCTGTTGGCGCTGTCGTCAAGCGTGCGCTCGAGCCATTGCTCTGAAGCTGTAAACACAGCGTTTTGCGCGTTAACTGCAATAAAGCGGGAAAGCGCCGCCATGCGTTCGGAGCGCATGGGGTTTCTTTTATAGGGCATTGCGGAAGAACCTATTTGGCTTGCCCCAAAAGGTTCTTCTATTTCTTTAAGATGCTGCAAAAGCCTTATGTCGTTGCTGAATTTGTGCGCCGTCTGGGCAATTTGCGAAAGCACGTTTAGCACAGCGGAATCCTGCTTTCTGGAATATGTTTGTCCGGAAACGGGAACCGCGCGCTCAAAGCCCATAGCTTTAGCGCACATATCGTCAAGTATTCGCGCCTTTTGAATGTCCCCGTCAAAAAGATCCAAAAAGGAAGCCTGCGTGCCTGTTGCGCCCTTGCAGCCAAGAGGCAAAAGACTGTCCTTAACTCGCTTGCATTCTTTCAAGTCAAACAAAACATCCTGCAGCCAAAGGCAGGCCCTTTTCCCTACGGTAGTAGGCTGCGCCGGCTGAAAATGCGTAAAGCCAAGCGTGGGCAGCGCCTTGTATTTTTTAGCAAATTCAACAAGTTTTTTTGCTATGGAAACTTGGCGAGCTATTATTATTGAAAGCGCATCGCGCATTATGATTACATCGGCGTTATCGCCTACATAGCAGCTTGTGGCTCCTAAGTGTATTATTGGCCTTGCTTTAGGACTCACATCCCCAAAAGCGTGCACGGAGGCCATCACATCGTGCCTTAGTTTTTTTTCGTACGCCGCTATGGCAGAAAAATCTATATTGTCTTTTTGCTCTTCCATTTGAGCAATTTGCTCATCGCTTATGCTAAGGCCAAGCTCTTTCTCGCATTTGGCAAGTATTATCCAAAGCCTGCGAAAAAGGCGCTGTTTGTTGGCATTGGAAAACAAGCCTTGCATTTCTTCGCTTGCATACCTATTTGAAAACGGAGAAATATATCTATTTTCTTCTAGGCTCATGGCACCGTTACCACCCTTATAAGGTTAGTTTTACCCGCCTGCGCAAGGGGAAGCCCCGCCGTTAAAACTACTTTGTCGCCGGACTCTACCAAGCCTGCTCTTCTCGCAGTGCTTACAGCCTCTCTAAACAAAATGTCCGGTATTCTTTCTTCGCCCAGCAAAAGAGGCTTAACACCCCATGATATCGTAAGCTGGCGCTGCGTTTCTGCGTTTGGAGTGCAGGCTATTATTGGTATTGCAGGTCTGAAGCGGCTTATCATGCGCGCAGTTGAACCTGAATATGTGACTGTAATTATAGCCTTGGCATTTAAATTATACGCTACTAAGCAAGTGGCGTGCGAAATAGCGTCCGCAACGTTATCGCTTGTGCCAAACTTCGCATAGTTTTCAAAAAAGCGCTTCATATAATCTATATCGTTTTCAGCGCGTATAGCTATGCGCGCCATGGTGCGCACCGCTTCAACGGGATATTTCCCGCTTGCCGTTTCGCCTGAAAGCATAGTAACGCTCGTGCCGTCGTATATAGCGTTTGCAACGTCTGTGGCTTCGGCCCTTGTAGGGCGCGGGTTTCTAACCATGCTGTCAAGCATCTGCGTTGCAGTTACCACCTGTTTTCCAGCCATACGGGCTTCTTTAATAATATATTTTTGTATTACCGGCACATCTTCAAGCGGTATTTCAACGCCCAAATCTCCCCTTGCTACCATAACGGCATCGCAGTGTTCTATGATTTCGTGTATGTTTTCCACGCCGTCGGGGTTTTCTATTTTTGCCATTATGTTAACATGCTCGCCGCCGTTTTCGTCCAGCAGATTTCTAAGCTCTATAAGATCGCTTGCGGATCTAACAAACGATGCGGCGATAACGTCAAACCCGGTCCTTACGCCAAACAGAATATCCTCTCTGTCCTGTTCGTTTATGTATGGCATTGATATATGCGTGCCGGGCAGGTTAATTCCCTTGCGGCTGCCTATTTCTCCGCCAGAAACCACCACGCAGTGCACATCAGTATCCGTCTTGCTTTCTATTTGCAGCTCAATTAGGCCGTCATCAATAAGTATTTTGCTTTTATCACCCAAATCCTGCATCAAATTAGGATAGCTTACCGACACTATGCTTTCATCTCCTTCAACTTGACGCGTTGTCAATGTAAAAGGGTCTCCGGGTTTAAGGCATATTTTGTCGTTTTTAAAGTCGCCTATTCTTATTTCAGGTCCCTTGGTGTCAAGCATCGCGCCTATAGGAAAATCCAGCTCGCTTCTTACCGCAAGCAGTTCCCTAAACAAGGCAAGGTGAGATTCGTGCGTGCCGTGTGAAAAGTTAAAGCGCGCCATGTCCATGCCCGCTAAAGCAAGCTCCTTTATTATTTCCTTATTGGAAGAAGCAGGCCCCAAAGTGCATATTATTTTTGTTTTTCGCATGTTTTACTCCTTTTTTATTTCGCGGGCACAATTTCTACCCAGTAGCCGTCAGGATCTTCTATAAAATAGATGCCCATTTCGGTGTTTTCAAAGCATATCACGCCGGCTTCCTTATGCTTTTTATAGGCCGAATCAAAATCATCCGTGGAAAAAGCTATATGAAACTCCTTTTCTCCAAGGTCGTATGGCTTTTCCCGGTCTTTTAGCCAAGTAAGCTCCAGCTGGCACAGATTTTTTTCATCCGCCATAAAGACTATTATGAAGCTTCCGTCATCCGCATTTATACGCCTTGTCTCGTTAAGTCCCAGCATATCATGGTAAAACTCCATTGATTTTTTCAAATCTAACACATTAAAGTTTGTATGGATCAGTTGAAAATTCATAAAATACCTCCCGCTTATTTGCAACATTATAGCATAATAAGCCCATTACAGCACGCGCTATAAGCAAGGCCCTTAAAAAAACAAAAATTATTTTTAAATCAACGAAAATATGTGCGGTTTTCTGTCTAATTGAACATATACTACCTTTAGCGTATAATGTTTTCAATCAATATGTGGGGGTGAGTTCTTGCGCGAAATTATTATTAACAACTGGGATGAACTTTCTAAAACCATATTTTCAGGGGTATGGGACAGCAAAATACTGCGCTACCGCGACAATGTGGTTTACCGCGGAGTATCTGATAAAAGCTGGGATCTAATACCAAGCCTTAACCGCTGCTGCCCTAACCATCTCGACTTGGAAAGGCATATACTGCGGTCCTTCCGCAAATACGGCTATGCAGATCTTAAAGACTCCACGGGCTTTTGGCAGACGCTTGCAATGGGGCAGCAGTTTGGGCTGCCGACAAGGCTTTTGGACTGGACCTATTCCCCTTTTGTAGCCGCGCATTTTGCAACGGCGGATATTGAGCAGTTTTCTATAGACGGTTCCATAATATGCTGCGACATGGCAAAGACAAACCGGCATCTTCCCGAAATTTTCAGCAGGTATCTTTTAAGAGAAAAATGCAATGTTTTTTCAATGGATATGTTAGACCATATAGCAGACAGCTTGGATAAATTGCAAGAAATTTCTACAAATCCCTTTGCTTTTTTCTTTGAGCCTGCATCAACGGTAAACCGCATAGCAAACCAGTACGCTCTTTTTTCCATAGTAAGCGACCCCAATTATATTATAGACGAGCTCCCGCAGTTGAAAGACGCTTTTTTTAAAATTATTATTCCATCCCGCGTAAAGCTTGAAATACGCGATAAGCTTGACTATATAAACATATCTGAAAGAATGATTTATCCGGGCCTTGAAGGCGTATGCAAATGGATAGCAAGAAGATACTCCCCATTGGGGCCGAATTTTTACAATAAAAGTAAATATATAAATGTAAAATAAAATGCTATTTATTTAAAATTATTTTGCAAAATTGATTGATTATTGTAAATAAATTTTTCATTTATTTACAAACCAAGATAAAACAGGTAGGATAATAAAGCAAGTAAAAATGCGCGCAATCTTATGCGCGCAATCTTGTTTAATTTTTCTTTGAAAGAAGGAGGAAAACATGAAGAGATTTCTATGCTTAGCTTTGCTTTTGTGCTTTATTTTGCCTAATTTTGCCGCAGCCGAAAGCATGAACCCTGCATTAACCGATTCCCTTACACTTAATGCAGGGGAAAGCGTATTGCATTTTTGCGCAGACGATAACGGCGGTTTTTTTGTTCTCTCCAGAGACTCCATATATCATTGGAATGATAATATTTATGACGAAAAATACGTGAAATTTGACAACGACTGCGATATTGTGGGCATTTGCTTTTACCGGGGAGTGCTGTATGGCATAACAGGAAGCCATACGTTGATGCAATGCTATGAAAACGGCTTTACCGTTTTGGGGCAAAACGAAGAAGCTGAAGAACCTGTATTTTTCTGCAAGGTTACGGCTGCTGACGGCATGGTATTTTACACATATAAAAATATAGGCGATACATATGACAGCATAGCTTTATATTCTTTTGATATTGCAGACGGTGCAGCGCAGGAATGGCCTGCTTTTGACGGCGTAGAAATTTACGCCGACGAAAAACAGCATTGCATATATCATTTGTCTTCCGCGAAACTCGGTGCTTTATATGCTATCAACATTAAAGGCGAAAAAGAAATCATCAAAATAAACGACGGCAGCAGCGTTCCGGCATTTTTAAACAGCTATTACGAACCTTGCTCCAATACATTTTATATTACAAACCGCGACGGGATTTATCGCTGGAATACAAAAGGCGAAGCAGAACTTTTTTGGGAAGGAAAAGGTTTAAGCCGAATAATTCCGATGTCTGACGGCAGAATCGCTGTTGTTGAAACAAGCAATGTGTACGTATACAGCAGCGGCTCTCATAAATCGTCTTCGATTAATGTTTTAGGCTTCCAATCCGTATACGAGCGGCAGTTTACAAATAAAACCGGCATAAATGTAAACGAAGTTGACAGATTATTTAATTCCATGGCGGAAGAAATTGCTAACCGTCTTTTAAGCCGCGACAGCAATGTGGATATATTTGCAGTATGGAGCGATGACGGTTTCTCAGCGATAAAAGAAAAAGGATATTATACCGACCTTTCGCAAAGCAGTGTGCTGGAAAACGCTTCTCATGAACTCTTTCCCGCATTTAAGGCGGTTATAACGGATGGAAAAAGCAAAATAGCAGCGTGGCCTTTCTTTTCCTACACACATCTTATGGCTGAAGATAAAGAACTTTTAGAAAGCTATGGTTTTAAAGCGCCTGCAAACTTTAGTGAACTTTTAGACCTTTTTCCAAAAATTTTGCAAAGCGGCTTGCTGGAAGACAATGATTATATAATGTTTGACACAATATCCTGCTGCCGTTCTGATTTGCTGCGCCTGTTTGTACGCCAATACATACGCGAAGCGCAGATGCGCGGGGAAACGCCGTTGTTCAATGACCCGGCTTTTTTAGATACTGCCAATCGAATATTATACGAAATGCCGGAGCAAGACCCTGTGCCCCGCGGCGAAGAAGGCGAGGAATCGCCTCTTTTTATATTAGACAACATTAACAACCGTTTAGATGAAAAAACGCACGCCCCCTTGGCAGCCTGCGCCGAAAGCCATCCCGCGGTCGAAGTACAGCTGCTGCTGCTTTTTGTAAACCCCTACAGCAATAATAAAAGCGAAGCCATAAAATACTTGGAGTTCTTATCCAATAAGCGCACCACAGAAGATTATGCGCTTTTTGCCACTATGACAGAACCTGCCATAGACCCCGCCATCAATAAAAAATATAAAGAAACATGCCAAGAGCTTAAAAAAGAAAAAGCGCTTGAAAAAGCAGAACCCGATGTACCAATGCACAAAGAAAAAATTTTAGCGCTTCAGGAAGAAGCGGAATATTTGCAAAAGCAGCAGGTAATCGTATCTAAAAAAGCCATAGAAAATTACCATAGTCTCTCTCCATACTTTGTCGTTATGCAAAATGAAGACATCGCAAAAAGCCAAGGCATGAACACATTGCTTTCACGGCTTTTGGACAGCAATATGTCTTTAAATACGTTTGCGCAAAGCGCAGATGAATATTTCCGTATGGTCATTGCGGAAGATTAAGCCATTGCTGCAAACGGCAGGACTTGTTAATGTATAATTGGGCAATTAAATAAATCAGCATTCACATTTAACAAAGCTTTTAATGCGCGCATTTTATTTGCGCGTTTTTTATGCTATAATCAAAGCGAAGTTATTGGTGCGGAGGCTGCCTTGAAAACGGAAAAGATTATAAGCAACAAACAATTTTTTATTGACTATGCGCAAATTATACTGGGCGCTTTTTTGGGAGCGCTCGCCTACCCTATGTTTTTAGTGCCAAACAACATAGCGCCCGGCGGCATTACTGGTGCTGCAACAATTATCAACTATCTGTTTAAGTTCCCGGTAGGCATTACAAGCCTTATGCTAAACATTCCGCTGTTTATAGTAGGATATAAAAGCATGGGCAAGCGCTTTGTTTTTAGAACGCTCTTCGCTACAATTTTCTTTTCTTTATTGATAGATATGCTTAAGATTCCCCTTGTAACGGAAGACGAGCTTCTCGCGTCCCTGTTTGGCGGCGGGCTTTTAGGGCTTGGCCTTGCGCTTATTTTAAGAGGAAATGCCACAACCGGCGGCACGGATCTCATAGCCCGCATGGTCCACAAGCGATTCCCCGTTATTTCTATAGGATTGTTTCTGCTTATTATAGACTTTATTGTCGTATTTGCAGCAGGCGTTACCATGGGAATGAAGCAGGCCTTATACGCCATGCTAACTGTTTTTGCCTGCTCAAAAGCTTTGGACGCAGTGCTCGCCGGCATAGACACGAACAAGGTATGCTATATAATTTCAAAAAATAATGATGCTATTAAAAAACGCATTTTAGAAGACATGGAACGCGGCGTTACTGTATTTGACGCAGAAGGCGGCTACAGCGGAGAAAATGTTTCTATGCTGCTATGCGTTGTAAACAGGCTTGAAATAATAAGATTAAAAGAAATAGTGCGCCTGGAAGACCATAAAGCCTTTCTGTTTGTAATGAACGCGCATGAAACTCTCGGCGAAGGCTTCCGCGCTTTAGTGGAAGAGAATTAATAAGGAGGAAATGTTGTACCAAACACTGTACCGCGCTTGGCGTCCGCAGTCCTTCAGCGACATGGTGGGACAAAGCGCAGTTGTTAATACATTAAGAAATCAAATAATTACGGGGCATATATCGCACGCATATCTTTTTTGCGGCACAAGAGGCACCGGAAAAACAAGCGCCGCAAGGATATTAAGCATGGCTATAAACTGCGAAAGCCCTGAAAACGGCGACCCTTGCCTTAAATGCGAAAGCTGCTTAACTTTGCAAAAAGACGCTTCGCTCGATGTGTTTGAAATGGACGCCGCAAGCAACAGCCGCGTTGAAGAAATAAGGGAAATGCTTGAAAAAACAAACTATCCCCCGCAGCAGGCTAAGTACAAAGTGTATATTATAGACGAAGTGCATATGCTTTCAAATGCTGCATTTAACGCCCTTCTTAAGACGCTTGAAGAGCCTCCTGCATACATGGTGTTTATTTTGGCAACAACAGAACCCCAAAAACTGCCTGCTACAATACTTTCACGCTGCCAGCGCTTTGACTTTGGCAGAATATCAAAAGACGACATAGCAAACAGGCTTAAAATGGCGCTTGATAACACAAAGTTCGATGAAAGCGCAGTGCAGCTTATAGCAGCGGCGGCGGAAGGCAGCATGCGGGACGCGTGGAGCCTGCTTGATATGTGCCTGCAGCCCGGGCAAGAACTGACGGAAGAACATGTCCGCACAGCGCTTGGCACTGTCAGCAAAGAATTTCTTTACGATTTTTTTGACGCCATAGCTAAAAGAAATATGCGCGATGTTTTAGAGCTTACTGATAAGCTTATGGCTTCCGGCAAAGACATACAGGTGTTTTTACGCAGCTTTTCACAGCACTTAAGGGATATCATGTATGCAAGCTTTGATACGGATTCTTCAGCCGATGAACGCATACGGCTCCAGGCTGAACAAATATCTCCCATTAGGCTGACCCTGCTTATTGAGCAGTGCATGAAAGCGGAATCCGAAGCGAAATGGTCTACTTCGCCTAAAATTCTTCTGGAAGCTTTTGCGCTGCGCGCCTGTTTAGAGCAGACAGATACGGATGATATATTGGCGCTTTCAGAAAGAATAGAACAGCTTGAACAAAAGATAGAAAGTTTAATTGCAAACGGCATTTCATTGAAGCCGGAAAAAAATCCCGATAAGGACAGCTTATTTAATGCAATCCCCGTTTTAGAAAATGAAAGCGATGCTGCTCAAACAGTTTCTCCTGCAAGCAAAGCAAAGCAAAAAAAGCTGGACGATGCTCCAAAAAATAGCGAGCTGCAAACAGAATCTGAAGCCTTTCCTAAAGCAAAACAGGAAGCCGAATCCAAAGCCGATGCAGAGCATACGAAATCTGCGCCTGAAGCTCCTTCAGATATATCTAAGGATAATATCGGCGAAAAGCAGGAAGCAAGCGTTTTGGATGCAGAATTTCATGAAAAAAACGAACAGTTTAAAACAAAACCCGAAGATGCGTGGAACAATATGCTAAAACGCGCTCAAAAAGAGCTTACTTCGTCCTACGGCATAATACAGCAGGGCAAATACGGCGGTTTTTCAAACGGCCGGTTTACGCTTCTTTATGAAGCAGGAAAGGAAGCCTACCTTGATTTTATAAATGATCCTGCAAGAAAGGAAGCAATAGAAAAATTGCTTTCGGAAGAATTAGGCGCCCCCGCAGGCTTTGAAGCAAGGCTTGAAAAAAGCAAAGGCAAATCGATAGACAAGCAAAAGCAGACCCAAAAAGATATTGAGCAGCTAAGCGCTTTTGTGGGCAGAGAAAACATAGTTTTAAAGGAGTAATACATACTAAAGCATTTACAATATATTAAGATATGATATACTGTTAATGTACCAAATGTTAAGTTTCAAGAAGGAAGGATTATGAGCGAAAACCGCAACAGATATTCAAGCGCACCGCTGCAAGACTTAAAGCAAGCTAAAAAAAAGGCAAGGCAGACCCCTAGGCCTCCAAGGAACGGCGTTCCCCAATCCAGGCGTGAAATGAAGCGTTTTACCGGTTTGCAGCTTATGCTTATGGTAATACTGCCTTTGTTTTTTGTTATTGCGCTTTTTGTGCAAAATACTTTATTTTTCTTGGCGTTTGCTCTTATATCGGTAATCTGCCTTATGATAACATGGCTGGTTTCCGCATTTGCTCCAAACGCAAGGGCTACGCTTACAATAATACATATAGCGCTTGTCGTAGTAGCGCTGTTTGCAGTGCTTTTAAGCCCGCCGCCAGTTCCAAAAGAAAACGCGGACCAGGCGCAGCCGCAGACCGCTAAAGAATCCATGCTCTCTGCAAGCATGCTTACCATGATGCAGGACCAGCAGGTTAAGGAAGGGCCGACAGCTACACCAAACCCGGGGCTTGCTTCTTTTGCGCAGCAGCGACTTGAAGAGTTTTTAAGCGCATGGAGCAGAATAGACTATACGGAAATGGCAAAATGCTGCCTGCCTTCATGGATTGCCCAGCAGGAAAGCCCCGAAACCGCCATGTTCCACCTGCGCGCAAACCGCACCATAGTTTCATACGAAATATTGGAAGTAACAGGAAACGATATGGACCAGACAAGGACTATAAACATGAATGCCCTTATAGACAAGAGCAACGGCAACCCGCCGCAGACAAACCGTTTTCAGGTTCTTATGATACGCAATAACGATAACTGGTATGTGGACCCGCGCTCTTTAACTTCTCTTGGAGTAATAGAAAGCGAAGAAGAAATTGCCGCCCGCACCATGACAACTATAGTGCCTACCGCAACTCCCAACCCCGATACACTGCTTTACTACAACGAGGACGGCGGTAGGTATTACCACACAAATAACCGCTGCCCCAATATAAGCGAAAAGTACCTGCCGCTTACAGCTTCTTTCCATTTTAGAGATCTCAGCACCAACCCTGAACTTGCAAAGCTTTCCCCGTGCGGCGTATGCGGAGCTCCATAAGTAAAATGCGTTACCACATTGATACAATACCTGTATGGGATGCACTTAAGCTTAATAAAGGCTGCCTTCTATGCGCGCTCCGCGAAAAAACCGAGGAAACGCTTGTAGGCCGCTGCCTTGGTGCATCACTTATGGAGCCTGCTACCAGAATACGCGCAAACGAAAAAGGCTTCTGCCAAAAGCATCAGGATATGCTTTTTAAGCAGGAAAACAAGCTTGGCCACGCTTTGCTTATGCAGTCCCATTTAGAGCAGGTGAATAAAAAGCTTGAAAACGAATTTGATAAAGCGCTTAACAAAAAGAAAAAGAGCATGTTTTTTAAAACGCAGAGCCCTTCCGAAAGCTATTTCGGAAAATTTTTAGACAGCTGTTTAGTGTGCGAAGATTTGGACAGCAATATGCAGCGGTACTGCTATTCTTTGCTTCACCTTTATAAAACAGATTCCAACTTTAAGAAAGAGTTTTTGTTGTCTAAAGGGCTATGCCTTCCGGATTTGCGCCTGGTAATTGATATGGCGGAAAAGCAATATAACGATAAGCTTTACAGGCAGCTTATAAAAGACCTTAAACAGCAAACGCTAAGTCAGCTCAAGCAAATAAAAGAAGATATAGACTGGTTTACGCAAAAATTTGACTATAGAAATCAAAACGCCCCTTGGAAAAACAGCAAGGACGCCTTGGAACGCTGCATAAATTTTTTGTCGGGCAAAACAATAGGCGAGGCTTTTTGGGGAAAGGAAAAATAATATGCCATCTCCTATAAAAAAAGTTTTTATTTTTATTGCCGTCCTTGCTTTGTTTTTGCCTTCTTTAAGCCTTGCAGCGCAAGATAATGCATACAAAAGCTGCACTCTATATTTCCGTTTTAAAAACAGCGCTTTATTGGGCGCGGAAGAACGAAGAATATTCGTGCCTGCAGAAAGCTCCTTTGAAACAGAATTGATTAAAGCGCTTATCTCAGGGCCTTCAAGCGTGCTGCCTTATTTATCCCCTTTGTTTCCTCAAGGCACAGAAGTTTTGAACACTTTTGGCAACAGCAATGTGCTCTTCGTTACTTTTAACGATAAATTGATGAACAGATACAGCGATGAAATAATGCGCTTTGACGAAAAATACAAGTCCAATGAAGGCAGCATGCGCCGCAGGCTTGCCATGGCTTCGCTTAGCTGCACTGTTACAGAAAACACCGCTTTTTCTTATGTGCAGGTGCTAATACAAGGAGACGTAGGTGAAAATACATCAATGCGGCTTTCCGAAAACTATTTTCTGCAGGACAGCGACAGCCTGCTCCCGCCATTATCAAGGGAAGAGCAGTACATAATGCAGCCAAAAAACTCCGCCGAATTTTTTATTAAAGCTGTTGAAAGCAGGAATTATTCCGAAGCGCTCGATTGGCTTGCGCCTTCTTCGCGCAACCCGGACTTTAGCGCAATGCGTCTTCCCGTTTTTGCAGAATACGATTTAAGCAGCGGCACAGTTTCTCTAAACGGCGCGCAAGCGATAGTCTTGCTTGACGCTAAATTGCAAGATGCAGACGGCGCAACAAAAAATATAGAAAGCCTTCCTATAAGAATGCAAAATATAAACGGCATATGGAAAATCGTATATGATTCAGTAGCGTATATACTCGAGGAATCTGCATGAATAAAAAGTTTTTGTTGGCAGCAACGCTTATTTGCGCAATATTTTTGTCCGCCTGTTCCCCGCAGATAAAAACAAAGCAGCCGGACATCACCCTTCCCCCGGCGCCTTTAAAATACCAGGCGCCCGGCAGAGATGAGCAGCGCAAAAGGGTTGAAACAGTTAAGCTTTTTGTGCCGGATAAGGCTACAAAGCAGCTGGCCGCTTTTAAAACCAATATATCCCTGCCTCCCAACAGGCACCCTGCTGAAACCGTGCTAAACAACCTGCTTAGCTTTGCAGGGAACGAAGAATACCAGACGCTGTTTGAAGAGCGCGATATTTCAACATACCCCGGCAGAGCCGTTGAAGTATCAGGAAAGACTGCAACTGTAAACCTAAACGCCGCCGCTTTAGCCTTGGACAGCGCCGAAATGGCGCTTCTTTGCCGATCAATCGCAAACACTTTGTGCGCCCCCGGCGATATACAGTTTGTAAACATACTCGTTGCGGACAAGCAGACAGGAATAGATATAGCGGGCCGTTTCCCCATGGGCAGCCTTATGGCAGCTAAAAACGAAGAACCTGTGTGGGAACAGCCCAAAAATGACGGACGCTTCACATTGAACGCAACGCTTTACTATCCCGCTCTGCTTGGCAAAGGCGTTATACCTGAAACGCGGGCAGTTACATTTGCAGACCACTCATTTGAAAAAATGGCGGAAGGGCTTTTGGCCGCCTTAAGCGCCAAACCATCAGAAGACATGCAAGCTTCAACATTCCCTAATATTGAGCAGCTTTTAAGCGAAGATATATTAGTAAGCCCCGCAGCTTCCGGAGGCGGACAAATAATCACGCTTAAATTTTTGCAGGAAGCAAACGAAATATTAATATCATACGGCATACCGCGCTCTGTTATGGCGGCATCCATCACCTTAACCCTTTGCACATTTTTGCCAAACATCGCAGGTGTTACCATTTATATGGGAGATGAAATAATAAATTCTCTCTCCCCTACAAGCCTTGCAAGCGGCGAAATAAACCTTAGTTTTGAAAACGGGCTTTTAAAAAGAAAAGACTTTGTGCCTTTTATAGCAAGCCAGATACCTGTTTTTTACGCCTATAAGAATAATACACTTAAAAAAGCCCTTGTAACCGTGCCTTTTTACGAGAGTCAAAACATAAGATATATTTTTAATACCTTAACGCAGGACAGCAGCCAGTTTATGATTGCGCAGGGCTTAAGCCGCGCTCTTCCCGATAACCTAAGCGGCGCAGACTTAATAGGCTACACCATAGATAAAGATACGCTGCTGCTCAATTTTTCCGCAAATTTTTTAGATAGATTTAACGGTCTTTCATTTGCGCAAGAGCAGCTTGCCGTTTACAGCATAGTAAATACCATGTGCTGCGTGCGCGGCATAAGGCATGTGCGTTTCTTTATAGCGGGCGAACAGCCGGAATATTTTTCAAAAGCGCTGTACCTGCCGGGAGAGTTTTTATATAACCCCGCAATATTGGCAAATTAAAATTTTAATATTATTAATTAAGCGCCTTAAATCCTAGCATTGCAATTAACAACTTAAAAATATACCCTTAGAATGTATTCTAATAAGCAATCATTTTGTACCAACAAAAATTTACAGGGTTTAGACAAAGCATTATTTATGGGGATTGAATGGACAAAGCCCCTAAAGCGTAATCGCTAAAAGCTTCCAGCGCCAAATTCGCGTGGCATTAAAAACTATGTATTCTATATGTTTTTGGCTTAAGCGAGCAAAAGACACCAATTGAAAAGACACACATTAATATATTAAAGTGCATATTGCCGACAGCTTGAATTTATTGATGTTTGGCGAATAAGAGCAAATCACCCGTTTGATAAAGGCAGGGTAATAATAAACTTAGTGCCCTTGCCTTCTTCGCTTTCCGCTTTTATTGAACCCGAATGAAGATTGACAATTTGCTTTGCTATTGAAAGCCCTAAGCCGGTTCCGCCCGTTTCGCGGCTTCTTGCCTTATCCACCCTATAAAAGCGTTCAAATATATGCTTTATATTTTCCTGCGACATGCCGGGGCCGTTATCCTCTATGCTTAGCACGGCGCTTTTGCCGCTTCTTTCTAATTTTACTTCTATTTCTCCGCTTTCCTGCGTATATTTTACGGCGTTTTCCATAATATTATA
>JBMNUE010000038.1:0-15334 GCA_050946095.1 Christensenellales bacterium
TGATGTAATTACATAAGAATAAGTGTTGCGCATATATAGTTTGATATTGGCAACAAGCAGACGGTAAAATGCTTTTTTTATATTTTACTGTTGTATTGTCTGCTGCTAATAATGCCAATTTTTAATGCAAAGCTGTAGTAAAATTAAACAGCTTCTTTTAAATGCTGTTTAAATCTGCTTTGCAAAAGCCGGTTTCAATAGCGCATTTGGATTAAAATATAAAGTTAAAATAAATTTATTTTTAAATTATATCTTTCTTTGACGCATAAAGTACATATGCTCTTCAAACAGATTTTTATGAAGCTCTATACCGTTCCATACTGCATTGTTAGGCGTTAATACTGCTTTTAACGCAACAGGCTTAATATTATTCTTCTTAAAAGAAGAAAGAAAGGCCCTGAATTTATCGTCTTCAAAAAAGCAGAGCACCATCATTTCGTCTTCAAAGCTCTTTTCGGAGTTTTTTCGTTTTTTGTGTTTTCTAAAACGCCGCAAAGCACACCAAGCGGCGCTGAAAAATCTTGATTTTCTATATGCTTTACATCAATTTCAAGCGCCTTGGCAAGCTCTTCCACCTGTGCTTTACGTTCTTTATTTAAGTTATAGCATAATATTGTTTCCTGCATAAAACCCTCCTTTTTTGGATTATACTAATATTTTCTGTTTGCTTCAAATGCCTTGCTAAAATAAAACCGCTGCCTTAAAAGCAGCATAAAAACAATGCTGCTATATAAGCCCGTTCCACAGCTGTGTTTGCATTTCGCAAAAATCTTCTTGATTTTCAGGAAACGAGTCGTATGTTTTTTCCCATATGATTACTGCTTCGCCAAGCGATGGATTTTCTTCCCAAAGCCGTACATGCAGTTTATCCAAATATGTGGTTGTAATAAAAATGCTATCCTTAAGATCTGCAACGGTTTCTTCTTCCGAAACCATGGTGCGTACGGCCTTTAAAATATTGCCATCCCAGATGCAGATTTGCGTTTTGAAAAGCGCGCCTGCGCTGCCGTCGTTGCGCTCAGAAACTATGTATTTTCCGTATGCTGGGTAAAAATTTACTATATCGTCTGTTTTATACTCTGCGTATTCATATTCTTTACCGTTCCAAAGAAAGAATTCGTAAAAAAAGTTTGAAGCTCCTCTGTTGGTAATCACAGTCAAATCAGGATATCCGTCAAAATTTACATCGGTGTCGATATTAACTAAGGCTTCTTGTTCAGTTGAAACAAAGTATATTTCCTGACCGTTGCTTGCTATATAGCGGTGGATAAATCCGTCTGCTGTTTTCCCTACAATTTCCGCTTTGACAGCGCAAGATATAAGAAATGAAATAAAGACTATAAAAATAAGAATGTATTTTTTTATTTTTACGCTGCCGTTTTTATTTAATTCAATCATTCATAACCTCCCAATACGCCTGCAAACTGCCATGTGCCAACCAATTCATCTGCAGAAACAGCTTCACAGTATGTGTTTGTCAAACAAATTGCGATGATGATTGCAGTAAAAAGACCAAAAGCTATGCATTGCCTGCGCATATAACATGCCTCCAATTTGCGCTATTTATAGAAAAATAAATTTAACTGCTTCTTAATAGCTGCATACAGCAATAGCCTATTGCGGCTTAAATTATAAGCGGCTTTTTTTATAAAATCAATATTTCTGTTTGGCTTATTATTACGCATAGCTTTTTATATTGCGGTATGTCATGCAATGCTGTATATTATTTTTATAATGATGCGGCTGCGCAAAATTAAGGAGAACGGTGATAAAATGGAAAATATGATGCGGGAAATAGAAAATACGCTTTTTGAACTTCAGGACAAGAAATATAGAGATTTTCAGTCGAAATTGATTCCGAACATAGACAAAAACTCTGTTATAGGGGTAAGAACCCAGAAATTAAGAGACTATGCCAAAAAGCTTGCAAAGCATGATGGCTTGAATCTTTTTATGAGCAATCTTCCGCACAGATATTTTGAAGAAAACCAGCTTCACGCTTTTATTATTTCGGAAATTAAAACTTTTGAAGAATGCATGAGCGAAGTTTGCCGTTTTCTTCCGTATGTAGATAACTGGGCCACATGCGACCAAATGTCGCCCAAGGTTTTTAAAAAACATAGAGAAGAACTAATTAACTATATAGAAGAATGGATATTATCAAAAGACGCATATACCGTAAGGTTTGGAATAAAAACGCTTATGAATCATTTTCTTGATGAAGATTTTGATTTTAAATATCCTGAAATGGTGGCTTCGATAAGGTCGGACGAATATTATGTCAATATGATGATAGCGTGGTATTTTGCGACAGCGCTTGCTAAACAATACGATGCCGTACTTCCCTTTATTAAAAACCGCAGCTTGGACAAGTGGACGCATAACAAGGCCATACAAAAAGCGGTTGAAAGCAGGCAGATCGAAGATGCTAAAAAAGCAGAGCTAAAACAGATGAAACGCTAAGCGCCGGAGTTGTAGACAAAGCGCTGCTTAGGAGCAGGGGCGAAACCGCATGAATGCAATCGCAACGAAGCCGCATGAGTGCAATCGCAAAAAGCCTCGGGCTTCGGTCGAGGGGTATTTAAAAGCCGCGTATTTCCTGCATTTTTGGCTTGCAGGAAGCAAAGCTCTCAAGCGAAAAGACATACGACCAAGTGTCCTTATATTCTTGGCCTACAGCTTTATGATAAACACTATACTTATTAAAATATAAATTTATAAAATATGCTGCAATTGCTGCTGCATTGAGAGTTTATGCGTTATTCGATGTTTTCCAAATTAAATGGATCGTCTGCGTATATTTCAAAGCGCCTGCGGTTAAAATTGATTATGCCTTCTTTTTTAAGACGCGCAAGCTCTGTGCACATGGCGGCGCGCTGGACGCCAAGGTAATCCGCGAGTTCCTGGCGGGTAAATGCAATGTCAAAAGACCTGCTCCCATGCTTTCTGGCTTGCAGAGAAAGAAAGGACAGAAGCTTAACGCGTGTTGTACGGTTTTTTCTGGGGTGCTCGACTTCAGATGCGAGTTTAGAAGCGATAGCTATAAGCAAATTGCGCAGTAGTATAGGGTGTGCGGCGATCTTCTCATTGTCCGCAAGTATTTTGCTGATATCAAGCGATATAATTGTGCAGTCCTGGTTTGCTATGGCGTTTAAGGTTCTTATGGCATTAGGCATTACCGCATAAGGCAGCCCAAAGAGCTTGCCGACTGAAAAGTCGGATATTAAACAGCAGGTGCCGCAGACATTGTTTCTTTCAAGAATTACGCTTCCTTTAAGCACTATGAATATTCCGTCCGCCTTGTCGCTGTCTAAGTAAATTATTTCTCCCTTTTTATAGTTTAATATTCTTGAATCCATTTCGGCAATTAAAAATTCAATTTCTGCATCTGAAAGCCCTGAAAACAATTCGGTTTTTCTAAGCACCGACAGCGTGTCCAACAAATTTACCCCCTTTGTATGAAAACGAACATACATATGGAATAAATTGTAGTATACTGCAAATGAGTTGTCAATTAAGTTCAAAGGAGGAATTTTGATGTTGACGATGAAAAGCAAAAGACTGACAGCGCTTGTATTGGTTTTATGCATGATGCTTGCCGGAACAGCACTGGCAGAGGACAAGTACAATGCGGGAACCTATACTGCAACGGCGCCCGGCTACGGCGGCGATGTAGAGGTTACGGTAGAAGTAAGCAATGACGCTATCGTATCTGTTAATGCGGAAGGACCTGCTGAAACAGAAGGCATTGGTTCAATTGCAATTGAACAGCTGCCAAAAGCAATTGTAGAGCACCAGACGCTCTCTGTTGACACATTGGCAGGCTGCACCGTTTCTTCAGAAGCTGTTCTTGCTGCAGCGGAAGCGGCCCTTAAAGAAGCAGGCGGAGCGGATGAAGTAATCTTCGCAGAAAAAGAAGCTTCAACAGAAGCTAAGCCGGAAGAAACGATAGACTGCAATGTCGTAATAGTAGGAGCAGGCGCGGCAGGCTTATCGGCAGCGCTTTCAGCGCACGAAAACGGCGTTAAAGATATTTTGGTTCTTGAAAAAATGCCTGCAATAGGCGGCGCAACAGCCACGGCGGGCGGCGGCATGCCGGGTTATGTTGTATCCGACGACCCTGATGTAACCGAGCGCAACATAGAGGAGCTGTTCTTAAAATTATCAAGAATAGGCAAGTTCCAAAACAACGCGCGCTTAACCATGATGCAGGCTCGCCTTTCAACCCCCACTATCGAATGGCTTAAGAGCGAAGGCGTTGGCATAACGGGAGGACCCGTTGAAGGAGAGCCAATTGCCCATTACGGCTGCGAAGGCAGAGCGGTTAAGGCTATAAACACACTGTACGACCGTGTGCTTTCTGAAAACATACCCGTTATGTTAAATACGCGCGCCACCCACCTAATTATGGACGGCAATGCTGTTACAGGCGTGGAAGCTGTGGGAGAAGCAGGGCAGAAAATTACTATAAATGCAAACAAAGTGCTCATGGCAACAGGAGGCTATGGCAACAATACAGACCTTATTGCAGATACTTCTATTCTTGACCGTGTAATCTACTACGGCCCGGTATGCTCAACAGGCGACGGCCATATTATGATGAAGGAAATAGGCGTGCCCATGTTCAACATGGACAAGGTCGCTACAAAGCACTTCGGCGTGGAAACAGAGCCTGGCTACGGCATACATATACACTACTTAGTGGCGCAGCTTTTCAAAAAGACCGGTGCCATTGCCGTAAACAGCGATTGCGAACGCGTTGTAAATGAAGACGGCGACGAGCTTGACATAGCGCTTGCTTCCATGTATAAGTCTAAAGACGGAAGGCTTTACATTGTAATGGACCAGGAAGGCTTTGACTTAAGCGAAGAAGTTCTTGATGCCAACACCATGCTCAAAAAAGACAAGATAGCGCAGCTGATTGAAGAAAACGGCGCAGGCGTTACCAAGTTTGTGAAAGGCGAAACGCTTGAAGAAGCTGCCGCGGCATTGGGGCTTGACGGCGATAAGCTTGTGGAAACTGTAAATATTTACAACGAAAACGCCGCAGCCGGCGGGCAAGATCCCTTTAAGCGCGAGATAACCCCTGTTATGTCTACTGACGGCCCGTTCTATATCCTGCAAACCGTTGCACGCTTTGCCACATCTTTGGGCGGCGTAAACGTGTCTGACAACTTTGAAGTGCTGGATATAAACGAACAGCCGATCCCGGGGCTTTATGCCGCAGGCGAAGTGGTAGGCAACATAAACGGCGCTTATGCTGAATATCTTATCTGGTGCTTCAGCTCCGGAATGGAATTTGGCAAAATAATAGGCCAGGCAGAATAATAAATTGCGGTATTTAAGCGCATAATTTTAGGAGCTGCAGCAACTTTTGCTGCAGCTCCTTTGTTGTGCCAAAAAAACCTATGAGATTTTCAATAGAATAAAGCAGGCTTAATATTTTGTAAATATATGCTATTTGCTTTTGAAATAGCCGTCGCAGGTTTTTTCGCAATGAAGTTCATCAAAATACATTGTATAGGTTTCATTAAATATATATCCGCTGTTTATAATTACTTTTTTTGAAGGAATGTTTTCAGAAAAATGGTCTGCAAAGCAGGCGTCAAACTGCAGGAGAAGATAGTCTGTAAGAAACTTTAGCATTTCAGTGCCGTAGCCTTGTTTTTGATAATCTTTACCAATTACAAATCCAAGGCTTATGCATTTTTTGTTTCGGAAGAATTCGCTGTCATCTCTATAAGGATTCACATGCAAGTATCCAATCAGCTTATTATCTAAAAATATGCCTATGCCGGTATTGCGCTGTGTAAGGTTTTGGAAAAACAAATCAAATTCCGCCTGCGTTTTTGCGGGCATAAAACCCGCAGGCTGAGTAACTGTTCTGTCGCTTAAAATACGAGCCAAACCGCTCTTATCTTTATCGCAAAGCAGGCGGTATGCAAGTCTTTCGGATTTTAACTGTATATTTTCAAAACCAATCATCATATTTGCCTTTCTTAATAAAACTCCGCGCCGCTTTATTGCGGCAGCTCTAATTATACGCATGCTGTCCAAATATCACAATATAAAATCGCGGAATTTACTAATGCATAAATGCCGAATTAACGTAAAAACCTGTTGTGTTAAAAGAAAAATGGTGCTACTATAAAAATTAAATCGAATGATATGAGGTATTATTTGTGTCAAAATTAAACATTGCAACAATATCCATACCTTCAGCCAGTTTAGGAGAATTAAATCCGCTTCCGGATCTTAAACGAGATGCTGATTTTCACGCTTCTATTCCTTATGATAAAAATACTGTATCCCAGGAAGAAGCTAAATACATGGGCTGGGGGAGAGTAAACGGCATTCTGCCCTACATGCTTCAGGACGGCTATGACCGCAACAAAAGGCCTAAGAAATGGAAAGCTGTAATATTAGAAAATGAATATCTAAAAGCGGTTTTTTTGCCGGAAATTGGCGGAAGGCTTTGGCTGCTTGAAGATAAGAAAAAGAATAAGAATCTGCTGCACCGAAACCCCGTGTTTCAGCCTTGCAATTTAGCCCTTCGCAATGCTTGGGTTTCAGGCGGCGTTGAGTGGAACATAGGGATAATAGGGCACACGCCTTTTACTGTCGACAATGTTTTTGCCGAAATGCTGTCTCTGTCGGATGGCACGCCTGTTCTTCGCATGTACCAGTACGAAAGGGTGCGAAAGCTAGTATACCGCGTTGAAGCTATTTTACCTGAAAAATCAAAGTTTTTATATGTGCGAGTGCGCATAGATAATGCGGGAAATAAAGACACAGCTGTGTACTGGTGGAGCAATATGGCCGTTAATGAGCGGGAGGATGTCCGCGTGATTGTTCCTGCCAACTTGGCCTACCGATGGAGCTTCGGAGAAGAATTGTCTAAGATTTCCATACCTTATATGCCTATTTCTGAAAATAAATCGAGCGAATGCAATAAAATGTATTGGGACATCAGCAGAACCACACAGATTAAGCAATCTATGGACTTTTTCTTCGATCTGCCCGATGGTCAGCGCAGGTGGATTTCTGCAGTAGACAGAGATGGATATGGTTTAGTGCAGGTATCGACAGACACGCTTGTAGGAAGAAAACTCTTTGTGTGGGGAACGGGGGACGGCGGCAGGAATTGGCAGCGGTTTTTGTCGGAACCCGGGCAAGCGTATATTGAACTGCAGGCAGGCCTTGCGCATACTCAACTGGAGCATCTGCCTATGCGCGCCGGGCAAATATTTGACTGGATGGAAGCATATGGCCCCATAGAAGCGGACAGCGCCGCGGTGCATGGGGAGAACTGGAACAAAGCTGTTTATGCGCTGGAAAATGCGCTTGATAAGGCCTGCCCGCGTGAACAGGTAGAAGGCATGCTTCAAACGGCGCAGTCGGAATTAGACAATAAGCATGGGAAAATTGTTCATTCTGCGGATGGCTGGGCAGCCGTGCAAAAAATGCTGGATAAATCCTTTAATGATGCCGGCCTTATTTTTAGCGATGAAAATATAGGCGAACGGGAAAGACCGTGGGCGGAACTGGTTAAATACGGGCGCCTGCCTTGCCCTGGCCCTTTAAGCAAACCCCTTAGTTACCAGATAGGCTCTGAATGGGAAAAGCTGCTTAATGAATCAATAAAAAACAAAAAGAGCGATCACTGGTATGGCTACTATTTGTTAGGCGTTATGCAGCTTTACAGAAACGAAACTGCTTTAGGCAGGGAAAACTTAGAAAAATCTATAAAGTCAGCTAAAAATCCGTGGGCGCTTAGATGCCTTGCGGTGCTTGACCAATGGGAAGAAAAGTATGATGCAGCGGCCGATAAATTAAAGCAGGCAGTCGATATGCTGCCTGAAAGGCATTTAGCTATTGAAGCTATGCAGGCGTTTAACAAGGCGGGCAAATATAACGAAAGCATCGCCCTTTATAAAAGCCTTGATAATTGTAAACGGGCATTAGGGCGCATTAAAATGCTGTATATAGAGGCGCTGATCAAAACAGGAAGCTACGATTTAGCCGAAGAAATGCTGCTAAGCCCTATACAGTTTACAGATATGCGGGAAGGAGAAGTTAAGCTTACAGACCTGTGGTTTGAGCTGTTCGCACTTAAAATAGCGGGCGGCAACCCCGTTACAGAAGAACTTATTTCGCAGGTGAAGCGGGATTATCCCCCTCCTAAACACTTGGACTTTAGGATGCGCTGATTTTAAAAGCGCTTTCAAAAAATATATGCATAAATTTTTATAAGCAGATGAATTTTTATTAAATTATTTTGGATAGAATTATTTTTAACGCAAAATCAGGAAGCTTATTATTAAATATTTTGTTAATGATGAATGTACAATATTCGGCATATGTGCAGATATATGCCGTGAAGTTTTTCATGGCAAATGACGGCTAAGCTTAAACTGGAAAATAAAAGCTGCGGATGAAAATCCCCAAAAAGCGGCTCAAGCAAAAGAAAGCTATTCGGCTTCTGCATAATATTTGCCTTTGGAGGCCTTTTATAAAGGCTTTTTTGTTGCAAAGGTATTGACAACATATAAGTGTATATGTACAATATATACACTTGCGAATGGAGGTGGGCTGTGAACATACTTATAAAGAATTCAAGCGATGAGCCTATATATTTGCAAATAAAAAACCAGATTCGCGATGCCATATTAAAAGGAGAATTAAAAGAAAATGAGCTTTTGCCGTCTATACGCATATTGGCGAAGGAATTAAGAATCAGCGTTATTACTACAAAGCGCGCCTATGATGAGCTTGAAAGGGACGGGTTTATAAATTCCGTTCAGGGCAAGGGCAGCTTTGTAGCCGCACAAAATCCGGAACTGATGAAAGAAAAGTTTTTAAAAAATATTGAAGACAGCCTGTCCGATGCTCTGTATTATGCAAAAATTGCGGGCGTTTCAAATACAGAACTTATTGATATGCTGAATATTTTGGAGGACAATAATGATTAGCAGTGCTATTAAACTTACAGATGCAACAAAAACCTTCGGCAATTTTACGCTTGGACCAATAAATTTAACTATTCCAAGCGGCTCCATAGTGGGATATATAGGAGAAAATGGTGCAGGAAAAAGCACTACCATAAAGCTGATGCTTGGTTTGATGAAAGCCGATTCCGGCAGCATAGAAATTTTCAATACGGACATTAATAAGTTTACAACAGACATGAAAAAGGACATAGCTTATGTGTTTGATAATCTCTATTTGCCAAAAGACATGACGCTTAAATCCGCAAGAAAGTTCCATGAGAAGCTTTATAAAGACGCCTGGGACAATGTTTCGTTTTCACGCCTGGTGAAACACTTCAATCTTCCCGAAAACAAGGCGATAAAGCATTTTTCCAGGGGCATGAAAATGCAGCTGGGCCTTGCGCTTGCCCTTTCCCACAATGCAAAGCTGTTGCTATTAGATGAACCCACAAGCGGCCTTGATCCCGTTATACGCGACGATGTTCTTGACTTGCTGCTTGAATATATACAGGATGAAGAAAATACGGTTTTGGTTTCTTCGCATATACTGTCGGATTTAGAAAAAATTGCCGACTATATCGCTTTTATACATGAAGGCAAGCTGCTCTTTATGGATACAAAGGACGGCTTGATTGAAAAATACGGCAAAGCCTCCATAGAAAAGGAACAATTAGATAGCATAGATAAGGCTGCCATAGTAGGGAAAAGAACGCATAAATTCGGGGTTGAACTGCTGCTCAAAAGAGAGCTTGCTCCTAAGGACCTGAAGCTTGAAAACCCGAGCATTGAAGATATTATGGTATATATGATAAGGAGGAACCGCTAATGAAAGCGTTAATTTATAAGGATTTTGTTGCGCTAAAAAAAGCTTTGGCATTGCTTGCAGTCCTTGTTTTAGCTATCGGATTACACAGCATTTTTGAGGGAAATATTACGGTAATTCCGATGATTTTTATTTTAATACCGCTTATAATTCTCGGTATGCTCTTTGGAAACGATGCGGAGTCAAATGCAGATCAATATATTGCAGCGGGGCCTGTAAAAAAAGAAGCCATAGCCTTAAGCCGCTATGTATTGGTGTGGGCTTTAGCTGTGATAGGTACAGCTTTAGCAGGCATTATAAAGCTTTTGCCGGATTCCTATAATATGCCGTGGTATATTCTGCTGCCTGCAATGCTTTTCATTACAACAATTATTTCTGATATTCAGCTGCCGCTTATGTACAAATTTGGCGCTGAAAAATCAAGGATAGTTTTTTTCCTTCTTTATTTTTTGGTATTTGCCATTTTTTCATACTTAGGTTCAGATGAAAGTTTTTTGGCAAAATGGCATACGGCGCTATCGGATAACAACTTAAAGCTTGCAGGCTGCATATTATTTGCCGCAACTGTTTTATTTAATTGGCTTTCGTTTGCAATTTCTGTAAAAATTAATAAAAACAAGGAATTTTAGTGTTATTGCTATCTTAAAATGCTAATTAAATGCAAGGGCTGCGTTTTGCAAAAATTACTTTTTCTGCCTGAATATAACAAAGCGGCTTGCGAAATAGTTAAAAACGACAACAAGCACATTCATAAGTATTTTTACTACGCCATGCTGCATATTAAACGCATATATGCACACATTGTAAAGCGCAACATCAAACAGCAATAAGCTTAGCACCCTAGCTGATACGAACAGCGCAAACTCCATCCATTTGCTTTTTTTATCATTCGATGTTGAATTAAACACATATTTTCTGTTGGTGAAAAATGCGAAAATAACGCTTAATATCCAGCCTGCAAGGTTAGATATATTAAGTATGGCTGCGTGCTCAAAACTGCCCTTTAGGTAGTTTTCGGGCTTTAGCAAAAACGTAAGCGAAAAATATACCGCCCAGTTCACAAGCGTTGTGAGAATGCCAAAAACTATGTATTTAATTATCTGCTGTATATCTTTGTTTTTAAGCAGATTTTGTATTTTCTTTTTCATAGATTCTCCCTGTCAAATGGTTTCTCCGCTGTCTCCGCGCGCGTAGCCTAAGCTTAAAAGCTGCTGCTTGTTTATGGCTTTAGGCGTTTTAGATTTTGACGATGTGTAGTAAACAACATCGTTCTTTATTTCTTTAACGGTTATGTTGCCTTGCTTTATTTCATCGCCTTCAAGCCACATTGCCTTAATTTTTTTTCCGTGCTGAAGGGAATATTTTAAAAATCGGTCAATCATATTCTGCCTTAAACACGGCTATACCGCCGTTGTCATAAACGCTTGTATAAGCCGATGCGATATCATATTTATTTGCGCCGTATTTTGCGGTTTCATAAGGCGAAAATAGTATGTAGTCCGCGCCGTACTTTTTTAAAATGTCTTGGCGGTCTGAAGGAGAAGCATAAAAATTCCGTATATCGCTTTCTCTTTCCGCGGTGTCAAAACCGTGGTAGTAGAGCCACATGGCGGGGCCGCACACTATGCTTCTCCCCGCAAGCGATGAAACGGGGTTTATGTGCTGCGTGCCGCTTAAAAATAGCGCCTCATCGTCGGTGTTTTTTTGAACCCATTCGGCAAGCTCAACATCTTCCTTTGAAAACATCTGATAGTCGCTTACCGATTCCCTTATTATAGAAAGCGCACCGGTTAAAAAGAACACCAGGCAGCAAAGCGCTGCTATTAGCTTGCGGGACTTGAATTTTTTTAATGCATCATAAACGGAAAAAGCATATTCTGCAACCGGAATGGTGCAAAGGGCGTACCAGACATAAAAAAGCTTGTTGTTGTCGTATATATTTGGCTGGAAGCGTATAAGCTCCGCCGGCAAAAATATCATAAAAGCGCCGAAATATATAAAGCGGTGTTTTTTGTTGCTTTCAAAAAGGGATAATATTATAAGCAAAAAGGGCAGCCCTATGTTTTTTATGTAAAACCATAGATATGGGTCCTTAAGCCCGCCGTCGTTATTTACCCAGTTGAAATGCAGGCTCAAAAAATGTCCGCTTGCAGACGACTGCTTGAATGTAAAAAGAAACAGCTGGGGCAGGGATAAAATTCCAGCTGCCGCTATATATATGAGCCAGGGTTTTATGTTTTTATTTTTTATTATATCCCATAAAAACCAAGCGAAGCTTAAAAGAACAAGCGCTAAAAAGCTGTGCGTATGTATAAGCGGCATGCTTCCCGCTATGATTCCAAGCAGCACTATCTGCCTTTTATCATAATTTTTTGATTTGATAAAATCGTACATTAGGTATATGCAAGGGAATAAAAATACCCATCCCGCTAAAAATGTGCGCTGGGGGACAAGCATGTCGGCTATTATATTGCTCCAACGAAGATTATAGGTGTCAAACTCCGCATGGTTTGCAGGCGTTTGGTACCAGCCGTTAAATATGGTGTTTAGCCTGTCGAGCCAAGTGCCGTATTTAAGCTCGTTATTGCCTAAGCTTCCCAAGCTTATTCCCGCCATATCCAAGGAATATAAAAATCCAAGCCCGCCGTTTATAAACAGCAGCAAAGCTGCAAGCGCGGCCACGCGCCTTTTTTCGCTTATTTTTAAAGCTAAAAGCATAAAGCCTGCGAAAACGAGCAGCATCATAACGGCTGCCGGGAATATCATGCTGAAGCGCAGGCTAGTTCCAAAAAGCATAAAGCTTGTTGAAAGGCTGTCCATTAAGAAAGGGTAGGACAGTCTTTCGTTTGGATATATGCTGTATATAGGCGGAAGCTGCTTATTTTTAAGCGAAGTCGCTATTGAAAGGTGCAAAGGCAGGTCCCCGTAAGTGGATTGGCCTACATGAAGGCTGCCGTCAGCGGGGCGCAAAATATGCGTATGCAGCAAATATATTGAAAGCAATGTTAAAGGAACGGCAACGGCTGCAATAGTTTTTAAATTCGCTATGTCTTTTTCGCTAAGCGCATAAGACGGCCTTTGCTTAAATAAGAATACGGATGCGGCAGTTATTGCGGCTGCGATTCCCAATGCTAAAAGGTTTGAAAGAACGTTAAATGGCATAAAAAACGAAACAAGAGCAGGCAGCCACATCATAAGCAGTATACCTAAAACAAGGCCTATCCAAAGCCTGTATACAGGGCTTTTCTTAGGTATAACTTGATCTGCAAGCATCGCTCCGCAGGTTTCAAAAGCTAAAAAAATAATTACAGCGGTCATATTTCATCGCCTTTTGCTAAATTAAGTATTGCAGTTCTAACCTCATCGCATATGTGCTGGCTTTCTTTTTCAGAGTCGTTATCGGGATCGTACTGAACATAGTCGCCAAAGCTTAGGCGGCGGCGCTTTTTATCCGCATAAACGGGCACAAAGCGGCAGCGTTTGCCCGTTTTTTGGTAATATATTGGCGCTACGAGTGTGAAGCCCTTGAAAAATTCGCCTATGCCGCTTCTTAGGTATAGGTTATCGTTTCTGTCATCTGCTTCGGGGTTTTCAGGGAATATTAAAATATCATCCCCGGCCTGCATGCATATGACGGTTTCGCGGAATGTTCTTATCAATAATTTAGGATTGTCCTTGTATACCGGTATGCCGTAGGCTGAATGCATTGCCCAGTTTATCATGGGCGCTACAAATTTAGCCATAGGCATCTGCCAGGACTTAGGCATCCATTTTTGCCGCATAAAAGTGCCTTCGTATATGTGCTTAACGGTAAGGTTTTTATCCATCATTCTGTCGGTAATCCATGGCCTAAAGGGGAATGGCATATATATATAGCAGCAAATGGGCCCGTAAAGCTCGCCGTGGTTGCATATAAACACATTGCTTATGCCGTCGTTTATAGGAACCTTTTCTTTTCCTTCGACCTGCACTCGCATAAAAATTCTCACAAACTTGCCGATAAGCTTTAAGCCGTAGCGTTTTCTGCTTACCTTCACAATAACATTTTCAAGCTGCTTTTGGAGCGGCGCATTGGTTTCGCCGTCTTGCTTAAGCAGCATATAGTTGTGCAGCTTGTTTAAATGGTGCTTATTTAGAGGGAAGCGCAGCGCGGCAAGCCCTGCCGCTGCCGCTAAAACCAATGCGGGGAGTATAAGCGCCGGCTGTATTACGCTTTCAACATTTAGCGAAGCATCGTATTCGGAGAAGCTCAAAAGCGCAAGGCCTATTAAAGCCAGCATCTGCCCCAGCAGGGAAGCGTAAGCTATAACTATTGATTTTGTTTGATTAATAGACTGCAATACTTCCTTATCCGCCGCAAAAAGCAGAACTTCATGCATATTTTTTTCAAGGCGGGAAAGAGCGGATATGCTTAAAAGTATTCCTGCGCTGCACGATGCAAGCGACACATAGCGAAGAACCTGATTGCTGTTGTTAATCTGGTGCCAGAACATCAAAAGGCTGAACACCCAAATGGCGATTCCAAATAAAAGAAGATTGCTGACATCGCTTTCTTTTTTTTGCGCCATATAGAAGCGCACAATTTGAGCGATAACGAAGTTTGTAAGTATCGCAATAAGAAATGCGAAAAAGACAGTGTCTGCGGTTGTTGCAAGGAAAGAAAAAATAAGTATTTGCGTAATCTGAAGAGCCGCAGCGGAAAATACCACCAGGCGTATAAAAACCTTGTACGCATTTATGCTGTTTGCCTTTTCAACGGCATCGGCGCTTATTTCATTGCTTGAATAGCTGAACCTTTTGCTCTTTGCCAGCGTAACAGCTTCCGCCAGCGAACTTATGGCGTATGCGCCTGTAAGGTACCATGCTGTCTGCGCGTTTTGCGTGGAAAACAAAACAGCTATTATCGCAATCAAAAACAATACGGATATTTCCGCCATGCGAATGCCCTTTTGAACCCCAGACATTTTGTATGTAATGGGGGAATTTATAAGGCGGCTTAAAAATAAGGAACGCAGCCATGTAGCAAGCGCTATGGCAAAAACAACCCACGCGCCGGGCAATTCGCTGCTTTTCGGGTAGAACAGAATTAGCGCAATGCTTGCAAAAAAGCACAGCAGGGTCAGCGCATATACTATTATGCGCTCCTTTTTATTTAATAGCTTTCTGTAGCTGCTGCTGAATATGTATTTACCTGCTAAGCCTGCGACCTGAGCCACCATAAAAAGCGCGCCGCCAAATATTGGCCTTTGTATTAAAGCATTAGATGCCAATATGCAAAAAATAAAGTTATAAAGCGTAATAAGCGAAGGCATTAGCAAGGAAATATCGCTTGCAGGAACGGACATTTAACCCTCCTTTTAATTACTGTTGTGTTGTGGGCGACTTATTATCGTCGGATGTTTTAATAAAGCGCTCGCGCCTGCTTTTTGGAAGATAGCGCATAAGCTGCTTGCAAACATTGCCCGTTATAAACCCCATAACAAGGCCTGCAAGCATCAGTATTGCCATATAATAAAGAAGC
>JBMNUE010000039.1:0-14558 GCA_050946095.1 Christensenellales bacterium
AAACAGTAAAACAAAGACTGCACTAAAGGTTTTATCCTTCGGTGCAGTCTTTTCTTTCAAGTCTCCGCTTGAAGAGAGTCGGTTAAAATTCACATGTTTCGTAAATCCCTATGTGAACGCTTCTTTTTGGGCGCCCATGTTTATTGGTATTATTCGGCTTTGGCTGCGTTTTCGCCGGCTATTCTGCCGAATACCAGGTAATCCACAATAGCGTTGCCGCCTATGCGGTTTGCGCCGTGGATAACGCCTGTGATTTCGCCTGCGCAGTAAAGGCCTTCGACTATGCTGCCGTCGGGCTTAAGGGCGTGTGTGTTTTCGTCTATCTCAACGCCGCCCATGGTGTGGTGCGCTGCTGTTGTGCGCTCGTACGCTATGAACGGGCCTTCGCCGAGCGGGCCTGCGTAGGAAGCTCTGTGGAATTTATCCACCTTTTGCTCCGTTGCGTATTCGTCGAAATATTTTATTTCTTCGCGCACTGCGTCTTCAGGCAAATTAAGCTGCGCTGCCAAGTCCGCAATATCCTTTGCGTAAATATATCCGGAGATATTGTTTTCTACAAGATAGGGTACGGATTGGCCGCCCAAGGTCTTAAGCTCTTCGAAAGGAGCGGAGGGACGGTCTACCATATAGTACATTCCGTCTGTCTGTTTCATTATGGCTAAGGACATTTCGTCTCTGCGGCCGTCCTCGCGCACAAAGCGTCTGCCTTCTTTGTTAAGGAATATGCCTGTGCCGGACTGCAGCAGGTTGTCGTTCAGCATGCCGGTTTGTCTGTTGCAGTAGGGCAGCATCTGCAGCTGTTCCATGTTGACAAGGTTTGCGCCTGCGGCTTCAGCCATAAATATGCCGTCGCCAGTTACGCCGGAAAGGTTGGTTGTGCCTACATCCGGGCCAAGGTTCGGCCATTTATCGCCTTCGCAGTATTTTTGGCGAAGCTCAACGTTGCCGGCAAAACCGCCGGTTGAAAGTATAACGCCCTTGTTTGCATGAAGCGTTACCTTCTGCCCGCCCTTGCCTATAGCGTTTACGCCGACCACTTTGTCGCCGTCCATTATAAGGCTCTTGCCTTCGGTGTTTACAAGCTGTGTGTATTTATCGTTGCCTTCAAGCGCTCCGCGCAGGGCGTTTATGTATCCCGTGCCGTTTGGAAGCACAGCCTGGTGGGACCTTGGATACATTGCGCCGCCGCCGTGGTGAACGTTTTCAGCAAACTCCTGGCCTAAGCTTTCAAGCCAGTGCAGGCCGTTTAAGGCGTTTCCGGTAAGTATTTTAACCATACCCAAGGTGCCTACTTTGTCGCCGCCGTTCCATGTTTGCAGGGCGAACCAGTTGGGGCTGTCAAACAGCGTTTTGTCGGAAGCCTTGTATTCTTCAAACTCTTTTGCAACGGCTTCCTGCAAAGCCTTATGCTCTTCGTTTACTGGCTCTTCCGCCAGGGCGTCTTCAATAAGGCTGTCAAGTGCCGGGGAACGCTCCGCCTGGTATTTGTGGTCCTGCCTGTCAGGGTCCGGGCAGTTGTAGAAACCGCCGACAACAAGCGAGTTGCCGCCTATTATGCCGGTTTTTTCAATAAGTATTACGGAAGCGCCGTTTTCAAGCGCCGAAACAGCGGATGTAAGTCCAGCTCCGCCGCCGCCTACTATTATAACGTCAGCCGTAAGCTCTTCGTCCTTGGCTTCGTCCTTGGGAAGTTCCTTGTTAAGCGCGTCCATATCGCCGCCTGCTTCTTCAAGGCACTTTTTAACGGCGCTTTTAATAACTGCGGAGCTTATAGTGGCGCCTGAAATGGAATCAACCGCGAGCGACTGGTTTTCAACGATTGCGTCTGCCACGTTTTCAAGAGCGTAATCGCCTATGCCGGGTGTTTCCATGTGGCTTAGCACTTCTATTTTTTCGATTTTGTCTTCGCTTACTGTTACCTTTATGGTGACGGGACCGTTCATGCCGTTAACGGTTTGCTCATACTCGCCCGCTTTGTAAGCGTTCTGCGCATATGCTGCGGTGCTTAATCCAAGCAGCATGGACAAGCATAGCAGCAGGCTGATAAGTTTTGCTTTCATCTGGTACCTCCTATGAATATTATGCTCTTATCATACATCACAAAGAGTATTTTTTCAATAGAATAAAGTGATTTTTCGATACAAATTTAACATTTGACGTCCCGATTTCAATATTTTTGCGATTTCGGGACGCATTTTGACCGGACTTTTGCATATAAAATGCTATGCTATGGAAATTTAATCCAATATATAGTATCATATAGCCGCATTGAACATATAACTTAAAAAAGGAAAAGGACGGATTATGGAAATATTTGTGTGCATTAAACAGGTGCCATCTACAAACAAAGTAGAGGTCGACCCCGTAACCGGCGTCATGAAGCGCGAAGGCGCTGCTGCAAAAATGAACCCTTACGATTTATACGCCTTGGAAACCGCGCTTCGCATAAAGGAAAAGCTGGGAGCCAGAATAACCGTCGGCACGATGGGGCCGCCGCAGGCGCAGGCCGTTATAAGGGAAGCCTACATGATGGGGGCGGACAAAGGCTATGTATTTAGCGATAGGCGCTTGGCCGGAGCTGATGTGCTTGCCACAAGCTACACCTTGGCGCAGGCGATACGCTGCGTTGGGGATTTTGATCTTATACTGTGCGGCAAGCAGACAACCGATGGAGACACTGCGCAGGTAGGCCCGGGAATAGCTGAGCACCTAAACATACCGCACGCTGCATGGGTGAGCCATATAGAAGTTAAGCCTGACGGCGTAGTAGTTGACCAGCAGCTTCAGGACGCCGTTGAAACTGTTTATATGCCCTTCCCATGCCTTGTTACCGTTGAAAAGGATATATTCACGCCGCGGCTTCCTTCCCTTAAAGACAGAGAAAAGGTTAAAAATATGCCCATAGAAATATTCGGCCTCGAGCGTTTTGCCGATCAGGATGCATCGCATTACGGCCTTGAAGGAAGCCCTACGCAGGTTGAAAAGGTGTTCCCGCCGGAAAGCGACAAGGAACATGTCATTTTAACGGGGGAAGGTCTTGCTGAAAAACTGTATAATAATTTGGTGGACAAAAAGCTTGTGCGGGGGAATAAGGTAAATGGCTAACATCGCTTTAATTCAAAGAAAATGCACTTCCTGCGGGCGCTGCGAGGAGCTTTGCCCGTTTAACGCTATAGAAATGAAGGACGGCGTGCCGGAAATAAATTCAGCGTGCAAAATGTGCGGCATATGCATAAAGAACTGCCCAGAAAAAGCACTGTACCGCTTGGAAACGCGCGCCAAAAGCGTTAATAAATCCGAGTGGAAGGATATATTGGTGTTTGCAGAAACCAGCAACGGCAAGCTGCACCCCGTTACCATGGAGCTTATAGGAAAAGCCAAGGAGCTTGCTAAAAAGTTAAACTATAATACAAACGCCCTTATAATAGGGCATAATGTTCAGGAAGCGGCGCAGGAGCTTTTGCACTACGGCGTAAACGAGGTCGCCGTATACGACGATGAAGCGCTCGACTTTTTTAGGGCGGATGTGTTTGCAGACTGCGCTGAAGACTATATAAACTTAAGGAAGCCTTCTGTTATTCTTATAGGCGCCACATCGCTTGGAAGAAGCTTTGCGCCGCGCGTTTCAACCCGCTTTAGAACAGGCCTTACGGCGGACTGCACCGTGCTAGACATTAAGCCCAACAGCGATTTAGTGCAGATACGCCCGGCGTTCGGCGGCAATATAATGGCGCAGATAGTTACGGAAAATACGCGTCCGCAGTTTGCAACAGTGCGGTATAAAATCATGGAATCGGCAAAGCGGGAAAAGGAAAAATCAGGCGCAGTTCTTAACCGCAAAATACCAAAAAATGTATATGAATCCAAAGTAAAGCACATAAGCACAAAGCCCATACCTAAAGGCAGGACCATTTCCGATGCGCAGGTGCTTGTTGCAGGCGGCAGGGGCTTAAAAAGAGAGAGCGATTTAGCTTTAATACAAAATTTAGCAAAAGCGCTTAACGGCGACTGGGCCACTACAAGGCCCTTGGTTGAAAAAGGCTGGGCGGATGTCGACAGGCAAATAGGCCTGAGCGGCCGCACAGTTAAGCCCAAGCTTATAATAACCTGCGGTGTAAGCGGAGCCATACAGTTTACCGCATGCATGGATCAAAGCGAATATATAATAGCCATAAATACGGACGACAAGGCGCCTATATTTAAGGTGGCGAATTTAGGCATTGTGGGGGATTTATACGATATAGTGCCAAAACTTACAGAGCTTATTTTGAAAAAGGGTAAAATATGAAAAAATATAAAGAGACGGATAGTAACGACATAGAATTTTTCAAAAATCTGCTAAATGAACGCGTGCTTTACGGGGAAACATTGAACGCAGACTACGCTCGGGACGAAATGCTGGAGTACGGGCAGTTTATGCCGGAGGCCGTTTTGCAGGTTAAAAGCACAGACGAAGTTTCGCAAATTATGCGCTACTGCAACGAAAAGCATATACCGGTCACCCCAAGGGGTACAGGCACCGGGCTTTGCGGCGGCTGCGTCCCAATACATGGCGGCATAGTTTTAAGCCTTGAAAAAATGAACCGCGTGCTTGAAGTGGACACGAAAAACATGACTGCTACCGTGGAACCCGGCCTGCTGCTCATAGATTTCCCTAAATACCTTGAAGGCACGGGGCTTTTTTACCCGCCGGATCCAGGCGAAAAAACAGCCACTATAGGCGGCAACGCCATGACGAATGCGGGCGGCATGAAGGCTGTGCGCTTTGGCGTTACAAGGGACTATATTTTAGGGCTTGAAATGGTGCTGCCTGACGGGGAAATAATAACATTTGGCGGCAAAACAGTAAAAACAAGCAGCGGCTACCCGCTTATGCAGCTTATGATAGGAAGCGAAGGCACCTTGGGCGTGCTTACAAAGCTTATAGTAAAGCTTGTGCCGGTTCCTAAAGAAAATATAACTCTTTTAATACCCTTTGATAATTTAGCCGAATGCATAAACTCCGTTCCGGCTGTTCTTGCAAGCGGCTGCAACCCTACCGCTGTGGAATTTATGGAAAAGGAAGTTATAAAATCCGCAGAACAATATTTGGGAAAGCAGTTTCCGGATTCTTCGGCAAATGCTTACCTGCTTGTGCGATTGGATGCGGAAAGCCAGGATGCGCTTTCGCATTTGGTTAAAATTCTTACAGATACTCTGCTTGAATTGGGCGCAAACGATGTGCTTATGGCGGATACGGATGAAAGAAAAGAAAGCGTGTGGAACCCGCGCGGCGCATTTTTGGAAGCCATAAACAACAGCACGCCCAAAATGGACGAGTGCGATGTGGTCGTGCCAAGAGACCGCATAGCGGAATTTATGCAGAAAAGCATAGAGATAGGCAAGGAAAACAACATACGCCTGTGCTCATTCGGCCATGCAGGGGACGGCAACCTGCATATATATGTCTGCAAGGACAGCTTGAGCGATGAAGAATGGAAGCAAAAAAACGCCAATGTTATGCGCGAGCTTTATAACGAAGCCCACCGCTTAGGCGGGGAAGTGTCCGGAGAGCACGGCATAGGCCACGCCAAAAGGCAGTTCCTGCTTGAAAGCGTTGGTCCAAGGCAGATGGAGCTTATGCTCGGAATTAAAAAAGTATTCGATAAAAACAACATATTAAACCCCGGCAAAGTGGTCATAGCCTAAAGCCGGAAAATATCTAAAGCCCCCGAAATTCACGGGGGCTTCATCCTTTCAGCTGTCTGTTTGAGCGTGCTTATATCAAAGCCCCCGAAATTCACGGGGGTTTTATAGTGCCTAAAAGCGCAGCTTTTCGCTGCTTAGAAGCGATGTTTGATAACAACAGCTTAGGACAGCTTGTTTATGTTTAATAGGCGCTTGCCTTAATTTAGTGCGGAGAACAGATAAGAAAAACTTTAAAGATGTATAAAAAGAAACAAAAACAGAAGGTGCAGCCGCTTGCCGCATGGTTAAAAATTAAAGAGTGTAAACGCTAAAATATTTAAAAAAGAGGAGCTTTCTCTATTAAGTATGGCAATCCGCTGTTTCTTACGCTCGTTGCGGCAAGCGGCATCTGCTGGACCATAGGCTACATAGACTCTATTAGAATAGGGTTCAAGGAAAAACATATGCTGTTCCTTTTATTGCCCTGGCGTTTAATCTTTGCTGGGAGGGCTTATATGCCTATGTGCACCTTAATATAAGCGTTGCAGATGTGCAGGGCTGTATCACTCTGGTGCGGGCGTTGCTTGACATTGCGGTACTGTGCACATTTTTGAAATTCGGCAGAGAGGAATTTCAAAAATATTCCGGCAAAAAATATTATTATCATTGGATAGTATTGATTTTTGCTATGGCGCTTACTGTTCAAATCTCATTTAAAGCGGAGTTTGACACGGCAGGACTTTTTATGCCGCTTTTTTACAAAACCTGTTTATGCCGGCGCTTTACATTCATATGCTGCGCGAAAGAAAATCCGCAAAAGGGCAGACCTTGGCTATTGCATATGCCAAATGCATCGGAACGTTATGCGCAACGGGCTACGGCGGATGGCAGGTTAGCAGCTTGCCGCTGTCCTTGGAATATTTTGCTTTATTTTTGATACTATCTATATTATAAAGCTTCATTCTTGCCTGCAAACTTCAAATTAAGCGGCTATATCAAAGCGAAGTAAAATTACAATAAAAGCTCTTAGGAGTATAGACAAAGCGTTATTTAGTGGGCTTCAGGGGCAAAGCCCATGAGCGTAATCGCGAAAAGCTTACAATGCCAAGGCCGCTGTTCATTGAAAAACTGCGCATTCCCTGCATTTTTGGCTTGAGAGATGCAAAGCTCTAAAGCAAAAGACTCGCGGCAATATGTTATTTAACATATTGTCGACACTCTAAAGCTCCCATGGGTTTGGGAGCTTTTTTATGGAGCAGGATTATTTTTGCGGTGTTTATATGGCTTTTGATTTATGGATATTCAGTCCATTTCTTTATCTATGTATTCGCACAGCGCTTTATAGGTTTTGTTGCTTATGTCGTGTTCTATAAGGCAGGCATCGTCATGAGCCGTTTGCCTGTCCACGCCCAACTTTACAAAAAACTCGGTAAGAGTTTTGTGCTTGGCGTATATTTCTTCTGCTATTTTAAGGCCGCTTTCCAAAAGCGCTATGTTTCCATCGTCCTGAACCTCTATAAAGCCGTTTTCTTTTAGCTTTTTTACCATATAGCTGACGCTGGGCTTTGTTATTTTAAGCCACCTCGCAATATCCACTGAGCGCACATGCCCCTGCTGCTCCTGTATCATAAGTATGGCTTCCAAATAGTCTTCCATGCTTTTATTTATTTTCAAATCAATCACTCCTTAAAGTGTAAAATATTATATCATTTTTAAATCTTGGTGTAAAACTTGGGAAACAATGGTTTTAAGCGGGCCAGCGCAGCGCATGCAAAAAAAATCAAAAATCTTCCAAAAAAGCATTGACTTTTTTAAAATGTTAGTTTAAACTAACTGTTGGTTAGTGAGAACTAACTAATTTGTGCCTTAAGGAGAATCATTATGCCGCTTACAATGCTTAGATCCGATGATGAGGGCGTTATAGTGCGTATATCCGGGACGCCGGAGATTAAGCGCCGCCTTTGCGATATGGGCCTTGCCGAAGGAAGCAAGATTCGCGTGCTGTCGCGTGTTTACGGCAACCTTATTGTGGAAGTAAAAAACACGCGCTTTGCGCTAGACAGAAAACTCGCCAACAGCATTAAAGTTGCGTAAAAAGGGAGGAAAAAAGTGAAAACACTTCAAGATGCTAAAATAGGCAGCACAGTAAAGGTGAAAAAGCTTCACGGAGAAGGGCCCGTAAAAAGGCGGATTATGGATATGGGGATAGTAAAGGGCGTGGATATCTATGTAAGAAAAACGGCGCCGCTTGGCGACCCGATCGAAGTTACCGTGCGTGGCTATGAACTGTCCTTGCGCAAAGCAGAAGCCGAAAAAATAGAGATATTCGCTTAAGCTTTTAAAAGGCCTTGCGCTTAAAGCTAAAGGACGGCGCATAGCTTTTAAGCTGCTGCACAGAACAAAAATATTTTTTTACCAAGCAAGTTAGTCTCATCTAACCTTTATCGTATTTTAGGAGGAACTTATGAAAGCAAGCGCTACAATTGCCTTGGCGGGCAACCCCAACAGCGGAAAAACCACATTGTTCAACACCTTAACGGGTTCAAACCAGTTTGTCGGCAACTGGCCGGGAGTTACAGTAGAAAAAAAGGAAGGGAAAATAAAGGGCAGGGACTATATAACTCTTCAGGACCTTCCCGGCATTTACTCGCTTTCTCCGTACACGGCGGAAGAAGTTATAACGAGAAATTATCTTCTATATGAAAGTCCGGATGTAATACTCAACATAGTTGACGGAAGCAACCTGGAAAGAAACCTTTACCTTACTACACAGCTTTCGGAGCTTAACATTCCGGTTGTGGTAGCTATAAACTTCATGGACGCCGTAAGGAAAAACGGCGATAGGATAGACCTAAAGGCGCTGTCTGAAAGGCTAAACTGCCCCGTTATAGGCATATCCGCATTAAAGAAGGAGGGCATAGAAGAATTAATAAGGGCGTGCATTGAAGCGCTTGAAAGAAATAAACAGCAGAAAGCATTTGCATTTGACATGCCGGTAGATGAGGCTATAAAAAACATACAGGGCTTTAACATTCCCGGCATTGCAAAAGAAAAGTCCTACTGGTACGCTGTTAAGCTTTTGGAAAAAGACGAAAAAATAATGCAGGACCTTAGCTTGGACAGAGCGACAAAAGAAAAGCTTGAAAAAATTATTAAGGACCTGGAAAAAGCCTATGACGATGAAACGGAAAGCATAATTACCGATGAACGCTATACGCATATAGCAAAGGTTTTGCAAGGCGTATACAAAAGGAAAAATATAAAAGAAACGACGTCCGACAAGATAGACAAGGTATTGACAAACAGATGGCTGGCGCTTCCGATATTTGCAGGAATCATGTGCCTTATGTATTACCTTGCCATATACGGCGTGGGCCAAATAGTTACGGACTGGACAAACGAAACGCTGTTTGGCGAATACATAATAGACAATATGACGGAATTTATGGAAAACGCAGGCTCGGCGCCTTGGCTTGTTTCGCTCGTTAATGACGGCATATTAAGCGGCATAGCAGCTCCCTTGGGCTTTGTTCCGCAGATGGCGCTTGTGTTTTTGTTCCTCGCCTTTTTGCAGGGCAGCGGCTATATGGCAAGAGTCGCCTTCATTATGGACAGACTGTTCAGGCGCTTCGGGCTTTCCGGCAAAAGCTTTTTATCTTTCTTCGTGTCGAGCGGCTGCGGAGTGCCGGGCATTATGGCTACAAGGACCATAGAAGACAGACGCGACAGAGATATGACCATGATAACCACAACAGCAATACCCTGCAGCGCTAAGCTGCCGGTAATAGCCATGATATCCGCCTTTATAATGGGAGGTGCCTGGTGGGTGGCGCCGCTTGTATACTTTACTTCTATAGCTGTAGTTATAATGGCTTCTGTAATAATGAAAAAAACAAGGTATTTTGCGGGAGAACCTGCGCCTTTTGTTATGGAATTGCCGGAGTACAGATGGCCCAGCCCAAAAGGCGTGCTGCGCGAAGCGGGCATTAAGGTAATGGCATACATAAAAAGAGCCGGCACCATAATATTTGCTATGTGCGTACTTATGTGGTTTTTGGGAAGCTTCGGTTTTTCAGAAGAAGGCTTCGGCCTGGTTAAAGCGAACGAAAGCTTGTTAGCCGTTATAGGCGGGGCGATTTCATTTGTATTTGCGCCCTTGGGCTTTGGCAACTGGCAGGCTGTTGCAGCAACATTTGCGGGATTTACCGCAAAGGAAGCTACGATTACCACCATGAATATATTGGCGGGCCTTGGCGAAGTGGAAGAATATGTAGCGAGCGGGCGCGCATTCTACATGAGCTTTTTCCCAACCAACATGGTGGCGGTGTCCTTCCTGCTGTTTAACCTGTTTAATACCCCGTGCTTAGCGGCGGTTAGCGTGCTGTATAGGGAAATAAGCAGCAAAAAACTTTTCTGGTTCGCTATACTGTTCCAAAACTTAGGCGCCTATGCCATATCTTTGATAGTGTACCAGCTAATAGGCCTTGCGGTAAGCGAAGTGGCGTTCAGCATGGCAACGGTTGCAGCTATTATTGTATTGCTGCTTTGTCTGTACCTGCTCTTCAGAAAAGAAAGAAGCCCGCGCGCTCATCTGCAGTTCAATTAAAAGCTTAAGCGATTAACATTTTAAGGAGAAATAACAATGTGGAGCATAATAATAGGCTTAGCAATTGCGGCCCTTGCGGTATTTATAATAAGCAGCAACATTAAAGGCGGCAAAACGTCGTGTTCATCGTGTTCGTCCTGCCCATCATGCGCTCATTGCAAAAACGCAATGCTAAAAGAACAGGCTGAAAAAACAAAATAACTTAACTATTAAGGCTGTAAATAAAGCGATGTTTGGGGATTTTAGCGGGCATGGCCCATGCATACAGCCGCGGCCAGCTTTAAGGCCTTGGCTGCAGGCATTTAAAAGCTGCGCATTCCCTGCATGTTTGGCTTAAGGTAACAAAACTTCTAATCAAAAATGTCCATAGATAAAGTGTTAAAGCGCACTTTGCCGATACTCTGCTCAATTATTAGACATTCTAATGCTTATCAAAGAAATTTTAAGGCGCAGCCAATTTGCGGCTGCGCCTGCGTTCGTTGTCTTTTACCGCCTTAAGTGCTATAATATCAACAGTTTTTTAGAAGGGAAAGGAAGCTTGTATGGAGCATAAGCAATTCTTAAAAGAAGTTACAGCCCTGCCCGGCTTAACAGGCAATGAGATACGGGTTGCGGAGTACATTAAGTCCAAGTGGGAACCGCTTGCGGACGATGTAGTAATAAACTCCACAAACAGCGTCATTGCAAACAAAAAGGGCAAGGGGCCCAAGGTCATGTTTGCCGCCCATCTTGACGAAATCGGCCTTATGGTTAGCCGCATAGAAGAAGACGGCAGCCTGCGCGTAGCGCAGGTTGGCGGCGTGGACCCTCGCATTCTGCCCGCCATGCGCGTAAAAGTTTTTGCGAAGGACGGCGTTTTAACGGGCGTTGTGGGCGCTAAGGCCCCGCATCTGCTTACTGAAAAAGAGCGCAGTCAAAACTATTCGCTCAATGATTTGTATGTGGATGTGGGCATGCCCGCAGAAAAGGTTAAGGAGAAGGTGCGGGTTGGCGATGAAGTTCAGCTTGAATACCGTTTTATAGATTTATTAAACAACCGCATAGCCGTAAAAACCTGCGACGATAGAGCCTGCGTTACCATACTCTATAAAGCTATGCAGCTTTTGCAGGACATGCGCCACGATGCGGATCTTTACTTTGTTGCGACCTGCCAGGAAGAAATAGGCCTATACGGCGCAAAGACAGCGGGTTTTCATGTGAATCCCGATTTCGCTGTCGCTTTGGACGTATGCCATGCCCACACGCCGGACTCCAATCCTTGCCGCACAAACGACATAGACGCCGTTGTCGCAAGCAAGGGCCCTTATATAAATACTTTCCTGCGCGATAAGCTTCAGGAAACGGCGGACGAACAGAACATACGCCTGCAGGTAAGCGTGGTAAACAGAGGCACATCAACCGATTTGGACAGCTTGTCTGTGCAGCATGCTGGCATACCGTCGGTGCTTATAGAGCTGCCGCTTAAATACATGCACACCAGCGTTGAAAACATAGATATGCGCTGCATAGACGATGCGGCGAGGCTGCTTGCGCATTTTGCGCAGAAGGTGAGCGCCGATTGGGAGGAAGAACTATGGATTTAAAAACACTTTGCGAATTGAACGGCCCTTCCGGCAGCGAACAGCCGGTTCGCAAATATATATTCGAAGAAGCACAAAAGCTATGCGATGATGTGCATATAGACCGCATGGGCAATGTGATATGCAGAAAGAAAGGCAGCAAACAGGATGCGCCGCACGTAGCGCTTGCAGCCCATATGGACGAAGTGGGCTTTATAGTATGGGGCCACACGGAAGACGGCATGCTGCGCATACGCCCGATAGGCGGCATAGACCCTCGCGTAATAGTGAGCAAATGGGTCATAGTAAACGGCGAAACGCCAGGCATAATAGGCGCAAAGGCGATACACCTTCAAACCAAAGAAGAAAGGGAAAAGGTGTTAAACTTTGACGGCCTGTATATAGACATAGGCGCAAAGGACAAGGCAGAGGCGGAAGCTAAGGCGCCGCTTGCTTCATACGCTGCGTTTGTTTCTCCCTACGAAGAGTTTGGCGAAGGCTATATTGTGTCAAAAGCGCTCGACGACCGCGTGGGGTGCTACAACCTGCTCCGCCTGCTTAAAAACAACTACCCTTGCGATGTGAGCATATGCTTTGTAACTGGGGAAGAAGTAGGGCTTAGGGGTTCTAAGGGCGCTGCTTACGCAGCGGATGCAGACATTGCCGTAGTGCTTGAAGGTACTGCCTGCAGCGACCTTGGCGATACGCCCGAAAGCCAGCATATTTTAACAGTCGGAGAAGGCGTTGCAGTAAGCTTTATGGACCATTCAAGCATTGCGGACAGGGATTTGTTTAAGTCCATGCTTGGCATAGCAAAAGAAAACAATATAAAGGCGCAGGTAAAGCGCGGCGTTACCGGCGGAAACGATGCCGCTTCGTTCCAGCGCGCGCGTTCCGGCGCTAAAACGGTGGTGCTTTCAGTGCCCTGCCGCTATATACATTCTCCAAGCAGCGTGTGCAGCAAGGAAGATATAGATTCCCAGTACGCTTTGGCGGACGCGTTTTTAAATACTTTATAATCAGGAGGTAAACCAATGCTTCGCAATACATTAAAAACACTTATGCAGTCTTTTGGCCCGTCGGGCAGCGAAAAGACGGTAGCAAACGAAATAAAAACACTGCTTGCAGGGCATGTGGACAGCATGCACGAAGACGCTTTAGGCAACATAATAGTCGAAAAATACGGCACCGACGACGATGCCAAGCGCATTATGTTCAGCGCCCATATGGACCAGATAGGCTTTGTAGTTACAGCCATAGAAAAAGAAGGCTTTCTGCGCGTGCAGCCGGTTGGCGGCATAGATGTGAAGATATACAACTCGCGCCATGTATTGTTTGAAAATTCAACTGACGGCGTAGTTTCAATAGAGCCTGTAAAAACGGGCGAACCTGGCTTTGCCAACTGCTTTATAGATATAGGCGCAAAATCCCGCGAGGAAGCTGAAAAACATGTAAACATAGGCGATATGTGCGTTGTATTCCCCGATGTGTACGACATAGGCGAATACAAAATGGCGGGCCCGGCTATGGACAACCGCTCTGCATGCGCTTTGCTTGTGGAGCTGTTATTAACAGCCGAAGGGCAGAAAAACACCATAGTCGGCGTATTTTCAACCCAGGAAGAAGTGGGGCTTAGGGGAGCTACGGTTGCTGCATACAGCGTTTCGCCCGATATGGGTATAGCTATTGACGTAACCGGCGCCGGCGATACGCCGGAAACCAAGCTGCCGCAGCTAAATTTAGGCGAAGGCCCTGCGAACAAGTTTATGGACAGAAGCCTCATAGCCTCCGTTTCCGTGAGAGATTTAATTTTTGACGCTGCAGAGCAGGCAGGCGTTAAAATGCAAAGGGAAGTGCTGCCCTACGGCGGCACAGATGCCGGAGCCATACAGCACACCAAGGGCGGCATACCTGCAGGCGTTATATCCATACCCTGCCGCTACGTGCATAGCCCAAACGAAGTTATAGACATGCGCGACATGGAAGGCGCGCTCAAAGTACTGCTCAAACTTGTAGATATAGCATAGGAGAACATATGAAGCAAATAACAGCCCAAGGCCTGCGTGAGATGTTCCTTGACTTTTTTAAGGAGAAAGATCACGTTATAATACCATCAAGCTCAGTTATACCCGAAAACGACCCTACAGTCCTATTCACCACGGCGGGCATGCACCCGCTTGTTCCCTACCTTATGGGGCAGCCGCATCCAGACGGCAAGCGCCTTGCCAATGTGCAAAAATGCATACGCACGGGCGATATAGACGATGTGGGAGACGACAGCCACCTTACCTTTTTTGAGATGCTCGGTAACTGGTCCCTGGGGGATTATTTTAAAAAAGAAATGATAGCTTGGAGCTGGGAATTTTTGACCGATGAAAAATACTTAGGCATTCCCAAGGACAGGATAGCTGTAACCGTGTTTAAGGGCGACAGCGATGCCCCGCGCGATGAAGAAAGCGCCAAGCTGTGGGAAGAATGCGGCGTCAGCAAGGAACGCATATTCTACTTAGAAAAGAAACACAACTGGTGGGGCCCTGCTGGGCTTACAGGCCCCTGCGGCCCCGACACCGAGATGTTTTACATAACAGACAAGGCTCCGTGCTCTAACGACTGTTCCCCTGCATGCTCCTGCGGGCATTACCTTGAAATATGGAATGACGTATTCATGCAGTACAACAAGAAAAAGGACGGAAGCTTTGAACCGCTAAAGCAAAAGAACGTGGATA
>JBMNUE010000040.1:0-14257 GCA_050946095.1 Christensenellales bacterium
AGCGTCCCCCGTAATCCGTGCCATCCGTATATCAGCAAAGCGCTTAAATGCGTATGCCTTCAACGGCTATATTGACATTGCGGACTGGAATGCCCGTCATGCTTTCAAGCTTATACTTTACAACTTCTTTTATGGCGGCGCATACCGCTGTAACCGATACGCCGTATTCCACTATGATGTAAAGATCTACGTCTATCATATCGTCCACGGCGCGTATTTGCACGCCCCTTGAAAGGTTTTCCCTGCCCAGCCATTCCACAATTCCGTCTTTGGCTCTCTTAGAGGACATAGCTACAATGCCATAGCACTCTAAAGCGGCGTAGCCTACCACCTTGAGCATAACCTCTTCTGAAATATATATTGTTCCAATGTCATTTTTTATTTTAAATTCCATTCCAAAGAACCTCCTGCCAGGATAGATACAAAATTATTATACCGTTTTTACAGTACAGCGCAGACTAAAAACAAAGCATAATTTAGGCGTTCCAAGGGGCAATGCCCCAGGGAAATAATAACACAAGCGGAGTTTTCATGCATTGCCCAAGCAATATATGCATTGCGTTTCCGCCGTTCGCACATTTTCGCTATTTTCAGCCTAAACGGTTAGGCGAAAATGCCCTCGGCAAAGCGTATTGATACACCTTGTCGATACTTAGTTATTATACTGATTTTTACAGTACAGTGCAACCTTACAGAAGTTTAAAAGCCGTTTTGTCTGTTAAGTTCGTCTATTTCCGCTTTTCTTAGCGGCGGATTGCAGTATTTGCACGGCGTAAAGCGCTTATGGGCTTCATCGTCAAGCTCTCCGTACGTGAAAGAGCCTTTAAGCGGCAGATAGACGTTTCTTATGCTTCTGCAGCGGTCATCAGCGTGGTAGTACTGGCCTCCCGTGGGGTTGTAGTAAAGCTTGAGCGAATCCTCCGGGTATTCGTGGAACCTGCCCGGCATATCGTCCCAAACAAGCACCTTTGTGTTTTTGCTTATATTGTTCCAAAGCCATGCCATGTTTGCATTGTCGTCGTTCTTTTTTCTCTGCACGCGCACGCAGCCGTGGCTTGCCTTGGTGCCAAGCAGGGGTTCCTGCGTGCTGTAGTCGTGGTAGCCCGTCGCTTTGTTCTCTATATACGGCACTTCGTGTATAAGGCAGCCGCCGTTTATGCGCATGCCCATGTCGCAGTATAAATTGCCCGCCCAAAAGCCGCCAACCTTTGACACCATTAGGTATTCACCGGAGGGCGTTTCGTTCCAAGGCTGCTTTTCCGTTGGCGCGCCCGTTGAAATTATAAGCTCCGTAAATATTTTGCCGTCCTTAAATACATACATTGTCTGCGTAAGCTTGTCTATTAAAAGACCGTAGTCCGTTTTAGGGGTTATGCTAGCAAGGCGCTGCGTTTCTACATAGCCTTTTATAAGTTCATCGGAGTTGCCCCAGCCGGGACGGGCCTTGCAGTCGGGCCCGTAGCTGCTGTTGTATGTTTCAACAAGCGACCAGCCGCTGTCAAGATTTTCTAAAATATGCACGCCCTGCGATTCGCAGGTTATTTCTCCTAATATGTTGTCGTTATCCATGCTCGTGTCAGGCGTTGCGCGCAGGCGGTACATCTCCGTCTGCGGTCTTTTCCCCATGCCTTTTACAACTGTAATAGGCTGAATCATTACATTCCAAATGGCTTCTTCGTTCATTTCTCCCATGGGGAGTTTCCAAAAAGAGCTGCCTAATTCTTCATCTGAAACCGGTTCAAGCGTTGGCGGGCGGTAGCTTTTTTTTGGTTTTGCAGCTTCATTGGCAGCAGGGTTTTCCGCCACAGCAAACTGAGGCTCCGCCTGGACTATAACGGCGCCTTCATGAACAGCGTTTTGCGGTTCCGCCGGCTGCTCGGCATTTGCATTGTCCTTAAGCTGCGAAACAAGCTGTGTTGGCACGCTTATATTCACTCCAACATAATGCGGGGCGCTTTCAAAGCCCGTTTCGTCTTCCAAGACAACCGCAAGCATGTGCATGCCTCCAGAAAGCGGCTGCCCCATAAAATATCCGTCCCAGGAAAGGGCATTGTCCCCTTTTGAAGCTTCGGCTGAAGCTACCGTCTGCATAACGCCTTCTATGTTTAGCTTTGCAGACAGCTTCCCCGCCATATTGGTGCTTACATTAAGCTGCCATGTTTCTCCGGATATAAGCTCCGCCGACGAAACCTGAACGGATAGTATAATAGGGCTTACTTTGCCTGCGCGCATTGAAAAATCGGCAATATTTATATTGTCCTGCGTTATTACAAGCCTGTAGTCGCCTTCTTTTATGGCATCGCCGTTTTGGATAAGACCGTTCCACAGGAAAAAGTTGCTTCCCTGCTTTACCTTAAGGCTGTCATGCAAGGTGCTTATTAGATTGCCTTCTGCATCCTGCAATCTTATGCTGACTGCGCCTTCGTTCGGAGCTTCAAAAGCGAAGCTTTCGGACTTACCGGGGCGTATAAGCATGTCCTGCGCCGCTATCGCTGTGTTTGTTAATAAAATTAAAATTGCTAATATAATGAACGTCTTCCTTAACATTTCGCTCTCCTTTACATGATTGCCAAAATATAATAGCAGAATATTAGGCAACAGACAAGTAAACAAATCGTAAAGATTGTAATAAAATGCTAACTTAGATATAATACTGCTCGGAGGTTATTATGAGCGATTTTGAAGCAGTGTACAATACTTTGCTTTTAATGCGCGCGCCGCAGGTTTTTGACGAGCAGGCGCTTCATAATATTACCCTTAAAACGCTTTGCGCAAACGGTTTTGCGCCGCAGCACGAAGAGGTTTTATCCAAAAACTCGCGCGCCGATATAATTGTATCTAACATCTGCATAGAGATAAAGCGCGGCAAGCCCAATAAAAAGGCTTTGATAGAGCAGCTAAGCCGCTACGCCTTATCGGACAAGGTAAACGGCTTTATAGTGATCTCCGAAAAGAATATCAGCCTGCCTAAAAGCATATCCGGCAAGCCCGCAAAAGCAATTTCGCTTCAGCAGTTATGGGGCATAGCAAACCCGCAGGGAGAAAAACGCAAGCTTCCGCAGGAAGAAAACAGCAAAAAATCATGGCAGGAAAAAAGCATGCGTCTTTCAAAACGCCCAGATCAAACAGCGCCCCATATTGAATCTCATGAGCCCGCCTGCTATTTGCCTTTAGACAGTGCGGGTTCATCAAAAAATGCAGAGCCAGATTCGCCCTTGCCCTTATATCTTTATGAAAACATTAATACAGGCGACACTTTCGGAACCTTGTCTTTCAACAGGAAAAGGAAATGCTGGATGATAAAGGCGGAACCCTATGTGACGGAGCTTGCAAAGCGGCTTTTCCCGGGTTCGGACAAGGCTAAGCGCGGCACGGCGTACTTTAGCGACAACTCCCGCTCCGTAGGGGACTGCAACTGGCTTATGCAGCGCTACCCGCTTGAAATAGCGGAGCGCGACAGAAAAAGATGGGGCGAAGCGCTTAAAAAAGCAAGAGAAAGGCACAAGCAGCTCAACTTTTTGCGGCACCGTCCCAGCAGCGTGCCCGTAAAAAACGGCAGTTTCACAGGCACGCTCAAGCCTTTTCAGGAGCAGGGCGCAGCATGGATGTACTACACCAGGCGCGGGCTTTTGGCGGACGAAATGGGGCTTGGCAAAACCGTGCAGGCGCTTTACTTTGCGGCAGCGCTCGGGGTTTCCCCCATACTTATAGTAGTGCCTTCCCATTTGGTATTGAACTGGGAAAGCGAAATAAAGCGTTTCCTTAAAGTAGACGGAAAAGTGCCGAAAATACATATAATAAAAGGGCTGACGCCGTATGAGCTTCCCAAGGCGGACATATATATAGTGCACTACCTTCTTTTGCGCGGGTGGAAGCAGAGCCTGCCCGAGTATTTTTTCCCCTTGGTGCTGTTTGACGAGATACAGGAGCTTCGCCATGCAGGCACCGAAAAGTACAGCGCCGCATCGCTAATAGCTTCCAACGCTGAAAGGGTGTTCGGCCTTTCAGGCACACCCATATACAACAATGGCGGCGAAATATGGAACGTTGTAAACATTATAGACTTTAACTTTTTAGGGAGCTGGGAATCTTTCACGCGCGAGTGGTGCTACGGGTATGGCAACAACGTAGTCGCAAAGCCGGAGCTTTTGGGCGATTTTTTGCGCCGCGAAGGCATGATGCTTAGGCGCACCAAGGCGGAAGTGCTTCCCGAGCTGCCTGCAAAAAGACGCCTTGTGCAGCACATAGATACAGACAGCGCAGCCTACAAAGCGCTTATGGAGCCGGTTATACAAAAGCTAAAGCTGTGGTATGAAGATAAGGATTTAAGCCCGCAGGAAAGAGCGCTCCTTGAAGGCAATATCTCCCAGGGGCAAAGGCAGGCAACAGGCATAGCAAAGGCGCCCTATGTGGCGCAGTTTGTGCGGGTGCTCGTCGAAGGCGGCGAAAAAGTGCTTTTGTTTGCGCACCACCACGCCGTTATGGATATATATAGAAAAGAGCTTAAAACCCTTTCCCCCGTGTTCATAACGGGCAGGGAAAACGAAGCGCGCAAGCAGAAAAGCGTAGAACGCTTTATGAGCGGAAGAAGCAATTTGGCCTGCGTTTCGCTAAGGGCGGCAGCGGGGCTTAACCTGCAAAGGGCAAGCTGCGTTGTGTTCGGGGAGCTCGACTGGTCGCCGGCGGTGCATTCCCAGGCGGAAGACAGGGCCCACAGGATAGGGCAGAAAGACTCGCTTTTATGCTATTACCTTGTAGCGCCAAAGGGCAGCGATGCGGACATACAGGATGTATTGGGCTTAAAGGTCAGCCAGTTTTTAGGGCTTATGGGAGAGCGCCCCAAAATGCAGCCTGAAATGCACACAAACTACGCTAAAAGGCATGTTGAAAGAATGCTTGAGCGCTACCTTGCCGAAGCTAAGGGCTTTTCCGTTTGACAAGCCTTTAGCTTGCGTATATGATTTTATTGTTTTGGAGGAAGAATGCGAATACTCGGCATAGATCCGGGCCTTGCAATTATGGGCTACGGCATAATAGATACAGACGAAACTCAAAAAATGCATTTGGTGGATTTTGGGGTGCTTACAACTGAAGCGGGAGTTCCGTTTCCCTTAAGGCTTACAAGCCTTGACAAGCAGCTTAAAAGCATTTTAGCGGAGTTTAAGCCTGACGATATAGTATTTGAGCAGCTGTTTTTTAACCGCAATGTAACTACCGCCTTTACCGTGGGCGCAGCGCGCGGAGTAGCCGTATGCGCATGCGCTGAAAAATACCCGGATAATCTGTACGAATATACGCCCATGCAGATTAAACAGGCCATAACGGGCTACGGAAGGGCGGATAAGCACCAGATTCAGCAGATGATAAAGATGATTTTTTGCCTTGACGATATACCGCGGCCCGATGATGCGGCGGACGCCATAGCGGCAGCCGTTACGCACGCAGGCGCGGGCAGGGCTAAATTTCAGTTTAGAATGAAATAAAGGAGCAGCTTTGATGTATGCATATATAGAAGGGACAGTGCAGGACAAGGACGCTAAATATTTAGTGCTGGACTGCGGCGGCGTAGGCTACGAGATACTTTGCACCAATGCCGCCTTAAGCGCTGCGCCCATGAAGGGCGAAACCATGCGCGTTTACACCTACCTTAATGTGCGCCAGGACGCCATAGAGCTTTTGGGCTTCATATCCAAAGAAGAAAAAAACATGTTTTTTAAGCTTATAGGAGTGTCCGGCATAGGCGCAAAAAGCGCCATATCAATACTTAGCAGCATTCCGCTAAAAGACCTGACCATGGCAATAATCTCAGGCGATTCCGCAACGCTTTCGCGCGCTCCGGGAGTCGGCAAAAAGACGGCTCAGCGCATAGCGCTTGAGCTAAAGGACAAGGTTTCCGCTGTTGACATGCCAAGCGGCATTGATTTTTCAGCCTTTGACGACAATGCCGCCCCTTCAAGCCCCGTAGGCGAAGCCATATTGGCGCTTGAATCCCTGGGATACACGCAGCACGAAGCGGCATCGGCCGTATCGAGCGCGCAAAAGGCTGGGGCTTCTGCGGACAAGGCGGACGAGCTTGTCCGCGCAGCGTTAAGAGGCATAGCGAAAGGATAATATGGAAAACGAAAGATTGATTACTGCAAGCATGCTTTCCGGCGATGCGGATATGGATTTATCCCTCCGCCCTAAGACGCTTAGGGAATATGTTGGGCAGAAAACCGTAAAAAACAGCCTGAATATATATATAAAAGCGGCGCTTCAAAGAAGGGACGCGCTCGACCATACCCTGCTTTACGGCCCGCCGGGGCTTGGCAAAACCACACTTGCCTGCATAGTGGCTTCCGAAATGGGGCAAAACATACGCATCACATCGGGCCCTGCCATAGAGCGCCCCGGGGATTTAGCATCCATATTAACCAATTTGTCGCACGGGGACATGCTTTTTATAGACGAAATACACCGCTTGTCCCGTGCGGTTGAAGAGGTTTTGTACCCCGCAATGGAGGACTTTGCCATAGACCTTATGATAGGCAAAGGCCCGACTGCCCGCTCCATGCGCCTTGACCTTCCGCGCTTTACTTTAATAGGCGCTACAACAAGGGCAGGCCAGCTTTCGGCGCCTTTAAGGGATAGGTTCGGCATAACATACAGGCTGCAGCTATACAGCACGGACGAGCTTACAGAAATACTTTTAAGGTCCAGCAATATACTGGGCGTTGAAGCGGAAGAAGAAGGCATACGGGAAATAGCAAAAAGAAGCCGCGGAACGCCGCGCGTTGCAAACCGCATGCTTAAAAGGGTGCGCGATTTTGCCCAGGTGCGGGGCGACGGCAGAATAACAAAATCCATAGCAAAAGAAGGGCTTAAAATGCTTGAAGTGGACAGCTTGGGGCTTGACCAGGTGGACAGGAACCTTTTAACCACCATAATGGATAAATTTTCAGGCGGCCCTGTGGGCCTAGACACCATATCCGCTTCCACTGGGGAAGACGCAATAACCATAGAAGATGTTTACGAACCCTACCTTTTGCAGCTGGGATTCATACAAAGAACCCCCAAAGGGCGCATAACCACTCCACTTGCCTACGAACACTTAGGCAGGCAGCTTCCGCAGCATCTGCAAAACCAGCAAACAGAACAAGTGAGCTTATTTGATGAAGACATCTGATTTTGATTACGAACTCCCTGAAGAGCTTATAGCGCAAACCCCCATGCAGCCGCGCGATATGTGCCGCATGCTCGTGTGCGACAGGTTTTCTAAAAGCTTAGAGCATAAAATTTTTAAAAATATAGTTGACTACCTTAACCCAAGCGATGTATTGGTGGTAAATGAAACCAAGGTAATACCAGCAAGGCTTATAGGCATAAAAAATTCAAGCGGCATACCGGTTGAAGTGCTTTTATTAAAACGCTTAAACCAAAACGACTGGGAAGCCTTAGTGCGCCCCGGCAGACGCCTTAAAAAAGGCGCCGAAATAAGCTTTGGCAACGGAGAGCTTAAAGCGGTTATTTTAGATAATACGGATTTTGGCGGACGCATAGTAAGGTTTTCATACGAAGGCGTGTTTGAAAACATATTGGACCGCTTGGGCGAAACCCCGCTTCCTCCGTATATACATGAAAAGCTTGAAGACCCAAGCCAGTACCAAACGGTGTATGCCAACATAGAAGGCAGCGCCGCGGCCCCTACCGCAGGGCTTCATTTTACTGAAGAAACGCTCGATGCAATAAGGCAAAAAGGCATAGATATAGTGCCCATTCTGCTGCATGTTGGGCTTGGCACCTTTAGGCCCGTTCAGGAAGAAAACATTGAAGCGCACAATATGCACACGGAATTTTTTGAAGTGTCAAAAGATGCTGCGGACAGAATTAACAAAGCGAGAAAAAACGGCGGAAGGATCATATGCATAGGCACAACCGCTGTGCGCACGCTGGAAAGCGCCGTTAATGAAAACGGCATAATAGAGCAAAAAAGCGGCGAAACGAACATTTTCATATACCCGGGCTTTAAGTTTAAGGCGACAGATGTGCTGCTTACCAACTTCCACCTGCCGCAAAGCACTCTGCTTATGCTGGTGTCTGCGTTTATGGGGCTTGATGAAGCGCTTGCCGCCTATAAAGAAGCCGTTAAAGAAAAATACCGCTTTTTCAGCTTCGGCGACTGCATGCTCATAGGCTATGACATAGTGAAAAAAGAAAAAGCGCCCGATACAATTAATACAGCACAGTGCAAAAGCAAACCATTCATCAATGCCGGCAAATCGGCATTTACCGGCAGTGGCGCAGAGCATAGCGATAAACGCAATGTTTAAAGCACTTGTCCGCTTTGTTTTAGGCGCTGCAGCTCTCCCGCTTGCGGATTATCTTTTAAGCGGCTTTTGGTGCTATTCCACGGAAACTGCATTTGCAGCAGGCGCAGCGCTTATGCTTATGTACGCCCTAATACGCCCGATTTTGCGTTTGCTTTTAAGCGTATTCAATTTTTTAACGCTCGGCCTTGTAAACATGTTTATAGATACGGGGCTTTTGTACTTTATTACTATTTTATTTCCGGGATACATACACTACGAAAGCTTTTTATGGCTATTTTTAGCTTCGCTTATAGTAAACTCAGTGCGCGCGCTTGCAGGGCTTATGTTTGGGAAAAGGCGGTAAAAGCAGTTTGCGGCATCAGCGCATTTTTGTTTGATATACCGCAAAGTTTATTATCTGAAATTATATTATAAGGTTTGATGCTGAACAGCATATGTAATCAACGCTGCAAAGATAATAATACCGGCGCTAAAGCTTATTTTTTGATATAGAAAAACGCCCCTTTTAGGAAGCGTTTTACACTGTCTACACTCTGAAACGCCCTTGTTTATGAGGCGTTTATTTTTATAATAATTATTGCGCCGCAGCATTGTTCAACGCCTTTGCCAGCCTTGATTTCTTACGGCTTGCGGCATTGCGGTGCATAACACCCTTTGTTACGGCTCTATCCAAAGCGGAGGAGGTAGCCCTAAGCTGTTCCTGTGCCGCAGAAGGATTCTCTGCAAGCACTTTACGGAATTTCTTCACCGCGTTTTTAGCCTGCGTTTTAATCATACGGTTCTGCGTGGTTTTAGCCTTTGTAACTCTTATGCGCTTTTTTGCAGACTTGATATTTGCCATCTTCGTTCACCTCCATCCATAATCCTTGCCTAAAAAGCAGTAGATATAATACCATGTTTTATATTTAAACGCAAGCGTTGCGGCAAAATAGCTCTATCCATAACAGCGGATATATTCTGCTAAAGCATCTTGCCATGAATTTTAAGGGAATACGCTTATTTTGTTAAAGACAAACCTGCAGCGCAGCGTACGGGGCTGGCGCTTTGCCTCAAAATCCCGCTAAAATTGAGGCTCACGGCAATATAGCCAAGAAATAAGCCCGTTGTATTGTTCTTCTTTACTCCATTTTTTTGACTCAAGGCGTAAAGCCCGCAAAAATTCCGCTATAAAGATCACAGATTAGCAAAAATATGTCTTATTCGCGTAAAAATTTTGCTTGTAAAACGATTGGAATTATGATATTATATCTTCCGTTGCAGGAAGAGCGCTGTGACAGGATGTTTAGCTGCCTATAATACAGCGTGAAACTGCGCTATTTGTGCCATTAGCTCAGTTGGTAGAGCACCTGACTCTTAATCAGGGTGTCCAGGGTTCGAGTCCCTGATGGCGCACCAAAATCCGCCCGAAAGCGTTGAAAGATAATGCTTTCGGGCTTTTTGTTACAATTGTAAACACCTTCATAAAATGCTTTTTGATTTAGCGCTATACATGGGCTTTGTTTAATGCGCATTTTGTTTGAGTATTATGTATTAATTTTATGCAAACATAGCAGTATTATGCAAAAAAGTCCCGGCGGAAGTGTCGGGACTTCAAGCTGCCGAGACTTCAGGCTGCCGACAAAGTATCCTTGGATATTTTGCCGTGTGTGTTCCCGCTTGGTAGCTTTGTCTCTCTCAAGCCAAAAATGTGGGGAATGCACAGCTTTTTAATGCAGGGCTTTTCAATGCCCTGCGTCCGAAGCCCGAAGCTTTCTGCAATTGCACCCATGGTTTTCGCCCCTGCCCCTAAATAATGTGTTGTTTACACTACCGGCGGAAGCTCCGGAGCTTATGTGTTTGGCAATATATGAATTTGCGCTTTATTTTAGCTTTTTTTCCATGGCTGCAAACCGCGCGGCGGGTTTAAGGCCTGCCCTTAAATATATTTTTTGCGCAGGGTTTTTAGCGCCCGTGTAAAGGGAAACAAACTGCGCGCCTTCTTTTTGGAAGGCATCCAAAAGCAGATTAAAAAGCGTTTCGCCTATGCGGCGCCTGCCAAAGTTTGGGTCTACGCAAAGCCCAGTAAACCAGCCGCGCAAATTTTTTTGCACGTCAACGGGCCCCGTAAAGCCCACCATGGCGCCTTCATGAACTGCTGCAAGTATTTTCCGCGGGGCTTTAGGGGGCATGCCGTCCGCCCAAAAGCGGGGGTTTGGATTGCCGCGGTTTTCCTTATGTGCCTGAATTTCAGAAGCTATGGAATCCCTCCAATATTCGCTTTGCAGTCTATCGAAAAGGCCGGAAAAGTCCACATAGGGATTTTTAAGCTCCCCTACTTCTATGCCTTCTTGTTTAAGGTTTTCAATGACGGACAGTATTTCTTCAGGCATAGAAAAGCCTTGAAGCTCTCTATACATGGCGATTTCTTCATGAGCAGCAGAAAAGCCTGCGCTTTTAAAAAATTTTATAGCAGGGCTTTCAATATATACGCCCGGAATTTTGTTGTGCGTGCAAGAGCTTTCCGGTATGCGCCAGCCAAGCTCCACCGGGTTCATGTGGTCTATAAAAATAGAATTGTATCCTTTTGCTTTAAGGACGCCTTCAAGCTCTTTAATAAGCCCTTTGCCTATTCCTTTATTCCTATATTTATTTTTAACAAAAACAAGCGTAATGTACGCCTTTTCCCGCAGCGTATTTGCTACAAGGAAGCCTAAAAGCTCCCCGTTTTTTTCCGCCGCCGCAAAAATGCTGTCCTGCCTTTTTAATATGTTTTCAAAGGAATTTTTAGGCATGGGAAGATATAGAACTTCATTTTTGTTTACAGATTCGCAGAATATATCGTAGGCTTTATCAAAATATTTTTCATTGTTTATGTATATTTTCATAGATTTTCCGGCGGGTAGACTATGCTGCCTAATGGCACGGGGATTTTAGCGCCCGTAACGGAAGGCAGGTTGCCGCTCCTTCTATTCATGGTTTCTCTGCCGATTATGGCAAACGCCACGGCTTCCTTAGCGTCTGAAGAAAAGCCCAAATCCTCCTGCGTGATTATATTGCAGTTTTTAAAAAGCCCCTGCATCATGTTGCGCATGGTTTTGTTGTGCGCGCCGCCGCCTGAGAGCACTATTTTTTTAAGACCCGGACAGCGCGGGAAAACGAAAAGCTCGTAGTTTCTGAACATAGTTTTAGCCGTGTACATGGTTGCTGTCGCAACAAAATCTTCAGGGGCGATGTCTTTATGCAATTTTATTTGTTCATCTACAAACTGTTCGCCGTAAAGCTCCCTGCCTGTTGACTTTGGCGGCTTCATATCCACATAGGGTATTTGCATCCACTCGCTGAGCATAGCATCAACTACCTTTCCGGACCTTGCAATTTCCCCGTCTTTATCGTAGGGTTTGCCGAAAAACCGCCTTACAAGGGAATCTATTATCATATTAGCAGGGCCTGTGTCAAAGGCGAACACATCGCTTTTTAAAGCATTTGCCGGTATAACCGTTACATTGCCTATGCCGCCTAAATTTTGCAGGGCTATGTCTTCCTTTCCCCTATACAAAATATATTCCGCAAAAGGCACAAGCGGAGCGCCCTGCCCGCCAGCCGCCATGTCCATGGCGCGCATGGAGCTTACGACCGGCACGCCGGTTTCGTAGGCTATTACGGCAGGCTCTCCAAGCTGCAATGTGGAAGGCACAAATTCGCCTTCTTTAAAAGGTATATGGTACACTGTCTGCCCGTGGGACGCTATGGCGCTCACCTTCTTTATGTCAAAATCAAGGCTTTCGCAGAGCATTTTAGCGGTATCCGCCAGATAATGCCCCAAAGAAAAGTTAAGGCTGCATGCAAGCGCTATGTTTGATTTATCAAGAGAGCAGCAATCCATAATCTGCTTTCTTAATTTTTCGGGCATAGGGTTTGAGACAAAGCCCAAAAGTTCTATTTTGTTTTTTTCGAATGCGATAAGCGCCGCATCGCAGCCGTCAAGCGACGTGCCGCTCATAAGACCTATATAATACTCCATAATTTAATCCTCCAAAGGGTAGTGGCAGGCTACAAGCCTGTCTTTATATTCTAAAAGCTTCGGTTTTTCTTTAAAGCAAATATCCTTGGCCTTTTCGCAGCGCGTGTTAAAGGGGCAGCCTTTAGGCGGGTTTACGGGGTTTGGCACTTCGCCTTTTAAGTGGCGGCGCTTATGTTTTGCAGCGGGGTCAAGCTTTGGCACGGCATCAAGCAACGCCCTTGAGTAAGGATGCATCGGTCGCTCGTATATAAGCTTGGTATTGCCCGTTTCCATTATAGAGCCTAAATACATAACAGCTAATTCATGGCTTATAAAGCGCACCACGTTAAGGTCGTGCGAAATAAATATCATGGAAAGCTGCATTTCCTTTTGCAATGCTATAAGGAGATTTATAACCTGCGCCTGTATGGATACATCAAGAGCCGAAACGGGTTCATCCGCAACTACAAAGCGCGGCTTTGTTATAAGCGCCCTTGCTATTGAAATGCGCTGCTTCTGCCCGCCTGAAAACTGGTGCGGATAGCGCCAAAGCTGGTCTTCCGTCATGCCTATTTTATCCATCATGCTGAGTATGCGTTTATCCAGCTCTTCTTGGCTTAATTTAAAATGCGTTTTTAAAGGTTCTGCCAAAAGCTCGTACACGTTCATGCGCGGGTTTAATGAAGCGTACGGGTTTTGGAATATGAACTGCATATCCCGCCTTTTAAGCCGCATTTCTTCATCGCTAAGCTTGCTTAAATCCTCCCCTTCAAAAAGCACCTGCCCGGAAGTGGGGTTTATAAGCCTAACTATGCTTAAGCCCGTTGTGCTTTTGCCGCAGCCAGACTCTCCCACAAGCGCGAACACCTGCTTTTTCTTTACATTAAAGCTTACATCTTCAACCGCCCGCACATAGCCCACTGTCTTTTTTATTACGCCTTCCTTTACGGGAAAATATGTCTTAAGGTGTTTTACTTCCAGTATGTTTTCGCTCATGCTTCCAGCTCCTCGCTGTGCAAAAAGCACCTGCATTTGTGGTTAGGGGCAATTTCGACAAAAGCGGGAAGCCCTCTAAGGCAGCTGTCCTGCCGCTTTATGCAGCGGTCGTAAAAACGGCAATGCGTTTTTAATTCGCCGCCCGCAGGCACCGAGCCCGGTATTGAATACAGCGTGTCCCCACCTTCGTTTAACGAATATATAGATTTTAAAAGCCCCTTGGTATATGGGTGCGCAGGCTTTGAAAAAAGCTCCTCCGCCGTTGTTTCTTCGACTATATGCCCCGAATAAAACACTGCAACGCGGTCGCTGGTTTCTGCTATAACGCCCAAATCGTGCGTAATCATGATTACCGAAGCATCGTGCTTTTCCTGCAGGGTGTTGATAAGGTCCAGTATCTGCGCCTGTATGGTAACATCAAGCGCTGTTGTAGGTTCGTCAGCTATAAGGAGCTTCGGGGAATTTATAAGCGCTATCGCTATCATTATGCGCTGAAGCTGTCCGCCCGAAAGCTGGTGCGGGTAGCATTTAAGCGTCTGCTCTATGCGCGGTATGTTTACCTTTTTCAGCACTTCCTTGCAGCGCTCAAGCTTTTCTTTTTCCTGCATATTGGGAAAATGAAACTCCAGCGCTTCTTTCATCTGGTCTTCTATTGTAAATATAGGGTCCAGCGATGTCATGGGTTCCTGAAATATCATGGAGATTTCCCTGCCCCTTATTTTTTGTATTTTGTCTTTGGGGCATGAAAATAAATCCACCTTGGAAAACATGGGCGAATTAAACACGGCGCTGCCTGAAGCCACCTTTAAGGGATAGGGCAAAAGGCCCATAAGGCTGTTTGCCGTAATGCTCTTGCCGCAGCCGGATTCCCCAACTATGCCTAAGCATTCCCCGGACACTATGTTTAAGTCCACCTTGTCAAGCAGGCGCACGGTTTCTTTCTTGCGCCTTGTTGTTATGCGCAGGTCTTTTA
>JBMNUE010000041.1:0-14158 GCA_050946095.1 Christensenellales bacterium
ATTCCCGCTTAAGGCGCATTGAAAATCAAAGCGCCTATATATTAAATTTAAAAATTTCTTGTACTTCATTGCCAAGGCAAGCCTCTTGATGTATACTCAAATTGAATCCGCGGGCAAGGTATGCCCGACAAAATTATCAGGAGGATAAAAATGAACCGTAAAAGCATTACAAGATTGCTTGCATTCTTGCTGCTTGGCGTTATGCTGCTTGGCATAATGCCTGCATCTGCAGAAGACAAAATCAAAGTTACCATTTGGCACACATTTACAAAGGACCAGGAAGGGTACATCAACAAGGCGGTTGAAGATTTTAACGCTTCGCAGGACAGAATAGAAGTCGAAGCGCTCACCCAGCCGTTTGCTGGTTTTACCGATTCCGTATACAGCGCTGTAAACGAAGGCATAGGCCCGGACATCATTTTTAACTATGCTTCAGAAGCTGCAAAGTATGTTGAAGCAGGCCAGTTGGCAGACCTGAGCCAGTACATATACGACCCTGAAATCGGCATAGAAGGCTTTGACGAATCCTTGGCGCCTGGCGTTATGAACGGCGAAGTCAAGGCGTTCACAGACGGTATTATACACTACCTTCCCGCCTACACCACGGGCCCTATACTTTTCTACAACAAAGACCTCTTTGACGAGCTGGACCTTAAAGTCCCCACCACTTGGGACGAAATGGAACAGCTTTGCGCCACAGTAAAAGAAAAGAAAGACATACCTGGTTTTGGCATTGACAGCATGGTAGACTTTTTGCACATGCTCATAATGGAAACCGAAGGCGCCGGCTACATAGACGTTGAAAACAAAACAGTTTTGTTTGATACTCCCGAAGTGCGCGAAAAAATAGCCTGGGTGGTTGATATGTCAAAGAAAGGCTATTTTGCCATCAAATCAAGCGGCGACTACTTCTCCAACGACTTTAACTCCGCCACAGTAGCGAGCTATATGGGTTCATGCGCAGGCTACCCCTACATAACGCCTGACGGCTTTGAATTCGACATGGCGCCTGCTCCAAGCCAAACCTGGTACCCGAGCTGGAACCGCGGCCCCATAGTATTTTACTATAACGACGACGACCGCGCGGAAGCTGCGTATGAATTTGTAAAATATTTCATATCCGCCGATGTAAACTCCGGCTGGGTAGAAGCGGTAACGGCGCTTGCTCCCTACTCCTGGACAAGGGAAACCGAAAGCTACAAAGCGTTTGTATCTCAAGACAGTTTGGCAGTGCGCTCCCTTAAAGCGGTAGATGCCAACCTTAAAAACGCGGGTTCCCTCCCTGCTGTTCAAGGCGCTGCGGATATTCGCAACTTCTTAAAGGCAGCAGTAGAAAAGGCAGCTGCCGATGAAATGACCGTTGACGAAGCTTGGGACGAATGCGTCAAGCTTTCAAACGCATCGCTTCAAGGCAAATAAGCTTTAATTTGGGGTTGCTGCTTGAGCGGCAACCCTATTTTTGTATTATCAATAGCGAAAAACTAAATTTATATATCGGGGTATTATATGCAGGTTGAAATGTTGGGTCTCAGCAAACACTTTGGTTCCACCAAGGCCGTCGACGGCTTGGATTTGACGCTGTACGACGGGGAGCTAATGTGTCTTTTAGGGCCATCAGGTTGCGGAAAAAGCACGGTGCTTAACATGCTTTCCGGCATATTGCCGGTTACTAAAGGCACAATATTGTTTGACGGGGAAGATGTCACCAAATACCCGCCGGAGGAGCGCGGCATAGGGCTTGTGTTTCAGAACTACGCCCTTTATCCGCATATGACGGTGCTTGGAAATATATGCTTTCCCCTTGAAATACAAAACGTGCCAAAAGCCGAGCGCATTAAAAGAGCCACGGATATGGCGGAGCTTGTGCATATGCAGGACTACTTGAACCGCAAGCCTAAGCAGCTTTCGGGCGGCCAGCAGCAGCGTGTCGCAATAGCCAGGGCGCTTGTAAAAAGGCCTCGGCTTTTGCTGCTCGATGAGCCGCTTTCCAACTTGGACGCAAGGCTGCGCCTTGAAATGCGCGAAGAGATACGCCGCATACAGCGAAAGACCAAGGTTACAACCGTGTTTGTTACGCACGACCAGGAAGAAGCCATGTCCATATCCGACCACATCGCCCTTATGAAAGCAGGACGGCTGCAGCAGCACGATGCTCCGCAAAATCTGTATAACAACCCCGCAAATCAGTTCGTTGCGGACTTTTTAGGCAACCCGCCCATAAACAATATTGCAGGGCATGCAGAAGGCAGCCGCTTCATAGCAAAGGACGGCTCTAACTTTATTTGCAAAGGCATAGAAAAGGTTCCCGACGGTAAAAAGATAAACCTTTCCGTGCGCGCTGAAAGCTTTATAGTAGCAGATCAAAAGGCGGAAGATACTATGGAAGCGGAAGTATTAAGCGTGTACCAGCTGGGCAAGGAAGAAATGGCGCTGCTTAATTTTGGCGGGACAGAGCTGCGCGCATATATTTCTTTTGACCATCACTTAAAGGCAGGGGACACAGCTCATCTAATGCTTAAAAACCGCGGCGTATTCTTTTTTGACTTAGAGACCGGGAGGCGCTACGCATGAAAAGCCTGCCTAAAAAAAAGAAAAAGCGCTTTGGCGTAAAGCGCCTTATGGTGCATATAATAATTTGTTTTGTGCTTGCAGCCTTGTTTTGTTCCATAGGCTTTTTCGGAAAAAACAAGCTTAGCATGCATGCAGAAAGCTTTAAAACTTCAAGCCGCGTAGATACTCTGCACAAAGAAGGCATAGCAGAAGTAGAAAAGCTGTTTTTAGAAGCTGCCGGAGAAGAAAACGCCGCCATAATAAAAAGAAGCGTTTCAAGCCGCAAGCGCATGCTTAAAAAAGATATAAGCGCCATGATTGATGAAGGGGCGGACAATGCCGCGGTGCTTGCGCATATTGCGGACACGCTTTTAGAAGAAACGGCTAAAAACTTGGATGAAAATGCAGCGCTGCTCGTGCGGAATGAAGCAGAAAGCAAATTGCCTTATATATTTTCGCAAGTCGACCGCATTGCGCAGGAGCATGTAGATTCGCTTAGCATTTCAAGCGTGCGCAAGCGCTTGAGCGTGAACACGCCGCTCTATCCCCTTATGTATTACTCATCTACTCTTGTTTGGACTGGCGCCGTGTTTTTAGCATTCGCTCTTTTGCTGAGCTTTTTATGGATAAAAAACAACGACGAAGGCAAGGCTAAAATTTCATCGCTGCTCGAGCCGCTCGACTACCTTCTGCCCTTCTTTTTAGGCGTAATAGTATTTACGCTCTACCCCATGATACGCGTTGTGATAATGTCCTTCCAGGAAAGGTACAAGCTGGACGGTTCTTTTATAGGCTGGGGATTAGGCAACTACGAGTACGTGCTTAAGGGCATACCCGGCACAAGCAATTACTTTTTGCAGGGGCTTATAAACACATTTTTATATGTGCTTTACACAGTGCCTGCCACAACGGCTATATCGGTTATAATAGCATTTTTATTAAACAAAAAATTAAAAGGTTCGGCGCTTTATCAGACGGCATACTTTTTGCCCATGGTTACTTCCATTACCGCAGTAGGCCTTGTGTGGCGCTGGATATTCAATAAAAATTTCGGCGTGCTTAATGCGCTGCTTATGTTTTTTTCGGCGGAGCCTTTAAACTGGCTGCAGGCCACGGAAAATTCCATGGCGGTAATGGTGATATTCGGCATATGGAATTCGCTCCCCTTTACAATAATTTTGATGCTCTCTGGCCTTCAAAACATAGACGAAACCTATTACACCGTCGCCAAGGTTGACGGAGCCAAAACGCCGCGCATATTCAGGCGCATAACGCTGCCGCTTTTAGCGCCAACAATAGGGCTTGTGCTTGTTATAAACAGCATATCGGCATTTAAAGTGTTCACCGAAGTAACCGTGCTTTTTAACGGAAGCCCCGGGCCTGCGTACAATATGTACACCGTTGTGTACTACATATACGAAATGATGCACCAGCGCCTTGAACTGGGCCGCGCAGCGGCCGCTGCGATAGTGCTGTTCTTTTTTATACTTATTTTTACAATGGTGCAGCGCTACATACAGCGCCGCTGGAACTATATATAAGGAGGGCGGCATGACAAAGCAATCAAAAAAACGTTTGGGCACAGCTCTCTACATTTTAGGTTTGGCAGCGCTTTTTGCAGGCATTGTTTTTATTATTTTAAAAAACAGCAGCCTGTACCCCGTTTTTATTATATCTTCCGCTTGTCTTACAGCAACGGGGCTTTATTTAAACCATTCCTATCAAACAAAGCTTGGCACTTTCAAGCTTTTGCAGCATTTTTTTCTTACAATAGGCGCCGTAATAATGGTATTCCCGTTTTATTGGATGATAGCTTCCGCATTTAAAACGAGCGCTGAAATGAACCTGTTTCCCCCTACCATGGCGCCTAAAAACTGGCTTAACTTCGATAACTTTGTAATAGCGTTTAACACAGCCCCTTTTGCAAGGTATTTTATAAACTCCGTTATTACTTGCCTTAGCAGCGTTGCAATTACTACGCTTACTACTATACTTGCTGCGTTTGCATTTTCGAGGCTTAATTTCCCGGGGAAAGAAATTATTTTTTCGCTTCTTCTTTCAATGATGATGGTCCCTTTTGAAATACTTGTAATAACAAACTACACTACAATAGTAAAGCTTGGCATAAACGATACGCTTTGGGCGCTTATACTTCCGTTTACAAGCAGCATATTCTACACATACATACTGCGCAATTTCTTCCAGTCCATACCGGACGGCTTGTATTGGTCCGCCAGGGTGGACGGCTGCAGTAACTGGCGCTATCTATGGAAGGTTATGGTGCCTATTGCAAAGCCCTCTCTTTCTACTATTGTTTTGCTAAACGCCATGGCATCGTGGAACAGCTTTATGTGGCCCATGCTCGTAATAAAGCAGGACACAAACCGCACCCTCCCTTTCGGGCTTTATACTTTTACAACGGAAGTCGGCGCAAACAACGAGCTGCTCATGGCGGCTTCTTCCGTTGTGGTGCTTCCCATGATTTTGGTGTTCATATTCGCCCGCAAGCAAATAGTGGGCGGTGTCGCGCGCGGCGGCATAAAAGGCTAACTAAGGTATATGCAGGGCATTTTCTAAAGCTGTCGAAAATATGTCCTTATACACTTTGCCGTGCGTCTTTTCGCTTGGAAGCTTTGCTCTCAAGCTGAAAATATGGTGAATGTACAGCTTTTCAACGCCCAGCAAACAACGCTCTAAGCTTTTCACGATTATACTCATGCGGCTTCGCCCCCTAAAATCTCTTGAATGGTACTTTGTCTACACTCTGCGCAAAGCATTTACTTTTTTGCAATTTTGAATTTGCACATGCTCATGCTATAATGCACATATATTTTTTATGGAGGAAGGCTTGGAAAAGAAGTTTTTGCGGCAGATAGACAATCTGCTCGCTTCGCTCGATGCTCCCCTGCTTGTTTTTGACGAGTTCGGCAAGCTTTTAAGCGGCAGCATTAGGGATGTAATGTCCGCTCCGCTTGACTTAAGCCCCGGGGAAATACGGCAGACGCGCACGCACATATTTTATAAAAGCAGCTTGAGCCGTGTAATAATAGCGGCAGCCTTAGGCGCGCCTTCCGATATATTAAAGCTTTGCGCTAAGCTTATAGATTCTTTCTATATGGAAAGCAGCAAAAATTCAGAGCTTTTGCCCTTCATACGCCTTTTAAAAGGCGAGCTTCCGCTTAACGAAATACAGGCTTTAAGCTTTAAGCACCATATTGTGCAAAATCAATTCAGGCTCTGCATTATACTATCCGCCCGTCAAAGCCCATACGGGGACGCGGTAAAAGCGCTTAAAAACCTTCTGCCGCTTGAAGACGGCGACCTGTTTGTGCCTATGTCGGGCTTTACGGTTGCGTTAGTTAAGGCATTTGAAGATGAATCCTCAACTGAAGACATATTCGAATTCGTTAAAGCATTGGCGGAAACCGCGCTTACAGAAGAAGGCATAGAGTTTAACATAGCAATGGGCGAGCCCGTTGAAAGTATTGAAGATATAAGCAAAAGCTATGAGCAGGCCATGCACGCGCTTAAAATAGGGCTTGCATTTTACCCAAAGGAGCATATATACAACTATTCAGACATGATATTTGCGCGCCTTATGGCTGAAATCCCTAAAGAAAAAGCGCTAAAGTACCACGCGCTGCTATTTAACAGCGGCAGCGAAAAGCTGTTCAGCCGTGAAATGCTTGAAACCATCACTACTTTTTTAGATAACGACCTTAACATTGCCGATACTTCAAGGCATCTATATATACACCGCAACACGCTTATATACAGGCTTGAAAAAGTGCAGGCCCAAACGGGGCTTGATCTAAGGCGCTTTAACGACGCGCTCATATTCAAGCTGCTTTACGAGCTTAAGAATACATCTAAACTGTCCGATTTTGAAGGAAGGGAAATGCTGTGAATAAAAAAAACATTAAATTTTTGTGCCTTATGTTTGCATGTTTTATGCTTGCAATGCACGTGTTTGGAGAGAGCCCGCGCGTAGTTTACGGAACGGGCAACACCGTTACAATTTCAAAAGACGAATACGAATCTCTCAAAAGAAAAATAGACGCCTTAAGCAAGTACGAGCTCGTGGAAGAAGCCCGGCAATACATAGAAAAATTTTACTACAAAGAGCCTGACGAGCAGGCTATGCTGGATGGCGCCGTGCAAGGCCTTTTGCACGGAACAAACGATGCATACACATTCTACTACCCCGAGGAAGCATGGAAAACCATGTGGGAAGAGAACGAAGGCAAATATGCCGGCATAGGCGTGCAGATGCTTGGAAGCTGGCGCGATTCTTCCGTCACCATAGTACGCGTGTTTAAAGATACGCCTGCTGAAAAAGCGGGCCTTCGCAAGGGCGATGTGTTTTACAAGGTTGAAGATATAGAAGTTACCACCTCCACCATGCAGGACGCCGTAAACACCATGCGCGGCAAGCCCGGAGAAAAAGTAACTGTAGAAGTGCTTAGAGACGGGGATATTCTAACTTTTGAACTCACAAAAGCCGCAATAAATGTTAACAATGTTGAATACGCCATGCTGGATAACGATATAGGGCTTATAGCGATTTACGATTTTGCAGGCGATGCCGACAAGGAATTTAAAAAAGCGCTTGACGATATGATGCAAAAAGGGGCAAAGTCGCTCATATTGGATATGAGGGATAACCCGGGCGGCTGGGTTGAGCTCGGCGTAAATATAGCGGATGTTTTCCTTGACAAAGAGCTTCTTTTTTACACGGAAGACAGGCAGGGGCATCAGCAAAAAACATACACCAACAAAGGCAAAATAGATATTCCGCTCGTGCTTTTGGTTAACGGAAACAGCGCCTCCACTTCAGAGATTCTGGCAGGAGCCCTTAAAGATTACAACAGGGCTAAGATAGTCGGCACAAACACCTTCGGCAAAGGCATAATACAAAATGTGGTGCAGATGAGCGACGGCAAGAGCGGAATGCAGTTCACAGTAGCGCAGTATTTTACTCCAAAAGGCCATAAGGTGCACGAGCTTGGCATAGCGCCGCATATAGAAATAGAGCTCCCAGAGGAAGAAAAAAACGCCTTCTTTGATTTTGGCAGCCTTAATGACGACCAGCTTAAGCGCGCTTACGACGAAGCGCTTAAATATATAAATTAAACGCTTTATCGCCACTTGCAAAAAACCGCGTTTTACTGTATGATATTTTTGCCGTAAAGGTGTTGGGTTCCGTGCGATTTCATGGCGTGAACCCTGTCAGGTCCGGAAGGAAGCAGCAGTAAGCGTATGTTGGGATGTGCTGCGGAGCAGCCTGATACCTTGCGGCATTTTTAGTTGCGTAATATTTTTTTAGAAAGGAAGATAGATATGTGGAAAGCACCCGATGCATTAAGATACGATGAAGAACTTCTGCACTTTATTGAACAGGAAGCGGAGCGCCAGCAGGATCACATAGAGCTTATAGCTTCTGAAAACTTTGTAAGCCCCGCCGTTATGGCGGCCATGGGCACGCCTTTAACAAACAAATATGCGGAAGGCTATCCCGGCAGGCGCTATTACGGCGGCTGCGAATATGTGGACGAGATAGAAACGCTTGCTATAAACCGCGCTAAAAAGCTGTTTAAAGCAGAGCATGCAAATGTGCAGCCGCATTCCGGCAGCCAGGCTAATATGGCGGTGTATTTCGCACTTTTAAACCCGGGCGATACTGTGCTTGGCATGAACTTAAACCACGGCGGCCATTTAACCCACGGAAGCCGGGTAAACATTTCCGGCAAATATTTCCATTTTGAATCATACGGAGTAAACCCTGAAAATGAGCGCATAGACTATGAAATGCTATCTAAAAAAGCGCATGAAGTTAAGCCTAAGCTCATTGTAGCCGGCGCTTCCGCATATTCAAGGATAATAGATTTCCAAAAATTCCGACAAATAGCAGACGAAGTAGGCGCTTATTTGATGGTGGATATGGCGCATATAGCAGGACTTATTGCAGCAGGGCTTCACCCCTCGCCCGTGCCCTATGCGGATGTTGTAACTTCCACCACGCATAAAACACTAAGGGGTCCAAGAGCAGGCCTTATACTCTGCAAGGAAGAGCACGCTAAAAAAATAGACAAAGCTATATTCCCCGGCACGCAGGGCGGACCTTTAATGCACATAATAGCAGCCAAGGCCGTATGCTTTAAAGAAGCCATGGAGCCCTCTTTTAAAACCTACCAGCAGCAGATATTGAGAAACGCAAAGGCCATGGAAGAGCGCTTTAAGCAGGAGGGCGTGCGCTTAGTTTCAGGCGGCACGGATAACCACCTTTTAATGCTCGACTTTGCAGACCTTAAAGATACCACCGGCAAGGAAATGGAAAGCCTTCTTGAACTGGCCAACATAACCACCAACAAAAACATGGTGCCGCGCGACAAGCGCAAGCCAAATGTTACAAGCGGCCTGCGCCTTGGCACTCCAGCTGTTACAACCAGAAACATGAAGGAAGAGCAGCTAAGCGAAATAGCGAGCCTTATAGTTAATGTGCTGCATGAAAAAGAAGCCGCCATACCTAAAGTGAAATCAAAAGTTAAAGAGCTTACCGAGGCCTTCCCGCTGTATTGAGTTTCGTTTTTTTTGATTTTATATCCGCTTTATAAAACAGCCGCTCTTTTACGGGCGGCTGTTTAGACTGTCGATAAAGTGTCCTTTGACACTTTGTCTTGTGTTTTTTTGTTTGGTCGCTTTTGCTATCTCAAGCAAAAATACAAGAAATGCACAGCTTTTCATTGCCCTGCAATCTTAGCACTGGAAGCTTTTTCACGATTATGCCGCCTCCCCTCCCTATAAACAATACTTTATCTACACTCTGAATACGCTCTTTTACAGGCGGCTGTTTTTATTATTTAGCTCTTGTGTTATAATAGCGATTGGAGGTAGATATGAACAAAAAATGTTTACTCGTTGACGGAAGCAGCCTGCTGTATAGGGCTTATTTTGCTCTGCCCCCAATGGACGCTGACGGCGTGCCGACGCAGGCAGTGCACGGCTTTTTGATGATGCTTTTTAAGGCCCTTGAACTATCCCAAGCGGATTACTGCTGCGCCGCCTTTGACGAAAAAACGCCAACATTCCGCCACACCATGTACGCAGACTACAAAGCCAACAGGCCTCCAGTGCCTGAAGATTTGTTGCCGCAGTTTGACATAATAAAAGAAGTGCTAAAGTCCATGAAATTAGGCGCTATAAGCTTAGCCGGCTACGAAGCGGACGATTTGTTAGGCACCATAAGTCATCAGCTGAGCGAAAAAGGCTACACCGTGGAGCTTTTAACGGGCGACCGCGATGCGCTGCAGCTTGTAGATGAAAATGTGCATCTTCTGTTCACCAGAAAAGGCATAAGCGAAATAGTCCATTATACGCCGGAAGAAGTTAAAAAAATATACAAGGTTAGCCCTGAACAGGTAACGGACTGGAAAGGCCTTATGGGCGATTCGAGCGACAACATACCTGGAATACCCGGCGTCGGAGAAAAAACCTCCATTAAATTGCTTGACGAATACGGCACGCTTGAAAACGTGCTTGAAAACGCAGACAAAATAAAGGGCAAATTAGGCGAAAAGGTGCGCGCTAATAAAGAGCAGGCAAGGCTTTCCAAAACGCTTGCTACTATAAACAAAAACGCACCCATAGATTACGATATAGACAGCTGGGAAGTAAAAAACCTTTCAGACGGTGCTGAAACTCTTAAGCGCTACCGGCTAAATACGGCTATTGAAAGAATAAACCGCATGGAAAAAGGCAGCGCAGAAGCCTCTCCAAGCAAACAGGCGGAAGTTTCTTTTACAGTAATAGATAAAAATATAAAAGATAGTATTAAGCTTGAAGCCGGCAAGCCATGCTCCGTTGTGGTGACCGACAGCTCTGTAACGCTTAGCCAGGAAAGCATAAACTATAAAATACCGCTGCAGTTTGGGCAGATGTCCTTATTAAACATGGCGGACGCAGCGCTTTCCGATAAGAATTTAAAAGAAGTATTTGCCATGCTGACAATGCCTTTAATAGTGCATGACGCAAAAAGTCTTCTTCATTTTTTGGACGGCTTTTCAATACCCCATCCAACAATACATTGGGACAGCATGCTTGCCGCCTATCTCATTAACCCGCAGGAAAAAAGCTATGCTTTAAGCGCTTTTGCAAACAACGACAGCGCTGGGCTTTACGCGCTTTATTTAAACCAAAAGCAAAGCATAGCGCGCTTTGGCATGATGAGCCTATATAAAGACATAGAGCTGCCGCTTTCGCAGGTTCTATACGAAATGGAGCTTACGGGCTTTAAGGTTGATATACCTGTGCTCAACAGCTTAGGCAAGGAATTTACAGGGCAGGCAGAGGCGCTTCAAAAAGACATAATAGATTCCTTAGACCAAGGAGACTTTAACATAAACAGCCCGCAGCAGCTTGGCGATGTGCTGTTTAACAAGCTTAAGCTTCCCGCGCGCAAAAAAACGAGCAGCGGCAGGTACAGCACGGACGCGCAGACGCTTGAATCCATAGCGGATTACCACCCTGCAATAAGCAAGATATTGGACTACCGCCAGTTAGCCAAACTGAACAGCACATATATAGATCCCCTTATAAAAAATGCGGATAAAAACAGCCGCATACATACTACCTTTGACCAGACCGCAACAGCTACCGGGCGCATTTCTTCAAACGACCCCAACTTGCAAAACATTCCCGTAAGAACGGCTTTAGGGCGCGAAATAAGAAAGGCGTTCGTTGCAAAAGAAGGCTGCGTGCTTATAGACGGCGACTATTCGCAGATAGAGCTTCGCATATTAGCGCATATGAGCGAAGACAAGGGCATGCGCGATGCCTTTATAAACGGCATGGATATACACAGAGAAACTGCTTCAAAGGTTTACGGCGTCCCGGTTCAAGACGTTACCGATGAAATGCGCTCCAACAGCAAGGCCATTAACTTTGGCATAGTGTACGGCATAAGCGATTTTGGCCTGGCAAGAAACATAGGCGTCACAAGAAAAGAAGCCGCATCTTTTATAGAGAACTATTTTGAAAAGTTCCCCGGCGTAAAGCGCTTTATGGATAGCGCAAAGGATTTTGCCCATAAGGAAGGTTATGCCAAAACCCTTTACGGCAGGCGCCGCCCGCTGCCGGAGCTTAAAAGCCGAAATTACCACACAAGGAGCTTTGGCGAGCGCGTAGCCATGAACGCCCCAATACAGGGCACAGCTGCGGATATTATAAAAAGCGCCATGGTAAAAGTGGCTCAGGAGCTTAAAAACAATAACATGCAGTCGCGCCTTATACTGCAAGTGCATGACGAACTAATTATAGAAGCGCCACTTGCCGAACAAAAGCAGGCAGCGGAAATACTTAAACGCTGCATGGAGGATGTAATGCCATTATCCGTCCCCCTTGTGTGCGATATAAACACAGGTGCAAACTGGTATGAAAGCAAATAAACGCCCTTACATTATAGGGCTTACGGGCGGTATTGCGAGCGGGAAAAGCAATGTCGCCAAAGTGCTTGCATCTTTAGGGTGCCCGGTTATAAATGCGGACGAAATATCAAGAAATATTACAGATAAAAACGGCATTGCTCTGCCTTTAATAAAAGAACAATTTGGAGAAAGCGCGTTTAACAATAACGGAACGCTTAACCGCAAGGCGCTTTCCGATATTGTTTTTTCAGATAAAGATAAGCTTGAAGCCTTAAACTCCATAATGCATCCTTTGATTTTAAAAATCATGCTGCAGAAAGTAGAAAGCCTAAGCGATGAACCCGTTGCCTGCATAGAAGTGCCGCTTTTATTTGAAACAGGCTGGGACAAATACTGCGATGAAACATGGACAGTATACACAAGCCGCGAGCAGCAGCTTTCAAGGCTTATGAAGCGCAGCCGCTTAACTTTTCGCGAGGCGAAGCTTCGCATAAAGGCGCAGATGCCTACGGAAGAAAGGCTTATGAAAAGCGATGAAGCAATAGATTCTTCGTTTAGCTATCAATATACATCTAAGCAGGTTGAAAAGTTATGGAACAATATTGCCAGGAGGATTAATATTGACACAGTTTGACCCATACTCCCGCCCTGTCGCAAGACGCAGGCGCGCAAGCAGGCATGAAGAAAAGAGAGACAGCGAACAGTCTTCTTCCCGCAAGCGGCATAGCAGCAGGCAAAATAAAGCCCCGAAAAAAAGGTCTTTTATGCGCGGCGCGCTTTATGCTATGCTTGCCGCTGCGCTGCTGTTCTTTGGCTATGCTTATTTAAAAAACCAAAATGAAAAAACAAGGCTCGAACAGTTTAAGCTTGAACAGGAGCAGGCGGCAAAAAAACACGCTGACGATTTAGCATATTATTCCAATATGCGCTCGCGCTCCGGCGTAAACGATATATTGCAAAAATACGCGCAGGAATACCGCCTGCACCCAAGCTTTGTATCTGCAATAATATCAAGGGAAAGCCATTACGACCAATATGCGCAAAGCAATGTTGGCGCCCGCGGCCTTATGCAGATTATGGAAGACACGGGTTCTTGGATTGCAAAAAAACTTAAAGTAGACGATTACAGCTATGACCTTCTTTTCGACCCCGATATAAATATACGCTTTGGCTGCTGGTATCTTTCTTATTTAAGCAATCACTACAGCGGCAACCCTATAATGGTGGCTTCCGCATACCACGCCGGCATGAGCAATGTAAACCTTTGGGCGCTGCGCAACGCAGATGACGGAAAAACGCTGTCTATAGAGCAGATACCAAAGCAGGACACAAAAGACTATGTACAAAAGGTGATGAACGCATATGCACTTTATTATGAATGGGACACAACGCACAGCAACTAAAGCTTTGTTCCTTGCATTTATTATATTTGTCATGCCTTTAAGCTCCTTTGCCGAAGAAGACGAGGTTGATTTAAGCATAGGCATAATATCCGTTGCGACACAGTTCCTAAACCCCTTTATTGCGGTCGAGCGGGAAATTATGTCCCTTACAAACTTAATTTACGAAGGTCTTGTGTCGCTTGACGACGACCTTGCACCGCAGCCCAACCTATGCAAAAGCTGGGAGCATTCCTCAGACGGCGGCACATGGTATTTTTACTTAAGGGAGAATATATTTTTCAGCGACGGCACGCCGCTTACCGCAAACGATGTTGTCGCTTCCGCCAAAACCATTATAGAGCTTGCAAAAAGCGATGCCGAAAATAAAGGCGCCTACGCTTCTTTGCGCTATATTATAAACGATATACAGGCGAACGATAATTTAACGGTAGTTGTTAAAACCGGCCGCAAAAGCTACGGATTTTTGTATGCAATGAACTTCCCCGTAGTAAAGGCTTCCGATGTCCATGCGGAGTTTCCAATAGGCACAGGGCCTTATGTAGTAAGCCGGTTTGAACCAAAGGATTTTGTAATACTGTCCGCCAACAGCAGCTGGTGGCGCGGCAAACCCGCCGTGCGCTCCATTATGGCTATATTTCATGTAGCCAATAGAGAGCTTGTTTCAAGCTTTGAATACAACAGGGTGGACGCCATAATAACCCGATCTCTCACGGCGGCGCAGTACCGTTCTTCATCGCGCAGCCTTAACCTAAGCTACCGCACGCGGCAGCTTGAAACTCTGCT
>JBMNUE010000042.1:0-13966 GCA_050946095.1 Christensenellales bacterium
CCGGAGTGCCGCTAAGCAGCGCTTCGTCTATTGCATTGCAGCCTATTAAAAGATCGAAATCCCATAGGCCGTTAAGCGGCATATAATAAGGCGACAGGGCAGGCATGCCTTTTTTGGCAAGCTCCGTGTTTGGATAGGGGACAGAAAATGTTCTGGGCTCAAGCCTGTTTTTATGAAGACATTCGAGGTCTTGATGTAGACGGAATTCCATTAAAACTCTCCTTTAGCTGATTTATTTTATGATTATAAACATATGATAGCACAACGCGCCTGAAAATACCACGAGGGAATTAAGGAGTGGAAAGAATAAGCGCGCTTTTACGCTGCCAACATTGCCATAAGGCGCGGTTTATGATATACTTTAGCAAACAAAAGGCATAGAAAAGGAGGGCGCTGCTTGCAAGCGGGCATTAAACAAAAACGTGATATTTTTTTAACGCTGCTTGATAAAATTACTGCATATAAATTGGATGAGCCTATGAAAAAGCATACAAGCTTTTTATGCGGCGGAAAGGCTGCCGTGTACGCAGCTTGCGAAAAGCCCTATATAGCGGCATCAGCGCTTTATTTGGCGAAGTTATTTAATATGCCCTATGCAGTGCTCGGCCGAGGCTCCAACGTATTATTTTCAGATAAAGGCTTTAACGGCTTGGTGCTGCATCTAAAAGGCGACAGCGTTTCGGCAAAGGGCGATGCGCTTTATGCATTTGCCGGCACAAAGCTTTCTTTTATTTCAAATAGAGCCAAGGACCTGTCTTTAACGGGGCTTGAATTTGCGCACGGCATACCGGGAAGCGTAGGCGGAGCTGTATATATGAACGCCGGCTGCTTTGGGAGCAGCATTTCAGATGCGCTTGAATTTGCAGAATGCATCGATATTAAAGCTTTAAAATGCGCCGAAAATATAAACGAAGCAAAAAAACTGGCGGAAGCTTTTATAAATAAGGAAACGCCTTTGCCTATACATAAATATTTAAACAAAGAATTAAACTTTTCTTACAGAAACAGCTTAGTAAAGGAACAAAACCTGCTTGTATTGAATGCGGCTTTTACATTGAAAAAAGGAAATAAAGAAGCCATTGAAAACACAATGCGGGAAATGCTTAACAAGCGCCGCAGCTCGCAGCCGCTTGAATATCCGAACGCAGGCTCTTTTTTTAAGCGCCCCAAGGACAATTTTGCAGGCGCCCTTATTGAACAGGCCGGCTTAAAGGGCTTATCCATAGGCGGCGCAAAAGTAAGCGAAAAGCATGCAGGCTTTATTATAAACACGGGCGGCGCTGCGGCGGAAGATATATTTAGGCTTTCTAAAGAAGTGCAGGATAGGGTTTATGCTAAGTTCAACGTGCTTCTTGAACCTGAAGTAGAATTTATAGGTTTTGAATGAGCTTTTCGCTTGAAGTAAAAGAAGAGCTTGCAGGGGCAGACATAGTCCGCAGGTGCTGCGTTACTGCTGAAATTAGCGCGCTTTCTCAGTGCCTTGCATCTTTTTCCACAAAAGGGCGCGGCAATATAAATTTGTTTTACGCCTGCCCCAGTCCTACCGTTGCAAAAAGGCTTTTAAAGCTTTTCCGCGCTTTTTCGCTTTACAATATAGGCATAGCCCTTAGAGAGGATAAGCGCTTTGGCGGAAGGCGCACCATAATATTGAGCCTTGCGGGCGCTGAAGCGAGAAAAATGATGCTGCACCTTAAAATGCTAAGAAGGGAAGACGGCGTGCTGCGCTACAAGCAGATACCCCAGCGCGTAGTAAGGCGCATATGCTGCCAGAGAGCTTTTATAAGGGGCATGTTTTTAGGCTGCGGAAGCGTGAACGCTCCCGGCAAAGGCTACCATGCGGAGTTTCGCTTCAGAGATAAAAATAAGGCGGAATTTTTTAACCGCGTGCTTGCTCTGCAGAACTTGAACTTTGCAATTTCAAAAAGAAAAGCGGATTATTTGGTATATGCCAAAAAAGGAGCGGATATCGCCAATTTATTGGCTGCCATGGAAGCCGTAAGGTCCCTTTTAAAGTTTGAAGACTACCGCACAATGTCGCAGGTTAAGCAAAAAGCCCTAAGGCAGGTAAACTGCGACCAGGCAAACGTGTCCCGGCAGATAAGCGCTTCGCAAAAGCAGCTGGATACTATAAACCGCATATCTAAGCTTGCGGGTTTAAGCGCTCTGCCAAAGCGCCTTGAAGAGCTTGCGCGCCTAAGGATAAGCCATCCGGATTATTCTCTTACGCAGTTAGGCGAAGCCATGGACAAGGCGGTAAGCAAAGCGAGCGTATCGCGCTATTTTAAACAAATGGAACAATTTGCTGAAGGCTTGGATTCGCATATACCAAGCGGAAGCAATAAAAATAATATAAAAAAAGGAGGTGTGTAGATGATAGAAATTCCTATCGACTTAGACGGGCTTTTGCCGTTTAACAGGCTTACAGCAATTAAGATAGCTGAAGCAGCGGACAGGTTTAAGTCGGAATGCCTTTTCCGTTCCCCAAAAGGCGAAATAAACATAAAGAGCATATTGGGCGTCATGAGCTTAAAGGCTGAAAAGGGGACCCGTCTTTATATATCAGGCGTAGATGAAAAAACGGCCTGCGAAACCATACTGGATTTGCTAAATAGCATTAAGGTTAAAAGCTGCAGAGAGTAATGCCTCTAATATTGTGGTATACTATCTTTCGAGGAGGAATGCAATGAAACTTGACGATATACATTCTCCGAAAGATTTGAAGCTTGTGCCATCAGATAAACTTGGAGAGCTTGCCGAAGAAATACGCAGTAAAATCATCCGCACGGTATCGAAAAACGGCGGTCATTTGGCGAGCAATTTGGGCGTAGTGGAGCTTACCATAGCTCTGCACCGCGTGTTTGACAGCCCCGAAGATAAAATAATATTCGATGTAGGGCATCAATGCTATGCCCATAAGCTGCTTACTGGAAGAAATAAGGACTTTAATACCCTACGCCAGTTTGGCGGCATAAGCGGTTTCCCTAAAAAAAGCGAAAGCATTCACGATATATATGAAACGGGGCATGCTTCAACGGCGCTGTCCGCAGCCCTTGGAATAGCAAGAGCCAGGGATTTGAAAAAAGAAAATTTCAATGTTGTAGCCGTTGTGGGCGATGGAGCTCTAACCGGCGGCATGTGCTATGAAGCACTAAACGACGCCGGCAACAGAAAAACCCCGCTCATAGTAATATTAAACGATAACCAGATGAGCATTAGCCCGAATGTAGGCGCGCTAAACAACTATTTAAGCCGCATTCGCATAAGCACGCCGTACTTAAAGGCCAAAAAAGACATAACTCATTTTCTAAATATAATACCTTTAATAGGAAAACCTCTGTATAAGTTCGTTCAGAAAATAAAAAACAATATAAAAAGGATATTTATTAAAGAAAGCTATTTTACTTCGTTAGGCTTTAAATATTTAGGCCCCATAGACGGAAACGATGAGCAGGCCATAGAGCATTTGCTTTTTAAGGCAAAGCGCATCAAAGAGCCTGTTTTGCTGCATATAATCACCAAGAAAGGCGCAGGCTACGGGCCTGCCGAATCGGCGCCCGAGCGCATGCACGGCACACCGCCTTTTTCAATACAGAACGGCTTTGCCAAAAAAAATAAAAGCACGCCGTCTTTTTCGCATGCTTTAGGGCAAAAGCTTGTATCTTTTGCAGATAAGGACGAAAGAATAGTCGGCATTTCCGCCGCTATGATGGATTCCACGGGAATAGCCGCTCTGCATAAAAAATATCCGGACAGGGCTTTTGATGTTGGCATAGCGGAAGAACACGCAGCGGCATTTGCTGCGGGCCTTGCGTCAGGCGGGCTTAAGCCTTACTTAGCTCTGTATGATACTTTTATGCAAAGAGCTGTGGACCAGCTTATAGAAGATATAGCGCTTCAAGACCTTCCCGTTACCATATGCCTTGACCGCAGCGGCATAGGCGGAGAAGACGGCGCCACGCACCAAGGGGTGTTTGGCGTGGCGCTTTTCCGCTCCATACCAAATGTTGTGCTATTAGCTCCAAGGAGCGTTGAAGAATTTAACCAAATGCTGGATTACAGCCTAAGCGCTCAAAACCCCATAGTAATACGCTACGCAAAAGAGGAAGGCGAAATGCAGAAAGATCTGCCTAAGCCGCATTTTGAGCTTGGCAAATGGGAAGTATTAAAACATGGCAAAGACCTTATGTTTATTTCCTTTGGCAGAATGACAGATGAAAGCTTAAAAGCTTCTGCCCTGCTTAACAGCAAAGGCGTAGATGCCGGCGTAATAAACGCTTCAAGCTTAAAACCGCTGGATATAGAACTTCTTAAACTAATAAGCTTAAAGAACATACCATACATAGTTATAGAAGAAGGGCAGCTGCAGGGCGGCCTTGGTAGCGCCATAGCTGAAGCGGCGGTAAAGGAATCCTTTGCGCCACCTGTGGATATTTTTGCGCTGCCAGACATCTTTACTCCTCACGGCAGCAGGATTAGCCTTTTAATGCAGAACAGGCTTGACTATAAAAGCATAGCCGAAAGAGCGGCGTTTCTTTACGAGGAAAAATATGCGTAAAAGAGCGGATGTAGTATTATCGGCCCAGCAGAACATAAGCCGCGAAAAAGCGCAGCTTTTCATTATGGCAGGCAGAGTTTTTTTAAGGGAAATGCGCATAGAAAAGCCTTCGGTAAAGGTTGAAGAAACTGAAAAGCTTACCTTAAAGTACGATGACAAGGCGTTTGCAAGCCGAGGCGGCTATAAGCTTGATAAGGCTATGGATTTTTTTAATGTTAATGTAGAGGGCCTTACCTGCCTTGATATAGGCGCTGCAACGGGCGGCTTTACGGATGTTTTGCTAAGGCGGGGCGCTGGGCATGTGTATTCTATAGATGTGGGGTACGGCCAGATAGCCTGGGAGCTGCGCCAAGATAAAAGGGTTACCGTAATGGAGCGCACCAACGCAAGGCATTTAACCTACAGCGATTTTTCAATGAAGCCGAGCTTTGCGGTTATGGATGTGTCTTTCATTTCAATACTTAAAATACTGCCTGCCATAACGCGGATATTATCGGGCGGCGGGCGCATTGTGACGCTTATAAAGCCGCAGTTTGAAGCGGGAAGGGAAAATATAGGCAAAAACGGTGTTGTGCGCGATGCAAAAGCACACTGCGATGTAATTGCAAAAATAAGAGATTCTCTCCCCAAAGGATGGCATATGCAAAACCTTTGTTTTTCCCCTATAACAGGGCCTAAGGGCAATATAGAGTTTTTAGCGGATATTTCTGAAAAAGAGTGCTTTTTGCCGGATGAAACAATTAAAGCTGTAGTTGCAAAAGCGCATGAAACTTTAAAAACAAAAAACGAATTGAAAAAAAACACAATTTGATTTAAAATAATTTTAAATCAAATCGAAAGGAGCACTCATGAAGAAAAAAATCATAAACGGTGTTATCATGACACCCGACGGCGAAATAAGAGATAAGGCGCTGTATTTTGATAAAAGCATTATCGCAATAGACGATGCCGATAAATATGTGGCGGATGAAGTTATAGACGCAAAGGGCATGTATGTAGCGCCGGGGCTTGTAGATGTGCATATACACGGCTACCTTGGGGAAGACGTTTCAGACGGAAGCGAAAAGGGCCTTCGCAAGATGGCAAAGGGCGTGCTTGCAGACGGGGTTACATCTTTTATTCCAACAACCATGACCATACCTTGGGATGAGATAGTAGCAGCCTTTGAACTCGTGCGCAGCATCCGAAAAGAAAGCCAACAGGAAAGCTTTGACGGAGCGGAAATATTGGGCGTACACGCGGAAGGCCCGTACATAAACCCAGAAAAGAAGGGCGCGCAGAAGGATTCCAATATTTTAGCGCCGGATGCGGATAAGGTGCTCCCATATAAAGATGTAATAAGCATAATAACAATGGCGCCCGAAATGCCGGGCGGCATAGAAGCAATTAAAAAAATCGTGCAAAACAGCGATATTAAAGTATCCATAGGGCATACCAACGCAAGCTATGAGCAGGCTGTAAAAGCCATAGAAGCAGGGGCCGACAACATTACCCATCTGTTTAACGCTATGACGGGCCTTAACCACAGGGCGCCCGGAGTGGTTGGAGCGGCCCTTACAAAAGATGTCTACTGCCAGATGATAGCGGACTGCTTCCATATAAACCCCGCATTGTTTTCTCTTGTCTACCGCTTAAAGGAAGATAAGCTTGTGCTTATAACGGACTGCACAAGGGCGGGCGGCCTTAAAGACGGCGAATATACTCTCGGCGGGCAGCCCATATTCGTAAAGGGCGTTGAATGCCGCCTTGCAGACGGCACCATAGCAGGTAGCGTGCTTAAATTAAACAGAGCCGTTTATAATCTGCGCGAAAATACGAACATACCTTTCTATAAGGCGATAAACGCAGCTTCCATCAACGCTGCAAAATCAGTGGGCGCGGATAATAAAAAAGGCTCTCTTGAAACCGGCAAGGACGCAGACATTGCTATTATGGATGCAGACTGCGAAGTTTATAAAACCTTTGTAAGAGGAACACAAAAATACACAAAAGGAGATTTAACATGAAATTAAAAGTAGAAGCTAAACTGGATAAAGACTTTGCTCCTATTGCGGTGGCATTCAGGGAATACAGCGAGGCTGTTAAAGCATCAAACGATAAGCAGAAATTTGTCTGCGCAATAGAAAGAGAGCGTTCATGTTCCACGCCTTTTGTGTGCGATATATTTAAAGACGGAGTAAACGATGAGCAGACTTTAGCTCTTTTTGACCGCATAATTAAAAGCCTGCTTTGGATGTACGGCGGCTATAAAATTAAAATATACGGTTCAAAAAATATATACAAACATATAAAGCAGGCCTACACAATGCAGGGCGAAAGAGCTTTCGATGTAAACCATATGCAAACGGTTTACGAAAAACCCTTTGAAGTGCTCTACTTTGAAGACCCTTCTCAAATAGAAATACCGAATGAGCAAACGAGCAGCGTAGGCAGAAACTTTGACGGCTGCCGCATAGGCTTTGACGCAGGCGGAAGCGACCGCAAGGTAAGCGCCGTAATAGACGGCGAAGCTGTGTATTCAGAAGAAGTTGTGTGGCACCCTAAAACGCAGTCCGACCCGCAGTACCATTACGACGGCATACTTTCTGCCATGAAATCCGCAGCCGAGCATATGCCGCGGGTTGACGCCATCGGCGTTTCGAGCGCCGGCGACTTTGTGGACAACGAAGTAAAAGTGGCCTCGCTGTTTTTGAAAGTGCCTAAGGAAGATTTTGATAAACGCGTAAAAACAATCTATAAAGACGTAGCGAAAGAGTTTGGCGATGTGCCTCTGGTAGTTGCAAACGACGGCGATGTAACAGCGCTTGCGGGAGCTATGAACCTAAACGAAGGCGAAGTGCTTGGCATAGCCATGGGCACAAGCGAAGCGGGCGGATATGTCGATGAAAATATGCATATAATGGGATGGCTTAACGAGCTTGCCTTTGCTCCGGTCGACTTAAACCCTAAAGCCATGGTGGACGAATGGTCCGGGGACTACGGCTGCGGCGTTAAATATTTTTCTCAGGACGGCGTTATAAAGCTTGCGCCTAAAGCCCAAATAGAGCTTGACGACAAGCTTTCGCCTGCCGAAAAATTAAAGGTGGTTCAAAACAAGCTTAAAGAAAACCACCAGGGCGCAAAAGAAATATTTGAAACCATAGGAGTGTATTTTGGCTACACCATAGCCTATTACGCTCTGTTTTATAAGATCAAGCATGTGCTTATACTGGGGCGCGTCACTTCAGGGGAAGGCGGAATACTTATACTGAATAAAGCCCAGGAAGTGCTCGATAAGGAGTTTCCGGAGCTTGCAAAGCAAGTCGAGCTCAACATTCCGGATGAAAACAGCCGCAGGGTAGGCCAGTCCGTAGCTGCGGCAAGCCTGCCTGAAATAAGCAAATAAACTTTTCTGCAACTGCAAGCGGGAAACTTTTTAAGGTTTCCCGCTTTCTCTATGTGCGAACAAATGCGATATATGGTACAATGGTTAGGCAATTTATTGTGGGAGTTTGATGTGTTTTTATGAAACGGGCGCAAAGGATAGCCTTGATAACGGAAAGGCTTATTGTAAACCCAAATACCTTTTTTACGCTTGCTTCTTTTTCAAGGGAGCTTGATGCTGCAAAGTCCACGCTCAGTGAGGATATTGCAATCATTTCTGATACCTTAAAGCAAAGCGGCACAGGCTTTATTATAACAAAGCAGGGCGTTCAGGGCGGGGTGTGCTATTGCCCCAAGTATTCTCCTGAAAAGGCCTATTACGAAGTGCAGGCGGTATGCGATATGCTCAACACTCCAAATAGAGTGCTTCCGGGAGGCTTTCTTTACTGGTCGGACATACTTTCAAACCCCTCAATAATTAAAAAGCTTGCGCGCATTGCTGCGGGCGAATTTATAGATTCGGGCGCAGATTTTGTGCTTACAATGGAAACCAAGGGCATACCTTTTGCTTTCATGACGGCCGAAGCCTTAGGGCTTCCGCTTGTTATAGCAAGGCGCTCAAGCAAGGTTTACGAAGGCAGCGCTGTGAGCATAAACTATTTTACCGGCAGCGGAAGCATAGAAGGCATGAGCCTGCCAAAGCGCGCCGTAAAGGCGGGCAGCAGCGCGCTTATAGTTGACGATTTTATTAAAAGGGGCGGCACGGCGCTTGGCATGTGCACGCTTATGAAAGAGTTCGATGTAAAGTTAAGCGGCATGGTGTTTATGCTTTCGCAAAGCGAACAGCAAAAACGCTTCGTTTCGGGCGATATTTCGCTTATGTCCCTAAGCCGTTCAAGCGATGCCGCGCCATATGTAAGGCCTTCCAGCTGGATTAAAGATAGAGTTTTATAAAATGAAAATCATAGTAGGGCTTGGAAATATAGGAGAAAAATTTAGCAATACCCGCCATAACATGGGTTTTATGGCAATAGACGAAATAATAAAGCATGTAAATGTTTTAAGGGAAAGGACTGCGCTTGATTCTATAATTTATGACGTGTCATACAGCGGCAAAAAAATTCTGCTGGCTAAGCCTTTAACATATATGAATTTATCGGGCATAGCGGTTGTTAAGCTTATGAACTACTATAAGGCGCCCGTTAGTGATGTTTTAATTATATCAGACGATATAGACTTGCCTTTAGGCGTAGTGCGCGTGCGTCCTTTTGGAGGCGCCGGAACGCATAATGGATGGCGAAACATAATAAAGGAAAGCGGCACGGACCGCTTTGCGCGCATACGGATAGGCGTGGGAGCGGCTCCCGAAGGCTGGGACCTTGCCGACTGGGTGCTTTCAAAATTAAACGAGGAAGAGCAGCGGATTATTTTGCCGGCTATAGAAAAAACGGCGCAGGCAGCCTTGTGCTTTACCGAAAAAGGCATAGATATAACCATGAACAGATTTAATGTAAAAACCGATAAGCGATGAAAGAAACGGAAAGCGTTTTAGAATTATTATATAATTACCCTGCGTTTAATGCCGCTTTAAGCGAAGCGAAAAAAAAGCGCTGTGTGGCGCTTTATGATATGCCAAGCGCTCTGCGCATAATTGCCGCCGCAGCGCTTGGCAAAAAGCTCAATAGACCGGTGCTTTACGCAACGCCTTCTGCAAAGTCGGCTTCTTTGGCAGAAGAAACGGCTTTATCCTTAACAGACAGAAAAGCTGCGTACCTGCCTGGTCAAGACCTGCAGTTCATACAGGGCACATACAGCAGGGAGCGCCGCTGGCAGGAGCTTAAAATTTTAAGCGATGTAAGCAATAAAGAAATAGACATGCTTATAGTAACGCCGGAAAGCCTTTTAAGGCGCTTCCCTAAATCCCTTAAGCAGGATTTTACTGTTTCAGCAGACGATGTAATCGAACCGCAGGAGCTTATTGAAAGGCTTATACAGCTTGGCTATGAGCGTGTGGATATGGTAGAAGGCAAGGGGCAGTGCGCCTTGCGCGGCGACATTATTGATGTTTTTTCCGCTATAAGCGATCACCCTGCGCGCATAGAGTTTTTCGACAACCAGGTAGATTCCATAAGGCTTTTTGACACATTGAGCCAAAACAGCATAAGCCAGGAAAAACAAATAAGCATTTCCCCTGCGGATATGTATATTTTCACCTTGGACAAAAGAAAACAAGCGTCCGAAAATATGCGGGCCCTTATACTTAAAGCCTTAAACAGCAGAAGCTCAAACCCTAAAAATACGCTTGATGGCGAAACGGCGGATGAAATATCCATAGCGAGCGGATACCGCAGAATGCAGGCGGACATAGACAGGTTGCAGGAATCAGGCACATTTAACAGCATGCATCTTTGGTACCCGCTTTTAGCTGAAACCGTAGCCATAGAAGAGCTTTTGGACGATCCCGTCATAGTGCTCGATACTCCAAACAGGATAAAAAGCCGCATAGAAAATGAGCAGGCCGCCTTTAAGGACGTTTTAAGCCAGGCCGTGCTGCGCGAAGATGCGGTGCCGGAGCAGGAAGCGCTTTATTTCAGCGCGGACGAAATAACGCAAAGGCTTAACGCTCTTCAGCCTGTGCTTATGCAGGATATGCTTTTAAGCTTTGCAAACATTAAACCAAAAAGCGTTATAGCTATGCCCGCAAAGCAGGCGGCCGATGTTTACCGCGGAGATTTTAGGCGCCTTGCAGAAGATATAAAAGAAAATATTAAGCTTGGCTTTGCTATTGCGATAGCGACAGAAAGCCCCGCAAGGGCGGAGCGCATACGAAACGCCCTTAAAAACGAAGGCTTTATTATGCCAGAGTTTGAAGAAGGCAATAAAACCCTTACAAGCGGCAGGGCTCAATTTATAGATATAAATATTGCGGAAGGCTTTGTGTCGGAAGAGGCAAAGCTTATGCTTATTTCCCAGGCGGATTTGTACGGCAGATCGCATAAAAAGAAAAAATCTGCAAACAAGGGGCAGAAAATAGATTCCTTTGTGGAGCTAAACAAAGGCGACTATGTGGTGCATGAGCAGCACGGCATAGGCATATACGAAGGCACTGTGCGCCTGCAGAGCGAAGGCGCTTACCGAGATTACCTGTACATTAAGTACGCAGGCGCAGACAAGCTGTATATACCGGTAGACCAGTTCGACAGGGTGCAAAAATACATAGGCGCGGAAGGCGAATCGCCCAAGCTTAACAGCTTAGATTCCGCAAGCTGGGAAAAGCAAAAGAACAGAGTTAAAAAATCCCTGCAGAAGCTTGCGTTCAGCTTGGTAAAGCTGTATGCGCAAAGGCAGTCCATACAGGGCTTTGAATTTCAAAGCTATGCCGAGTGGGAAGAGCAGTTTAACGATAATTTCGAGTACGAGCTTACGGAAGATCAGCAAAAGGCCATAGACGAAGTGCTTAGCGACATGGCAAAACCCATAAATATGGACAGGCTTCTATGCGGCGATGTGGGCTATGGCAAAACCGAAGTTGCAATGCGCGCTGCTTTCCGCGCAGCCATAAGCGGAAAACAGGTCGCAGTGCTTGCCCCCACTACAATATTGGTGCAGCAGCATTTAAACACATTTAAGCAGCGCTTCAGGGGATTTCCCGTTAAAATTGCGAGCTTAAGCCGCTTTTCAAGCCCTAAAGAGAATAGAGAAACGCTGCTTAAGCTAAAACAAGGCGATTTGGATATAATTATAGGCACCCACCGCCTGCTTTCTAAAGACGTGCAGTTTAAAGACTTGGGCCTTCTTATAATAGACGAGGAACAGCGCTTTGGCGTAGGGCATAAGGAGAGCATAAAAAACATAAAGAAAAAGGTGGATGTTTTAACGCTTTCCGCAACGCCCATACCAAGAACGCTGCATATGAGCATGGTGGGCGTCAGGGATATGAGCGTTATTGAATCCCCGCCGCAGGAAAGGCAGCCCGTTCAAACATATGTGGTCGAAGCAAACGATGCTGTTGTGCGCGATGCCGTATTAAGAGAAATAAAGCGCGGCGGTCAGGTGTTTTTTATATACAACCGCGTTCAGCATATGGAAGCCTTTGCGGGAAGGCTTAGAAAGCTTCTGCCGGAAGCAAAAATAGCCATGGCGCACGGGCAGATGAGAAGCCAGGCGCTTGAAGACATAATGCTCGATTTTTCGCAGGGCCGCTACGACATACTGCTTTGTTCGACTATTATAGAAAACGGTCTTGATATACCGAACGCCAACACCCTGATAGTCTATGATGCGGACAGGTTCGGCTTAGGGCAGCTGTATCAGCTAAGGGGGCGCGTTGGCAGATCGCCAAGGCTTGCGTATGCCTACTTCCTTGTGCGTCCCGACAAGGTTATATCGGAAGCTGCAGAAAAAAGGCTTTCCGCCATAAGAGAATTTACGGAGTTTGGCGCGGGCTTTAGAATTGCCATGAGAGATCTTCAGATACGAGGCGCCGGCAATATATTCGGACCCGAACAGTCGGGGCAGATAAGCAGCATAGGCTATGATATGTACTGCAAAATGCTTGAAGAAGCCGTGCTTGAAATGCAGGGAGAAACCGCCAAGGCCGAAAGGTTTAAGCGCGACTGCCGCGTTGAAATACATATAAACGCGTTTTTGCCGGAAGACTATGTTGCAGGCAACGGCCAGCGTGTTGAAATATACAAGCGCATTTCTTCCATAAGTTCAGAAGACGACAAGTTTGCCTTGATTGAAGATTTGATAGACCGCTTTGGCGAACCGCCAAAACCGGTGCAAACCTTGATTGATGTCGCTCTGCTCAGATCTTTTGCGATAGAGCTTGGCTGCGACATAGTGAAGTTTGAAAAAGACGAACTGTCTTTAAGGCTTAATCCGGACTATGTAAAAGACCCTATCGGGCTTTTAAAGGCGCTTAATTACGAGCCTGAAGTAAGGCTTACATCCGGCAAAAATGCATGGCTCATAATGAAAGTAGCATCGGGCGATGCTTTGGACGCATTGCAAATCGGCATAGAATTTATAAAAAGAATGGAAAAAAGGCTTAAAGAACCCCAGAAGCTTGATTGACAGAAAAAGTATTTAAAATTATTATTGAAGTGCAATAAGGAGGCGTATAATATGCAAAACCCTAAATTTACCATTACCATGCAGAACGGAGATGTGCTTGTAGGAGAGCTTTACCCTGAATATGCGCCGGAATCGGTGGGGAATTTCATTTCGCTCGCTAATTCCGGATATTACGACGGCCTTACATTCCACCGAGTAATACCTGGCTTTATGATACAGGGAGGATGCCCCATGGGAACAGGCACCGGAGGCCCTGGGTATCACATAAAGGGAGAGTTTTTACAAAACGGAGTCAATAACCCTATAAAGCACAGCTACGGCGTTTTAAGCATGGCGCGCGCCATGCCGTTTAACAGCGCAGGAAGCCAGTTTTTTATAATGACTTCCGACTCCCCGCATCTTGACGGGAGCTATGCGGCCTTTGGCAAGGTGCTTAAAAACATGGAAGCGGCGGAAAAAATAGTAAATGTAAAAACGGACTGGCAGGATAAGCCTTTGGAACCGCAGACAATAAAATCCATACGCGTTGAAGCCGAAAAGGATTATCCTTTTACAAAGATGTAGGCAGATACTATGGAAAGAAAAACTTATTCGCTTACGCTTGCAGGGCGCAAACTTGAAATTACTTCTACCGAAAGCGCTTATCACATAGAGCGCATACGCTTTATGACCGAAGAAGAAATAGAAGCGACCATGGCGCTTGACAGGCGCATTACATTTGAAACGGCGGCAGCTGCTGCGGCGCTGCGGTTTGCAGAGCGCGTGCTGATGCTTGAAAAAGAGTGCACAAGGCTGCGCAGAGAGAAGGACGAATTGGCGGAGCTTGCTAAAAATAGCAATACCGAAAAGGAATACGCCAATAAAGCTGCCTCTAAAGCCGAAGAAAAAGATTCTGGCGCAAGCAATGGGAAAGCTAAGGGCAAAGCATCTGAAAACCGCGCAAAAGATAAAGAAAATAAATCAAACGCT
>JBMNUE010000043.1:0-13268 GCA_050946095.1 Christensenellales bacterium
GACGAGGGCGGTTTTGCTCCAAACCTCGGCAGCAACGAAGAAGCGCTGCAGCTGCTCGTAGAAGCAATAGAAGCTGCGGGCTACGAACCGGGCGAAGACATCTGCATAGCTATTGACGCCGCTTCAAGCGAATTCTACAAAGACGGCAAGTACTTCATAGAAGGCGACAAAGAAGGCAAGACAAGCTCCGAAATGACGGCCTTATACGCAGATTGGCTTGAAAAATATCCTATCATATCAATAGAAGACGGCCTTTGCGAGAGCGACTGGGAAGGCTGGGAAGAGCTTACCGAGCAGCTTGGCGATTCTGTGCAGCTTGTAGGCGACGACCTGTTTGTAACCAACGAAAAAATACTTGCCGAAGGCATAGAGCGCGGCATAGCAAACAGCATATTGATTAAGCTTAACCAGATAGGCACAGTTTCAGAAACGCTGGACACCATACGCCTTGCGCACGAAAACGGCTACTCAACCGTTATTTCCCACCGCTCCGGCGAAACGGAAGACAGCTTCATAGCAGACCTTGCAGTAGCTGTAAACGCAGGACAGATTAAAACAGGCGCGCCCGCCCGTTCAGAGCGCGTAGCTAAATTCAACCAGCTGCTCCGCATAGAAGAGGACCTGGACAGCGAAGAATAATACTAAAAGGCTTTATGCGGCAAAAGAAAATTTAAAAACCTGCATAGCGAACAATATTACACGGGCCGTATAACGGCCCGTGTTTTTTGCGCTAAAAAATATGCAGGCGCGCATATGTTAAGCTGTCGATAATATATATTCAAGGGCATATTGCCGTGTGCCTTTTGGCTTGGAATCTTTGTTCTCTAAAGCTAAAAATGCAGGGAATGCGCAGTTCTTCAGTGCTCCGCGACCTTAGCGCTGGAATTTTTTGCGAATATACTCATGAGGCTTTTTTGGCTTGGCATCTTTGTTCCTTAAAGCTAAAAATGCAGAGAATGCGGAGCTTTTAAATGCCCCGCGGCCTTAGCGCTGGAATTTTTTGCGAATATACTCATGAGGCTTTTTTGGCTTGGCATCTTTGCTCTTTAAAGCTAAAAATACAGAGAATGCGGAGCTTTTAAATGCCCGCGGCCTTAGCGCTGGAATTTTTTTGCGAATATACTCATGAGGCTTTTTTGGCTTGGCATCTTTGTTCCCTAAAGCTAAAAATACAGAGAATGCGGAGCTTTTAAATGCAACCGCGACCTTAGCGCTGGAATTTTTTGCAAATATAGTCATGAGACTTTTTTGGCTTGGCATCTTTGTTCCTTAAAGCTAAAAATGCAGAGAATGCGGAGCTTTTAAATGCCCTGCGGCCTTAGCGCTGGAATTTTTTGCGAATATAGTCATGAGGCTTTTTTGGCTTGGCATCTTTGTTCTTTAAAGCTAAAAATGCAGAGAATGCGGAGTTTTTCAATGCCCGCGACCTTAGCGCTGGAATTTTTGCAATTATAATCATGGGGTCTCGCTCCCTGATCCCTAAACAACATTGTTATCTACCTTCTATTTTAGCATGAATTTTATACGCATATGCATATTCGATTTTTTGGGAAAAGTAAAAATTAAGGTTTTATATAAAGCATTGCAGTCAAGGGATTATAAAAACACAGAAATAACATAAAACCTGATTTTTAATTTTGTTTATCATAAATTAAAATCTGGTTTGTTTGCATAAAATCTGAAAAATTTTTTATGATTTCTGCAAGGCTTGCGGCGGCGCTGCTTTTATGCTAAAATTTTGTTAATAAATTAGGAGGGCAGACAATGACAATATTTGCGTAATAAATCGACTAAAATTATAGAGAGGGATTATTATGCAATTATTATCAATTGGCAGTTTTAACCTGTCCGTAAACGGACGGGTGCTGTTTAGCGTTAAACAATTAAATATATATAAAGGCGAGAAAATATGTTTGGTCGGGGCGAACGGCTCTGGAAAAACTACATTTTTGGATACAATTATTTCAGGCGGCGGAACAAAACATATAGGAGCAAATGGTCATTTTATTAAGCAGGGGCTGTGGGCTTATTTTAAGCAAAAATCGGCTGAGCTGCCGCGCGTAAGCAATTTTGAACAGATAAGCAGGTGGGAGCTGCAGAATATTTCTAAAAGGGAAGACGCCGATTTTTCAGGCGGGGAAGAGGTGCGCCTAAGGCTTGCGGAAGCTTTTTCAACGCCGCATGATATAATAGTTTTGGATGAACCTGCCGCCCACCTTGATAAAGACGGCTTAAAAGAACTTGAGCGCCAGCTTAAAGGGGAAGATACTTTTATACTGGTGTCGCACGACCGCAACCTATTAAACAAGTTCTGCACGCGCACACTGGTTATAATGCAAGGTGAATTAATAGATTTTCCCGGCACCTATGACGAATGGAAAGAGCAAAACGAGCTGGATTTTAAGAGCCGCTTAAACGAATATGAAAAAAAGAAGCATGAAAAAGCGCGTCTTGAAAAGGCCGCGGATGAGCAAAAAAGGAGAGCTGCAAGAACGCAAAGAAAACCCCGCAGCATAAGCTATTCCGAGGCAAAAGGCAGAGTCTACGGCGCCGTGGGAAAATCAATTGGAAATAAATTCAAAAGCCTTAACTCCGCTGCAAAAAACACGCAAAAAAGGATGGAGCGTTTGGGGAAAATAGAAAAGCCCAAAATTGAACCTAATATTAGGCCGGACTTTAGCGTTACTGATCCGCCTCAAAACAAAATAATAGTGGAAATAAAAGATTTGAATTTTTCTTACCCAAATTGCGAAAAGCTTTTTAATAATCTCAATTTCAGCCTTAAAAGAAATATAAGAACCGCCATAATAGGCGCAAACGGCGCAGGAAAATCCACGCTGCTTAAGCTGATATTAAATGGGTACGAAGGCATAAGGGCCGTACCCAAAGCAAAGTTTGGATTTTTCGAACAGAGCTTTGGCAATATAAATTTCAACAAAACCGTGCTTGAAAATATACATGAAGCGAGCGTTCAAAAGGAAAGCATAAACCGCAATGCGCTGGCGCGCATGGGGTTTAAAGGCAGAGCTTTAGAAAAAAAGGCGGGCGTTTTGTCCGGCGGGGAGCTTACAAGGCTCAGCTTTGCAAAGCTTTTCGTGTCCGAATGCAACGCGCTGCTTATTGATGAACCCGGCAACTACCTTGATATAACGTCTTATGAAGCTATAGAAAAGCTGCTTTTGGATTTTGAAGGAACTATGCTTTTTTGCAGCCATGACGAGCGCTTCCTTAAAACAATTGCGGAAGAAGTGTGGGAGCTTAAAGCAGGAAAGCTGCATCAAAAAACATTAAATGAAAATAAAACTTGCTAAGCGGTAAAATACACACGAATTATTTAGAAAAACAATTTGCGGCGCTCTATATGTTTATTGATGCTTCAAATTAATCTGTGATTGCTTATTTCGTCCAACAGCATATTTTTGGCTTTTTCAAGCGAAAAATTTCTGCCCGCCATTCCCTGAGCAAAGTCTGCTCTGCCGCCGCCCTTAGAGCCTGTGCTTTTAAGCAGCTTAGCCATATCTATGGGTATATTTTCGCTGCGGGCAAAAACTATGTTTTTAACTTGCTTTAATATAGTTATAGTGCTTTCGTTTTTTATAAGGTCGGAAGCCACGTTTTTTATATCGGCGGATTCAAGCTCCTTGCATATAATATTAAATTTGCCGAGTTTTTCAGCGTCTTTAAACAATATTTCGCTTAAATACTCTGCGCTTTCTTTTTGCGCTTCGCTTAGTTTCCATTTAAGGCCGCTTTCTTTGTCAAGCAGCAGTTCTATGTTTTTAGGCAGTTCTTCTATTTTGCATGAAAGCTGGGAAGAAGCGGTGTCTGCCGCCTTATACACTATGTTAAAAAGCCTTATCGCCCTTAAGCCCGCCACAAAGCTTACGCGCATAAAACCCTTTGAAGACGCGGTGGAAAGCACTTTTACAAGCCCTATCTGCCCGGTGCTTGCAGGGTGAGTGCCTCCGCAGGGCACCATTTCAAAATCGCCCGCGGCGACTACGCGTATGTTTTCTTTAACACTTGAAGGCTTTCTTAACGGCAAAGCTTTAAGCTCTTCCTCGCTTGGAAACCAGCATTTTATAGGTTCATCAAGCTGTATGCGATGATTCAGCAGCGTTTCAAGCTCCGATATTTCTTCATCGCTCAAGCGCGTTTTGCCGTTTGGCATTGCGACATCTATCGTGGACGACTGCTCGCCCAAATGCAGGCCCTGGGTGACGCCCTTATATAAATTGTATATGCAGCCTGCAAGCATATGTTCGCCTGCGTGCTGCTGCATATGGTCAAAACGCCGCTCCCAGTCTATTTTGCCGCGAACGCGCGTATTTTTTTCAAAAGCCTTATCAACGCGGTGCCAAATATCGTCTCCTGAAATTTCCACCTGCAAAACATTGGCTTTAACATTGCGGGCTGCAATAGTGCCGGTGTCATGCGGCTGGCCTCCGCCCGTTGGGTAAAAGCATGTGGCGTCAAGCAGAAGCCATATTTCTTCCCCACGCTTTTTGCAATCCATCACGACAGCGTCGAACTCTTTTTGATATACATCTTTATAATATAATTTTTCGGTCATTTTCCCCTCCGGTACGATATTACACCAAAAAGCCTCGTGCTACAAATTAAAAAACACTTGTAGGCTCAAATTATTAATTTTCTAAATTTTTTGCATAGTTTGAAAAAATATGATATTATATCCGGGTAACCCTGTAATATACAGGCAGGCTGCGTGCCGCAAAATAAACGAGGTGAAAAACATGTCCAAAGAAAGTTTAAACATTGAAATAGAAGAAAGAGCTCCGCTGACCAAGGGCGAAAGAAAGCAGATGCGCAAAGACGGCTGGCTGCCCGCTTCCATTTCTTCCAAAGGAGAAGAATCCTTAAGCGTCAGCGTTAGAAAAGACCTGCTCACAAAGGCTATAGCAGAGCACGGCCGTATGTCCGTATTCAACCTGCAGCTTGGCGAAAATGTGTACCCATGCATGCTTAAAGCCGCCCAGCATACGCCTGTCAGCAAGGAATGGCTTGATGTAACCTTCCAGCATATCAACCTTAAGGAAGAAACCACGGCGGATGTGCCGATACATCCAATCGGCAGGGAAAACGTTATACGCCGCAGCTTAGAATTCCTTCAGATAAAAGAACTCTTAACCGTGAAGGGCTTGCCAAACGACATACCAAACAGCATAGATGTAGAAGTTTCCGAAATGGAAGCAGGCGATGTTGTAAACGTTGGCGACATCGCGCTGCCTGAAGGCTTAAGCACCGATGAAGATCCGGACGAAACAGTCTTTACCGTAAACTACCAGAAGGAGATAGAGGAAGAAGAGCCGGAGAGCGCGGAAGAGGAAGAAGCGGCTTCTGAAGAAGAGGGCGAAGAAGCTGAAACTGCTGAAGAAGAGTAATTCAGCCGCTTAGAACTTTTGCGTTCGCAGATAATATATGCTTCAATGCGGGATTATCCCGCATTTTTATTTACCTTTATAAAAAAAACAGGCTGCTGCAGCAGCCTGCAAAGAATTAATATAAAGTATTGTTTAGTTGGTTTAATTTGGCAAAGCAAAATAAAGTGTAATTGCGAAAAGCTTCAAGGGCTTTGGCCGCTAAGCATTTAAAAGCCTTGCATTCCCTATGCTTTTAGCTTTAATAAGCAAAGCTCCCAAGCGAAAATACACACGACAAAGAGTCTTTGGGCACATTGTCAACAGAAAGCTTACAGGCTGCCGCAGCAGCCTGCAATAGCTTTATTTAAAACGCCGGTATATATATATCCTTATATACTTCTTCAAAAAGAGCTCTCATTTCTTCCGAATGGTACACTTCTGCAATGCGCTTAAACGCAGGCTCGTCCGCCCTGTCCGCCTTGGCTGCAATAATGTTCACTATGCCCGCCATGTCTTTGTTGTCTGGGTCGTATTCTTCTATAAGAAGCGCATCGGCGTTTAGATAGCCAGCGTCTTTAGCGTGCGTGCCGTTTAAAAAACCCGCCGCTATTATGGGGTCGTGCAGCGCCGAAGGCGTAAGAGCCGCTTCCATCTCGACAAACTTAAGGCTGAGCTTGTTTTCTTCAATATCGGCAACGGTGGCAAGCTCCGTGGTGTCTTCGCGCAGATTTATTAGCCCTGCTTTTTCAAATATTCTAAGCGCCCGCGCTTCGTTTACAGGGTCGCTCATTATGGCTATGGAATCCCCATCTTTCAGCTCGTCAAGGCTTTTTATCTTTTCGGAGTATACGCAAAGCGGAGCTATAAACGTATCGCATATTGGGACAAGGTCGCCGCCTGAAGTTTCGTTCCAGTTTTTAAGGAAATTCTTGTGCTGGAAGGCGTTAAGGTCTACCTCTCCGTCAAAAAGCGCTTGGTTGGGCACTATATAGTCGCTGAATTTAACAAGCTCTATATGTATGCCTTCCTTTTCGAGGGTGGGTATTATCAGCTGTTCCCACTGCTCGTTGTTTTCTCCCACAACGCCCACCTTTACCGTAACGCTTTCAGCTGAAACAGCAAACGGAATAAAAAGCGCTAAAATAATTGCAAAAATTTTTTTCATAAGTTAAGTCCTCCTATTTTTCTATTTATTGTTGAGCCTGCTCGTCACCGTGTTGCCTATTGACTGTATCACGGTTACCAAAAGCAGGAGAATAACGACTGTTACTACTGTGCAATCGTACATGCGGCGCTGGAAGCCGTAGCGCAGCGCGTAGTCGCCTAACCCGCCGCCGCCTACGGTGCCGGCCATTGCGGTAAGGCCTATAAGGTTTACTATGGTTATGGTGCTGCCGCGCACTATGCCGGCCCTGCCTTCCCGCAAAAGCACGCGCCATATTATTTGAAATGTGGAGCAGCCCATGGACTGCGCCGCTTCAACCATGCCGGGGTTCACTTCTTCAAGAGCTGCGTTTACCTGCCTGCTGAAAAATGGAACGGTGCCTATTATAAGGGGGAATATGGCGCCTGTTGTGCCTATCGCGGTGCCCGTTATAAGCCTTGTAAGCGGCATTAAAAGAGATATAAGTATAACAAAGGGTATTGAGCGGAATATATTTATAAGCTTATCTAAAACGTGATATATGAAAGGCATAGGCTTTATGCCGCTAGGCTTGCATACGGTAAGCATTACGCCAAATATTATGCCGAAAACAGCGGATATGGCGCCGCTTATTATAGTCATTTCAAGCGTCTGCCCTATGCCTTTAACAAGCTCAATATGCGTGCGCGCTACATTTGGGAAAGTGTTTGCTAAAAACTCCTGCATTAGAGCACCTCCAGCTGCAAGTCTTTTTGCTTAAGATCGTCTATTGCATTTTGCACGGCTTTATTTTCGCCCTTAAATGCCACTATAAGCGTGCCTAAGGGCAAACCGCCTACGGTTTCAACATCGCCGAATATTATGGAAATATCTATATTATACTTTCTCGATATGCTGCTTATTATCGCTTCCTTGGTGCTGTTTTCGTTAAAGTCTAAGCGCGCCACTACATCGCCTATTTTAACGCCGAGCAGCTCGGGGCTTTCTTTTATAAGTGCAATGGCTGAGCGCACATTGCTTGCGGTATCTATAAAGCGGCGCGTAATATCCTGCTTGGAAGAAGAAAATATATTGTACAGCGTGTCCTCTTCTATAATTTTTCCGCCGTCCATAACTGCAACGCGGTCGCACATCTCCTTTACAACGCTCATCTGGTGGGTTATAAGCACTATCGTTATTCCAAGCTCTTTGTTTAATTTTTTAAGGAGCTTAAGCACTTCGCCTGTGGTCTCAGGGTCTAAGGCGCTTGTTGCTTCGTCGCACAGCAGAATATCGGGCTCGTTTGCAAGCGCTCTCGCTATGCCGACGCGCTGTTTTTGCCCGCCGGAAAGCTGGTTTGGGTAGCTTAGGCGCTTGTCCTGAAGGCCGGTTATTTCCAACAGATAATCAATGCGTTTTTGGGCATCGCGTTTTTTAAGGCTTAAAGGGAAGGCGATATTGTCTTCCACCGTGCGGGATTCAAACAGATTAAAGTGCTGAAATATCATGCCTATTTTTTTGCGGCGTTTTAAAAGCTCCTTTTCGCTTACTTTTGTCAAATCCTGCCCGTCTATAATAACTTGCCCGGAGCTTGGGCGCTCAAGCAGGTTTATTAGGCGCACCAAGGTGCTTTTGCCGGCGCCGGAAAAACCTATAATGCCGTAAATTTCTCCGCGTTTTATTTCAATGTTCGCATTGCGCACCGCTTTAACCTGCTTTGCGGTGTTTGCGTCAAATGTCTTGTTCACATTTATAAGCTGTATATGAGTGCTGCTTTCCATAAGTTTCCTTTCCAATTATGATATAAAAAACGGCCGCTTCGCGCATATGCGAGCGGCCAAAACGAAAAACGATGCAAATTTCAGGCGCAACACAAAAAGCACGAAGGCACACTTTCGCACATGAACATTCGCATCATCATACGGGCCATAACGAAAACATACCTCCATCTTTAAGATGGTTTAATTATAAGCGCAAACAATAGCTGTGTCAAGTTTAACAAAATATAAAAACAGCGCAGATACAATTAAGCGAAAATAATTACAAAATATATAAAACAATCAACTAAACACTTCGCTTAGTTTGTTTATTGACAATGCTTCGCATTAGGCATAGCATAAACATGCCGCGCAAGTGATAATAAATTAAAGCGGTGAATAGCGGCTGCACCGCAAAAACGGGTGTAAAAAAATTGAAAAAGAAGCATATATCCCCCGCCATGCAGCTAATACTCCTGCTTGGCATAGTAAGTCTGTTTTCGGATATGACGCATGACGGCGCTGCGAGCATACGCGGCGCGTATTTGGATCTGCTCGGCGCTTCCGCCGCCGCGATAGGTTTTGTTTCAGGCTTGGGCGAACTTATAGGCTACTCTCTGCGCTATGTGTTCGGCCGCATTGCGGACAAAACCAAAAAATACTGGTTCATGACTATTTTAGGCTATGCCATAGACCTTATAGCAGTGCCCGCCCTTGCGCTTGTAGGCGAAAACGGCTGGAAATGGGCCTGCGCGCTGCTTGTAATGGAGCGCATGGGCAAGGCGATAAAAAAGCCCGCAAAAAGCACCATACTTTCATTTGCCGCTTCAAGTGAGGGCGCCGGCAAAAGCTTTGCCATACAAGAGGCGCTCGATCAAATAGGCGCATTTTTAGGGCCGTTGCTTTTGTTCCTCGTTATGAAGCTAAAGCAGGGGACTAAGCACGAAATATATGCCGCATGCTTTGCGGTGCTTGGCATACCGGCGCTTTTAGTGCTTATTATTTTGTTTTATACAAAACATAGGTTCCCGACCCCTGAAAACTTTGAGCCCGACCCTGAAAATGAAGAACGCTTTAAGTTTAAACCGTCTTTTGTGATGTATATTGCAGGCATAAGCCTTTTTGCCTTCGGCTTCATAGATTTTTCGCTTATCACAATGCATATGTCAAAAACAAGCCTTTTTACAGAAAGCGAGCTGCCGCTTCTGTACGCTGCCGCCATGCTTGTGGATGCGTTTTCAGCGCTTGCGTTTGGCAAAATGTACGATAAAAAAGGTTTCGCAGCGCTTACAGTTTCAACGGCGATATCATCGCTGTTTGCGGTTTTCGTGTTTAACTTTAGCTCAAGGCCCTGGGTTATATTAGGCATATGCCTTTGGGGCATAGGCATGGGAGCGCAGGAATCCATACTAAAGGCCGCCATTGTTGGAATGGTGCCAAAGACCGCGCGCGGAGCAGGATACGGCGTATTTGAATTTTTCTTCGGGCTTTCGTGGTTTTTGGGAAGCTGGGCATTAGGCGCCATGTACGATATTTCGCTGGTAAGGCTTACAATATTATCCTTTGCGGCGCAGGCGCTTGCAATACCAATGTTTATGCTGTCGTCTAAAGCGCGCGCAAAAGAGGATGACAAAATAAGCTAAAGCCAAATAAAAACACAAAAAACTAAACCGCCTAAAATAAGGCGGTTTAAAATTATATATTTTAACGCTTACTTTGCGTACTCTACGTTCCTTGTTTCTCTTATTACGTTTACCTTTACCTGTCCCGGGTATTCCATTTCCTTTTCTATGCGGTTCGCCACTTCTTTTGCCATAATCTTGGCGCCTTCGTCGTTTACATCTTCCGGCTTAACCATTATGCGCACTTCCCTGCCGGACTGCAGCGCATAGGCTTTTTCTACGCCTTGGAAGGAATCTGCTATTTCTTCAAGCTTGGTAAGACGCTTAATGTAGTTTTCTAAGGATTCGCGTCTGGCGCCAGGCCTTGCAGCGCTTATGGCATCTGCCGCCTGCACTATCACGGCTTCAACGGTTTCAGGCTCTATGTCGTTATGGTGGGACATAATGCAGTGTATGACTGCCGGGCTTTCGCGGTACCTGCGGGCCAAATCCCCGCCTATTTCAACGTGCGTGCCTTCTATCTCGTGGTCTACTGCCTTGCCTATGTCGTGCAATAGCCCCGCGCGCTTTGCAAGCTGCACGTTTGCATCAAGCTCGGACGCCATAATGCCCGCAAGATGGCTTACTTCTATTGAATGCTTAAGCACGTTCTGCCCGTAGCTCGTGCGGTATTTAAGCCTGCCCAGTATTTTAACAAGCTCGGGGTGCAGGTTGTGCTGGCCGGTTTCAAAAACAGCTTGCTCGCCCGCTTCTTTTATGGCGCTGTTTACTTCCTTGCGTGCTTTTTCAACCATTTCTTCTATTCTGGTGGGGTGTATGCGCCCGTCCATTATAAGCTTTTCTATGGCTATGCGGGCAATCTCCCTGCGTATAGGGTCGAAGGCGGAAACTATTATGGCTTCAGGCGTGTCGTCTATTATAAGGTCTACGCCCGTTGCTGCTTCCAGCGCCCTTATGTTGCGCCCTTCGCGCCCTATTAACCTGCCCTTCATCTCGTCGTTTGGAAGGTCTATTACGGATACGGTGGTTTCGGCCACATGGTCTGAAGCGCAGCGCTGTATTGCAAGAGCGATTATGTTGCGCGCCTTTTTTTCGCCTTCATCCTTGGCTTTTTGCTCTATCTCGCGCACCATGGCTGCTGCGTCGTGGCAGGCTTCTTTTTGAATTTTTTCTATTATAAGCTGCTTAGCTTCATCTGTTGTAATGCTCGCTATGCGTTCAAGCTCCTGCTCCTGCTTGCTTTTTAATTCATCCGCTTCCTGGAGCCGCTTGTTTATGTCTTCCGTCTTTTTATTTAAGCGATCTTCTCTTTGCGAAAGGGCGTCCATCTTTTTATCGAATGCTTCTTCCCTTTGAGCCACCCTGCGCTCGTTGCGCAGCTGCTCGCTGCGCCTGCAGCTTATTTCTTTGTCCAAATCCGTTTTTAATTTTAGCACTTCTTCTTTTGCTGCCAATATGGTTTCTTTTTTCTGCTCTTCGGCTTTTTTATTAGCCTCTTCCAACAGTTCTTTTGCGTAGCTTTCGCTTCTGCCGATTCTTAATTCGATTACATTTTTTCTGTATAAGAAACCAAGCGCCACGCCAGCGGCAAGCGCCAGTAAAATTATAATCACCAAAACAAATGCTGGCATATCTTTCCTCCATTCTAAAAATATGTCCGGCACAACAAAAGCAAACTGCGTTTGCGTTAAGCAAAGCCGTGAAACAGAAATAGGTTTCGCTTGTTATATATCTAAGGTTTATTACCCGCGTTCCCATTGTAATCTATCTAAACGGTCTGCCTTAGGCAACCAGACTATATTATAATAAGTATAGCGGACAAATTTGTCAAGATTTATACATATTGGATAATTTGGAATTTCTACATAAAATGTGCGTCAGCTTGTGCTTTTGACTAAGCGATTTATTGTGCGCCGTCCTTAAAAAGCGGCTTAAGCTCTGTTTAATATTGCCGGCAAAGCGTTCTTTTGCATTTTTTCGGCATACTAAAACGGACGCCCGCAAAAAGGCGTCCGTTTTAATTTGTTTTGCCTATTTTACTGATTGCTTATATTACCATCGTTCCGTTTTCTTTGTTGAACGATGAGGGGTCGCTCTTAAGCTGCCTTGCCTGGCGGTTTTGGAAGAACTTTTTGGCGACCTGCGGGAACAATGCGTAGCTTAGCACGTCTTCGTCCTGCTGTATGTATTCCGCTATCTCCTTGCGGAAGCCTTCAAGCTGCGGCGCTATGTGGTCCGCTGGGCGGTCCTTCATGGGCTCTTCATCGCCCAGTATTTTTTTCTGAACTTCTTTGTTTACGGGCGCAGGCAGCCTGCCGTATTCTCCCCTTAAAAGGCCTTTGCTTTCCATAGGCACTATCTTATAGCGCTCGCCGGTAATAACGTTCATAACGGCCTGCGTGCCTACTATTTGGCTTGTAGGCGTTACAAGCGGCGGGTAGCCAAAGTCTTCCCGCACGCGCGGAACTTCTTCTAAAACGGCGTTGAATTTATCCATCTGGTTTGCCTGCTTAAGCTGACCAATAAGGTTGGAGAGCATGCCTCCAGGCACCTGGTAGCGCAGGGTGTTTACATTTGTAGACATAACGCGCTTTACATCGCGCCAGTTTTCTTTTTCAAGCCTTTCTGCAGCCGGCCTAATAAGGTCCGCCGCCTTGGTAAGAAGCTCAAGGTCAAACCCTGTATCGTACTCGGTGTTTGCAAGCGCTGCAACCATGGATTCGGTTACTGGCTGCGCGGTGCCGCCGCCAAGAGGCGAAAGCGCCGTATCTATAACATCGGCTCCCGCTTCAACAGCCTTAAGCAGTGTCATAGCGCCGGTGCCTGTAGTGTTGTGCGTGTGCAAAACTATGGGAACTTTTACTGTTTCCTTAAGCTTTTTCACAAGGGAGTATGCGGGGTAAGGCAGCAAAAGGTTGGCCATATCCTTAATGCAGATTAAATCCGCCCCCATGTCTTCAAACTGCTTTGCCAGCTTAACGAAGTATTCTTCCGTGTGCACGGGGGATATGGTGTAGCTTATAGCAAGCTCAGCTGTGCCGCCGTATTGCTTTGTGGCGTTTACCGCAACTTCCATGTTTCTGGGGTCGTTTAAGGCGTCGAAAATGCGGATAATGTCTATGCCGTTTTCTATGGATTTTTTAACGAAATAATCCACAGTGTCGTCCGCATAATGCTTGTAGCCTAATATGTTTTGACCGCGCAGAAGCATCTGCAGCTTCGTGTTTGGAAGCGCCTTGCGAAGAACGCGCAGCCTGTCCCACGGGTCTTCATTAAGAAAGCGGAGGCATGCGTCAAATGTGGCGCCGCCCCAGCATTCCAATGAAAAATAGCCTATTTTATCTAAAACCTCGCATGCGGGAAGCATTTCGTCAAGCCGCATACG